>CAZCDK010000105.1:1435-9791 GCA_964497285.1 uncultured Anaerolineaceae bacterium | reverse complement strand
GCGCCTGCTGGCCGGCCACTACGGCGTCGAGTGCATCGAAACGCCCGTCGGTTTCAAACACATCGGGCCGTTGATGATGGAGCGCGACGCCCTCATCGGCGGCGAAGAATCCGGCGGTTACGGCTTCCGGGGTCACCTGCCCGAGCGCGACGGCATCCTCGCCGGGCTGTTCTTCCTCGACTATGTGGCCGCCACCGGCGTTCCGCCTTCCGGACTGTTGGAGCGGGTCTTCGCCATCACGGGGCCGCACTACTACCGGCGGCTCGACTTCGAACTCCCGCCCGGGTCGAACGCGGCCGTCAAGGCGCGGCTCGACGCCGCGCGCCCGGCCGAGGTCGCCGGGAGGCCGGTGATCTCGAGCGACAGGACGGACGGATGGCGGTTCAGGATCGACGAAGGCTGGCTGCTGCTCCGCCTATCGGGCACGGAGCCGCTGCTGCGGATCTACACCGAGGTACGTTCGGAGGCACTCGTGGAACCGGTACTCGAAGCAGGGAAGGCGATCGCAGGGGTGGCCTCGTGAGCCGCCTCGACGACCCGGGCGTGTACGGCCTTGACGTCTCCGGGATGCTCGACCACGCGGATGCGCTCGGGGCGGAGCTTCTCAGGGGATGGGAGGCCTGCGAGGACCTGGAACTGCCCGCCGGGGCCGAGCGGGCCACCAGCGTCGTTGTCGCAGGCATGGGCGGCTCGGCGACCGGGGGTGACTACTTCACCGCACTCTGCGCGCGATCGGCCGAGATCCCGGTGAGCGTGGTTCGCGGCTACGTCCTGCCAAACTTCGTTGCGGACCGCACGCTCGTCGTGATCTCCTCCTACAGCGGGAACACGGAGGAGAGCCTCGCGTGCTACGACGACGCCTGGAAGCGGGGGGCCATGGTTCTTGCCGTCACCACGGGCGGACAGCTGGCGGAGCGCGCCCGGGCCGATGGCGTTCCCGTGTTCACCCTCACCTACCGATCGGCGCCGCGCGCAGCCCTGCCGCACAGCCTCGCGCCGCTGCTGCGGTTGGGAGCCCGTCTCAACCTGCTCTCCATCGGCCAGGCCGAAGTGGCCGCGGTAGCGACGCTCCACGACGCCTTCGTTACGCATGAAATCGGGATTGGGGTCGCGGCCGGGCGGAACGCGGCGAAGCAGCTCGCGGAGGTGTTGGCGGGGCGATTGCCGCTGGTCCTCGGAGCCGAGCACCTGGCAGCGGTGGCGGCGCGCTTCAAGAACCAGCTCGCCGAGAACGGGAAGATGCTCGGCGCCACCGACGTACTCCCTGAGGCGGACCACAACCTCATCGTCGGGCTCGCGACGGCTGGCAAAGCCGGGGCGAACCTTTCGCTCGTGACCCTCGATTCCCAACTGTACGACGAACGCGTCCGGCGGCGTTTCGATGTGACGGCGGCGCTTTTCGAGGAGTCGGCAGTGCCCGTGCATCGCATCCGGGTGGCCGGGCAGCAGGCGCTGGAACAGATCGTCCTCGGGACGGCCTGGGGCGACTACGTGTCATGCTACCTGGCGCTGCTGAACGGGATCGACCCGAGCCCGGTGCCGCAGATCGACCGTCTGAAGGCGGCGCTTGCGGGGTAGCCGATGTGGTATGCGCTCCCGTGTCTGAGGACCGCGTGCTGCGCAGGTTCGTAGACATCGGGTGAGCGACGACTCGGTTTGCACACGGACTTGATTCTTTCGGCTACACTTTGCGCACTTTCCAAACGCAAGGGAGTGGGTTGCATGGCCGATCCGCCGCTGGAAGTCTATTCAGATGCGTTCCGGTTCTCGGTCTCGCCCTACGGCGTCGCCGTGACCTTCGGGACCAACGAGGCTCACCCCAACCCAGGGAAGCCGGGGCAGGCGAAGGATGAGGTGACCGTTCGCATGTCACTCGAACAGGCGAAGGTCATGACGATGCTGTTCCGACGAAACCTGAAGCAATACGAACGCGACAACGGGCTGGAGATCGCATTGCCGTATCAGCTCTACACCGGACTGGGGATCGCGCGCGAGGACTGGGCGGATGGCGGAGCCCCTGGATAGCATCGTCGCAGCCTTTCGGGCGAGGCGCTTCGTCGTGAGCCTTCACCATTGGGAGCGAGTTGTCACCGATGACCGTCCCACGCCGTCACTTGTGGAAGCTGGAGTTGTTAAGGATCGCCCCGAAGTGCTCCGGGTCTATTCGGAGGACAACAAGGGTAGATCGTGCTTGATCCTGTGTGAGGCCCCAAACGGCGAGCCGATGCATGTAGTGATAGGATTTGAGCGGAGCCCGATGACACTCGTTACCGCGTACTCCCCTGATCCAAAGATCTGGGAGGACGATAACCGAACCAGGAGAAAAGGGCCGAAGTCATGAAAAAGATCAAGGTCCCCGTCTACACCACATCGACAGCGACCCTTGCCCTCACGCTGGAAGTCGAGCCGGATGCGGAGGGCGAAGTCTGGCTCACGCCCCAGCAGACGGATCAGTTGGAAGTAGCCCGGGCGCACGCTCGGGTGTGGGCTGAGAAATCCATTCACGGCACGAGCCGGCCCCGGCGCCGGACCAAGGGGTCCACGTACTACACCCCTCCAACGGTTGATTCGGCGGTGATGGCGCCGTTGCAGTTCGATGGTTGCGGTGTCCTGGGCACGCTTCAGGCTGTGACTCAGACCGGCCGGTGGGTGCTTTCGTAGGGCCGTGAAGGCCTCGACCAGAATCCGTTTCCCCAGCCGTTGGCATCATCCGAACCAGTGAACCCGGAACCTGAGAATGTTGCCATTGCGGCGCGCCCGGGCGCGGTGTAGCCTCTAGGCTGACAACCACATAGCTGTTCGGGATCGCTGGGGGTGCCTGCGGGCTGAGATCAAACCCCTTGAACCTGACCACGTTGATACGTGCGGAGGGAAAGCGGTCGGACTACGAGAGCTTCTTCGAGTCCGGGCTTTCCGGGCTTTTCTTCTTGCCCGGAACCCGGGACTCCCGGCTCCCGGGCGGCGGAAAAGGAAGAGCCGCTGCATACCAACCTCCATTCCCATGAACTGACCGTATCCCCACGTTCCGGCGAGGAGGTTCGGCGATGATCGTCGAGATCCAGTGCCTCGCCAACCCACCCGGGACCGCGACAGATCGGTGGGCGCACATCGACGCCGCCATCCGTGTCGTCCAGGAGTCGGGCCTGCACTACGAGGTCTCGCCGCTCGGTACCACCTTCGAAGGCGAGCCCGACGCGGTGTGGCCCATTGTGCGCCGGGTCCACGAGGCGTGCCTTGCGGCCGGAGCCCGCAGTCTCGTGTCCGTGATCAAGGTCGAACAGGCAGCGGGCGGAGGCGCGCCGACCATGGACAGCCTGACGTCGAAGTTCCGGTAGCAACGATGGCCGGAAGCGACGGCGAGTTCACGATCACGGCTCACGGTCCAGCCAGAAGGCTGGTGGGATCAACAACGTCGCGGGTGTGGGAGTACGCTCCGGCAGTACTCCTGTTCGCCGCGCTGGTTGGCGGCTGGGAGGCATGGGTGCGTGTCTTCGACACGAAGCCGTACATCCTCCCGGCTCCGTCGCGCGTGTGGAGCGCGTTTCTCGATGTGCGAGGGGTGCTCCCCGGTCATATTCGGACGACCGTGACGGAGGCCGTCCTCGGGCTCATCTACGGGGCGGTGGTGGGTGTGGTCCTGGCGGTGCTGATCGCGAGCCTGCCGCTTGTGCGGCGCGTGCTCTACCCGCTGCTCGTAGTCTCGCAGACGATCCCGATGGTGGTGCTGGCGCCGCTGTTGATCGCATGGTTCGGTTTCGGGATGACGCCCAAGATCGTCGTCGTCGCGCTGATCGCGTTCTTTCCCATCGTCGTCAGCACCGCCGAGGCGTTGGCCGGGGCTGACGCGGAGATGGTTGGCCTCGTCCGCTCCATGGGTGCCGGGCGCCTGCAGGTCATGCGCTATGTGCTCTTGCCTTCGGCCCTGCCCGCGTTCTTCGCGGGCCTCAAGATCGCCGCGGCCTATGCGGTCGTCGGCGCCGTCATCGGCGAATGGGTAGGGGCCAGTTCTGGCCTCGGCCTGTTCATCACCCGTTCCCAGAGATCGTTCCGAGTCGACCAGATCTTCGTGGCCGTGGTTGTGGTTGCGCTGACCAGCATTGCTCTGTTTGGCATCGTCCACCTCCTCGCCCGCCTTGTGTCGCCGTGGATGTACGTATACGAACAGGAGAAAGAAAGATGAAAACCCGGATCACTGCGCTGGCGTTCCTGCTCAGTGCGGTTCCTTTTACGGTCTTCGCCTGCGGCGACGACAGTGGCGGCAGCGGTGGGCTGAGGAATGTCACGCTGATGCTCGATTGGACGCCGAACACCCATCACAGCGGCATCTACGTCGCAAAGGAGAAGGGCTGGTTCAGGGACGCGGGCCTCGATGTGCAGATCGTGGAACCGGCTGCGGGCGGCGTCGAACAGGTGGTAGCCAACGGCAAAGCCGACTTCGGCATCTCAATCCAGGAATCGGTGGTACCCGCCCGGGCTGAAGGCGTTCCGATCGTCTCGATCGGCGCCATCCGCCAGCACAACGGATCGAGCCTGATGTCGCTCGCGAGCGATGGCATCAAGCGGCCGAAGGACCTCGAAGGCAAGACCTATGGTGGCTTCGGTGGCGCACTGGAGACCGCGCTCATCAAGAAGCTCGTCTCCTGCGACGGGGGCGACCCGGCGAAGGTGAAGTTCGTGGAGGTAGGAAACATCGACTACCTCGCCGGCATGGAGCAGAACCGCTTCGACTTCGTTTGGGTTTTCGAATCCTGGGACGTCATCCGCGCTCGCGAGGTCGAGAACAAGCAGGTGAGCTCGCTGCCCTTCAGCGACTACTTCCGGTGCATTCCCGACTGGTACACGCCGGTCTTTGTCGCCAACGAGAAGATGCTGAAGGACAACCCCGACACGGTGCGGAAGTTCATGTCGGCCGTGTCGCGCGGGTATGAGTTCGCGATGCAGAACCCGGCGGAGGCAGCCAGCATCCTCATGAAGGCCGCACCGGAATCGGACAAGACGCTGGTGACAACGAGCTCGCAATACATGACCACGCACTTCGTGGACAAGGGCCGCCAGTGGGGTGTGCAGGACCTCGACACGTGGGTGAAGTTCGAGCAGTTCCTGCGCGACTCCGGACTCACTACGAAACAGATCGACGTGAAATCAGCCTATACGAACGAATACCTTCCCAAGAAGTAGACGCATGACTGAGAACGCCATCGCGTTCCGAGGCCTCCGCCAGGTGTTCACGACCCGCGGCCGGAGCGTCATGGCACTCGATGGCGTCGATTTGCAGGTGCCGGCGGGCGCGTTCGTGAGCGTTGTCGGGCCCAGCGGCTGCGGAAAGAGCACGCTGCTGCGCATCCTTGCGGGCCTGCTGTTGCCGACCGGGGGCGAGGCCCTGGTCTGGGGGGAGAACGCGATCGGGCGCCCGGGGCTGGCGGCATACATGCCCCAGAAGGACCTGCTCCTGCCCTGGCGGCGGACGCTGGCCAATGCGTCGCTGGGAGCGGAGATCGCGGGCGTCCCCCGGCGCGAAGCGCGAAAACGCGCGGCCGAATTGCTGGATGTGTTCGGGCTCTCCGGTTTCGAGAGCGCCTGGCCGGGGCAGCTCAGTGGAGGCATGCGGCAACGGCTCGCGCTGCTCCGGACCTTCCTGATCCCGGCCGACGTCATGCTCCTCGATGAACCGTTCGGCGCTCTCGATGCCATCACCCGCCGCCAGATGCACCAGTGGCTCCAGGACGTCCTCGGCCGCGATCGTCGCACCGTCCTGCTTGTCACCCACGACGTCGAGGAGGCCCTGGTGCTCTCGGACGAGGTCCACGTGATGACGCCACGGCCGGGCCGCCTGGCGGCGGAGGTGCAAGTGCCCTTCGAAAGGCCGCGTCCACCCACCATCGTCACTTCGGCTGGCTTTGTGGCGCGCAAAGCGGAGTTGCTCGCCGCCCTGGACGGGGCGGCCGCGGTCGAAGCTCGCCGGGAGACCTCGGGCTAGGGGCTGGTTGCATCGGGCCCGCGAACTCGTAGTCTGCATCCATGCCCATTCAGACCAGCCGCCACGACCGCACGTTCGTAATCACGCTAGACCGCCCCGAAGCGATGAACAGCATCGACTCCGAGATGTTCGACCAGATCACCGACGCCTGGGACGAGTTCGAGCACGACGACGGCCTGTTCGTGGCTGTGGTCACCGGGGCCGGTGACAGGGCGTTCTGTGCGGGGCGCGACCTGGTGAAGAGCGCCGCCGACAGCGCCAACGACTGGAGCCGGCGGCGCAACGAAGGCCGTCTCACTCCCGAGGGCATCTGGAAGCCGGTCCTCGCCGCCATCAACGGCCACTGCCTCGCCGCTGGCCTGGGGTTGGCGTTGGGCTGCGACCTGCGCCTTGCCAGTCCGAACGCGACCTTCGGCACGATGGCGGCGAAGCGCGGCATCGTTGCCGGCGGCGGGCAGATCCAGCGGCTGGCGCGCTACATCCCCTTCGGCATGGCGATGGAGATGATCCTCTTCGGCGATCGCATCGATGCCCCCGAGGCGTACCGCATCGGCCTGGTGAACCGGGTTGTGCCGCAGGCCGAGTTGCTAGACACGGCCATGGAGTGGGCCGCCCGCCTCTGCGCAAACGGGCCGCTCGCGCTCCAGGCGATGAAGCAGGCCGCCTGCGATGGCGGGCTCGACATGACTTTTCGCGTGGGTGTGCGGGTGGCGGCGCGGCTCTACACGGAGATCATGCGGGCCGAGGACGCCGCCGAGGGCCAGCGAGCCTTCGCCGAAAAGCGCCCGCCTCGATTCCAGGGACGCTGACCTTTGGGAACGCTCCCGGGCACCCGCTCGCACAAATCTGCGCTACGCTTGGCACATGAGTGCGCTGGCGTTCTGGAAGGCTGTCGTGGCTGACCACTCGGGCTTCCTGGAACGGGTGATTCCCCCCGTGGATCTCCTCGCCAGCAAGATCGCCGCCGCGAGAGAGACCCCGCACAGGGCGAGCGAACACCTCAAGGACCTTGCCGATGTTTCCCCGCTGGCCGAGGCGTTGCCGGAATTGCCCGCCAACATGCGCGCCCATCTCGCAGTGATCCGCGGGCGGGCCTGATCAGTGTACGGCCCGCTCGACGGCATTCGCGTGCTCGACTTCACCTGGGCGCTGGCGGGGCCGTTCGCGACGATGCAGCTCGCCGACCTCGGTGCAGAGGTCGTCAAGGTCGAGTACCCCGAGAACGACGAGAAGCAGCGCGGCTTCGGGCCGTACTACGAAGGGATCTCGACCTTCTTCTTCAGCCCGAACCGGGGCAAGAAGGGCATCTGCATCGACCTGAAGACCGTGGAAGGCGCGGCGCTGGTGAAGCGCCTCGCGCGGGAGGCGGACGTTGTGACCGAGAACTTCCGTCCCGGCGCCATGGATCGCCTCGGGCTCGGCTACGAAGCGCTGCGGGTCGAGAACCGACGATTGGTCTACGCCGCCCTCAGCGGATTCGGGCAGACTGGCCCCTACAGCGGGATGGCGGCGGTGGACGCTGTCGCCCAGGCCATGGGCGGCACCATGAGCCTAAACGGCGAGCGCGAGGGGCCGCCCACACGCATCGGCGTGAGCGTCGGCGACATGGTCGGCGGGCTCTACCTGGCCCTCGGTATCCTTGCCGCGTTGCGGGCCCGTGACGCCACCGGGGAAGGCCAGATGCTTGATGTGGCGCTCATGGAAGCGCAGATGGCGCTCTGCGAGAACGCGATCGTGCGCCAGTCGGCCTTCGACGAGCACCCGACGCGCCAGGGCAGCCGCCACGCGCTGCTCGCGCCCTTTGGCCCCTTTCCCACAAGGGACGGTCACCTCGTGATTGCTAACGTGAAGGAGTGGGAGCTGTTCTGCGCCCTCATCGAGCGTGACGACCTTGTCTTCGACGAGCGCTTCGTGACCAACCGCGCCCGCCTCGAAAACATCGACGCCCTGGAACACGAGCTCGAGGCCACGCTCCGAAGGAAGAACACGGACGAGTGGTTCGCCATCATCGAGCCGGCGAACGTCTGCGCGATCGGCAAGGTGAACACGATCGCCGGGCTCTTCGACGACCCCCATGTCGCTGCCCGGAACATGCTGGTGGATATCCCCCTGCCCTACGGCAAGCCCGGGAGCCTGAAGCTGCCGAACTCGCCCATGCACCTTTCGGGGACGCCAACGGTGGCCGGCAAGCCGATGCCCGAGCACGGTGGCGACACCGATGGCGTGCTCCACGCATGGCTCGGCATGGGCGAGAGCGAAATCGATCAGCTACGCCGCGCCGGGATCATCAAATAGCGGCATCCGCGCCCGGGGCGGAGGCGGGGCCCTCATGCCTCGCCACTCGCTACAGGCTGTTCCCCGGACCGGTGAGCCCGTGCT
>CAZCDK010000105.1:0-1335 GCA_964497285.1 uncultured Anaerolineaceae bacterium | reverse complement strand
CCCTCATGCCTCGCCACTCGCTACAGGCTGTTCCCCGGACCGGTGAGCCCGTGCTTCGCGCGTTGGTCCGCCTGGCGCTCGCCGATCGTTTCGGCGCTGCGGCCGTAGATCTGGGGGACTTCCCAGCCGTTGAGCCCCGCATAGGTGTCGATCTGGCTGCGGTGATGGATGTCGTGCTCGACCATCATCATCAGCACCCGCCAGCCCGAGAGTTCGCCGTCGGTGTCGATCATGCGGACCTTGCGCTGGAGCCACTCGTCGGGCGTCCCTTCGAGCTTCTGGCGGAACTGCGTGGCGCTCGTTTCCAGCGCGGGCACCCACGCGTCGCGCCGGCTGACGTCGGGAGCGCCGGGGCTGATCCACCCCTCTCCCCGGTAGGCGGTGGCGAAGTAGAGCCGCGAGCCGGCCATGTGCCCGACGAGCTGGTTGATGCTCCAGGCGCCTTCGCCGTCGCCGGTGGCGGGCGTCCAGCCGTCGGCCTGCGGTGGGAGTGCGGCGATGTCGCGCATCGCCCGCCGGTTGACGGCGTCGAAGAAGCGGAGGAAGGCCGCGATCGAGTTCAGCATGGCGGTAGATTACACCGCTGTTCGGCGGGGCTCCGCCTCAAGGCGTCACCGTACGTCCGCCGACCATCGCCTGGCACAGCCTGGAAGCAGCGAACTCCGCCGGGGAGGTCCTGAAGCACATCTGGACAAGCGGCATGAAGATCTCGCCCTTGTCCGAATTGGGGCCCAGCGCAGAGGGATACCGGATGACCGCTCCGGCCCACTGCATCGGTGTCTCGCAGACGAAGATAGCGTCGCGGAGCTTTGCCTCCCCACGCGCGACGCTGATGATCTTTGCGTCGCATTGAGGAGAGAATTCGGTAATCCCATAGTCGCCCGTTGGGACCGGCGGCGTCTGAAAAGCGATGGGGGTCGGCGGGGTCTCGCTCGGGCTGGTGGCTGCGTCATCCTCACAGGCAACGCTCGCCACGGCAACGACGATTGCCGCGGCGAGCGAAAGGAGAACACCCGAAGGCCCCTCAGGCATGAGCGAGACGCACTACGGCCTGCCCCCTACCGGTGGAGCCAAATCCTGATCGATGATGACAATTGAGGCGCGGTTCCTCAGGTCCGGGAGAACCTGCGACCTCGACTTACCCAGGTTCTGCAGATACCTCCCGCGCAGGACGAGACCCGCAAATGCCGAGCGCACCCGCGGATCATCGAGGGCGGAGTCGACTGTCACGCCCTGCGCCCTCAGCCCCGCTTCGAGCACCTGACGGAGATCAGGCGACAGCTGACTGCTGCTCCACGGACCCAATAGGCCCGAGCGTATGGCCGCATCGACCTA
>CAZCDK010000104.1:0-9811 GCA_964497285.1 uncultured Anaerolineaceae bacterium | reverse complement strand
AGTCGGACCCGGACCACGAGCGGAGGAGCACGGCGGACCTGCGAGCCGCGACGGTGGGGATGGTGATCGAAGCGCTCCACTCCCTCGACCGAAGTGACACGGCTCTCGCCGAGGAAATCGCTGATGCCTACCGCCGGCAGCGCGATCAGGCAGTCATCCCGTTTCCAGGTGCAGTTGGTGTCCTGCTGCAGCTCCGTGCTTCGGGGCTTGCGCCTGCGCTCCTGACCAACGGTCCCGCGCCCCTTCAACGCCGCAAAATCGAACGTTTCGGTCTCGCAAAGCACTTCGATTTCATCTGCATCGAGGGAGAGTTCGGTTGCGGCAAACCGGATGAGCGCGTCTACCGCGCGGCGCTCGGCGCTGTTGGGGTCGCTCCCCGCGATACGTGGATGGTGGGAGACGACCTGGAAGCGGACGTTGCCGGGCCGATGCGCGTTGGGATTCAGGGGGTCTGGGTCGACCGCCACGGGCGGGGACCATCGCAGGCTTCGCCCGTCGCGCCTTCTCGAATCATCCGGTCGCTCGATGAACTCCTGCACGCGCTCTGACGTTTGAGTAGCGTCACAGTGTCGGTCGTTACAATTGCGCGGCCGAATTCGCATTTGGTACCATCGGCCCGAAGGCGGGATGTGCTTGAACTCCGCTTCAGTGCTCGTCTTGAACCAGAACTACGAGCCGCTCAACGTCTGCAACGTGCGGCGCGCCATAGTGCTGGTGCTCCGCGGGAAGGCCGAGGTCATCGAGACCGGCCGCGAGGTTCTGCGCACTGCGAGCACCACATTTCCCCTACCCTCGGTCATTCGCCTCATCTCCATGATTCGGCGTCCGCGACCCAAGATCCGGCTCACGCGCAAGGAGGTCTTCACGCGTGACGACTGGAAGTGCGCCTACTGTGGCCGCGAAACCCGCGACCTGACCCTTGATCATGTGGTCCCACGTCACCGGGGGGGGCCCCACACGTGGGAAAACCTGGTCAGCGCATGCAAGTCCTGCAACCATCGCAAGGCCGGCCACACCCCGGCAGAAGCGCACATGATGCTACACCACGAACCCGCGCCACCTCGTGTGCCGGTCTACCATGCGTTCTTCCAGTACCTGGGCCAACAACACGAGTGGCGCAAGTTCGTGCCCGGCTACGACCTCGCGGCGGCGGCTGCGAGCTGACGGGGCCCGAGGCACGGGTCGCCGCCTCCCGCCAGAACCCCTTCTCATGACTGACGCCACATCTCGCCCTGAGATCCTTGCCGCTGCCGCCGAACTCGCCCGGGGGCAATACGGCGGTGCCCTCGCGACCATGCACGCGGAAGACGGGACGCCCTACGTCACCTTCGTTCTCTTCCACCTTCGCGTCGATGGGACGGTGCTCTTCGGTGCTGCGGCCGGATCCCAGCACTCGCGCAACATCGCAGCCACGCCGGAGGCTTCGTTCCTGATCGACAACCGCGAGGTGATCCGCACGGACTGGACGGCGTTCGACCGCGTCGTTATCGAGGGCTACGCCTCCCGGCTTCCCCGGGCCGATACTCGTCATGCGGTCTTCATGGCAGAGCTGGCGGCAAAGAACCGGCTCTCGGCGCACTTCATCGAGCAGGGGGACCTGTTCTGCATCGGCCCTCGGCGCCTCGTGCTCATGCAGGGAATCGACGGTCCACGTCGGGTGATCGACTTCGAAGTGGGCGATCCGGCCCCGTGACGAAGGGCGCGTTCCGGGCCCTAGAATAGGGCGATGAACTTCGCGGAAGCGCTGGAGTACCTCCTTTCCTTCTCGGACCTGGAGCGGGGCGTTCAGCAATCTGCGGATCCGCTCATGAGCCTCGATTCGGTGCGGTCGCTTCTCGCCAGATTGAACAACCCCCAGCACGGCCGAAAGACCATCCACATCACCGGATCGAAGGGCAAAGGCACAACGGCAGCGATGATCGCCGGCATCCTGCGGCAGTCCGGCGCCAGCACAGCGCTATTCACGAGCCCACACCTGCATTCGTTCACTGAGCGCATCGCGTTCAACGGCGAGGCGATCTCACCAGGGGAGTTCGCGGCGGCGATGGAGGCAATCCGCCCGGCGGTCGACGCCGAGCAGGCAAGCGTTCACGGCAACGTCAGCACGTTCGGGGTGCTCACGGCGCTCTTCTTCTGGCTCACACGTGCGCAAGCGCGCCACGTCAACTGGCAGATCGTGGAGGTCGGTCTTGGCGGCACCTTCGATGCGACCAACGTCTTCGCGGAAACCGAAGTCGCCGTCATCACGCCCATCTCGCTCGAACACACGGCTATTCTCGGCAGTACCCCGGCGGCGATCGCCCGGGACAAGGCGGGTATCATAAAGCAGGGCTCGATCTGCGTGCTTGCGCCCCAGCAGTCGCCCGAGGTCGTGGAGGTCGTGGCGTCGCGATGCGAAGCCACAGGCGCCCGGCTCCTGGACGTGGCCAGTCTCTACGAGAGCGAGGTCCTGGAGAAGCACGTCTACGGACAGGCGTTTCGCGTGCGCGGACCGTTGGGCACGCGGCAGCTCCGGTCGCAGATGCTTGGCCGCCATCAGGTCGACAATGCCGTGACGGCCGGTGCAGTGGCCGACGCGCTGCGGCGGGCCGCGCATGACATGCCGGAGTCGGCCATCATCGGCGGCATCGCCCGAACGCGCGTGCCCGGGCGCATCGAGGTCATGGGACAGAAGCCGCTCATCGTCGCTGATGGCGCCCACAACGCCGAGAGCGCGGCCGCTCTCGCCGCGACGCTACGCGAGTATTTCGACTGGCGGCGGTGCTTCTTGGTCATTGGCGTCACGCGCGACAAGGACCTCGGGGGAATGGGGATCGAGCTTTCGCGGTTGGCGCACCTGATTGTCTGCTGCGGCTTTCGCAATGCACGGTCACGCGATCCGCTTTCAATGATTGAGGAGGTCGGCTTCCTTGGGCCGCCGGCCGTGGCGGAGCAGGGAGTTCCTGCCGCAGTCGATCTGGCCCTTTCGCATGCCTCGGAAGACGACTTGGTCTGTATCACTGGGTCGCTGTACGTCGTCGCCGAAGCGCGCGCGCATCTCCTTGGGGAGAGCGTTGCCCCCCGCTGATCGCGTCGGCCGGGCTGCCAGGGCCGTCACCTGATTGACGTAATCAGGGCAGGCGAACAAGAATTCGCCACTGAGACAGGAATTGGGCGAGCCTGGTTCTTGGGGGAGGGCGATTGCCTTGACCGGCGACGCGTACTGGGATAGCGCGAGGCGGCTCCGATCGAGCCGGCGGCGCTTCATGGAGCTCGGTGGAGCGATGGCCGCCGGAGTCGCCGGTCTCGCGCTTGCCGGCTGCGGCGGCGGCAAGCGTGGCGAGAGCAGTCAGGGGGGCCAACTCCCAACAACTCCCACATCGTCGGTCGGCGGTGCACAGCCGGTATCAGGTGGGACGATCCGGCCGCTTGCCACTGTCGGCTCGGTTCTCGACCCCCACCGTGTCGATGCGCAAACCGAGTCGGCCGATCTCTGGGCCCGGGTTGGCAACTTCCTGATGCGAACCGGAACGGGCGATCCGATGGGCCTTCCGGAGCCCGACCTCGCGCTCACGCTGCCCGAAATCCCCGGTGACGGGACCGTCCTGACCTTCCAAATCCGGCCCGAGGCGAGATGGCAGAACCGGCCGCCTGTCGGCGGCCGTCCGGTTGTCGCCGAGGACGTGAAGCTGACCTTTGAACGCCTCAAGAATCCCGCCAACAGGTCGCCGCGTTCGGGAAACTACGCCAACGTGGAGCGCGTAGCCGTGTTGGACGACCGCACGGTCCAGTTCCGGCTGAAAACCCCCCAGGCCGACTTCGTAGCCATACTCGCCGACCAGTACGACTTCGTCCTGCCGAAGGAGATTGCGTCCCGGGGCCCGGAAGCGATCACGAGCGCCACTGATGTCATAGGCTCCGGGCCCTACGAACTCGCGACGTTCGAACCGGGCCGAGGATTCACGCTCAAGCGCCGGCCTGACGGCTACTGGCGTGAGAACAGCGCGTGGATCGACGTTTGGGAGTATCGCCACGAGACCGACCCCCACCGCCTGGCCAACGCGCTGCGGTCCGGCCAAGCGGACGCCGCCACGCTTCCCGCGGATCTCGCGCGGACCTTTGAAGGCGATCCGATGTATGTGACGGTCTCGGCGCCCACTCCAACCCGCGAGTGCGTGTTGGTCAATCACGGACGCGCCCGGTACCGCGATCCCCGCATCCGCCTCGCGTTGTCGCGGGCGATCGATCGCAGGCAAGTCTACGGCACGGCTTTCTCCGGGGCGGGATTGCCTGGAGGTCCAATGAGTCCGGCCTGTGTGGCCTGGACGCTCCCCGAGGCGGACTTGTCCCGGCTGCCTGGTTACACCGCGCGCCTGAATGAGATCAGGGAAGCGAAGGCCCTTCTCGCGGCAGCCCAGGTGCCCGACGGATTTGAGGACGCATTCCTCACGGTAAGCGCCTTCGACATGGAAAGGGTTCACGACGTTGTGGCGGCGAACCTGGCCGAGGTCGGGATCATCGTCAAGACCGACAACGTGGGGACGGACTTCGATGGAACCTTCCGCCCGCGTGAGACCCAACGCCAGTTCAGCGCTGCCACCACCCTCTTTCTGGCCGGTCCCTACCCGGATGCCCAACTCCTGCTTTACCACCACAGTGACACGAAGAACAGGGGCACGCGCAACTACGGCGACTACGTGAACAGGGAACTCGACGCCAAGCTGGAGAAGCAATCGCGAATGTACGATCGGGTCCAGCGCCGCGAACTGGTCCAGGAGATCCAGCGCGACATAATCAACGCTCCGGGCCCCGCCTGGCTGGGTTCACGCCTTGTCTACACGGTCTACAGCGCGAAGGTGCGCAATGCCGCTCCATTCCCGTTCGCAGCCGGATACCACAGCGCCGAGAACATGTGGCTCAAGCCGTGAATGGTTCCGCGAAGGGGCTGGCGGGACCCATACTCGCCCGCCCGGCAGACTGATTTCCATGCTTCTTGCCGACCGGCGGCGAGCCGGCGAACTCGCCGTCGCGCTGGAGATCACGCCGCCCCAGCGCTCGACGCCCACTGTCCTGCTGCGCCGTGCCACCCGGATCGGTACACGGGCGGACGCAGTCAACGTTATTCAGCGCCCTGACCGCCAGTCGAGCCTCGACGCGTCACTCGAACTCCTCCGCGCTGGCATCGAACCAGTCTGGCACCTGGTCACCTGGGGCGCGACCAGGTCTTCGATCGCGGCCGATCTCAGTCGCGCCCGCGATGCCGGTATCCGGCAGGTGCTTTGCGTACGTGGCGACCACGCGGGCGCCGACGGGATCGACACGCCGCCGGTGCGCGAAGCGGTGGCGATGGCCCGGGAAGCCCTTGTAGGGGCGCTGGTCGGCGCCACGGTGAACCAGTATCTTCCCGATCGCGCGGCCGCGGTCAGGAATCTCCTGCACAAGTTGGGCGCTGGTGCCGGGTACATCCAGACCCAGCCAGTATTCGACCTCGCGAGCCTCGTTCCCGTAGTCGAAACCGCGCAACAGGCATTCCCCGACGTTCGCGTCGTCGCCATGGCTGTTCCCCTGTTGTCGCCAGCAGCCGTCGAGGGGATCCAGCGTCGCCTCGAGTTCCGCCTGCCCGACGGCGTGCTTCGGCGGCTCGCGTCCGGGGCGGAAGCCGGGTGGGAGCTGTTCGGCGAGACCCTTGCCTCACTTGCTTCCAGCACGGCGATCGACGGCGTCGCTGTCATGACCACTGAGATGGACCCGCCGCCGGGGACCGGGGACCGCATCGTCACTGCTCTGCGCGCAGCCGGAGTTCGACCTGACTCGTGATCCCCGACGGCGCGCGCAGCTACAATGCGACCATGGCAGGCCATCCGCTGAAGGTCACGGTCATCTCCGACTACATTTGACCCTGGTGCTACATCGCTGCCCGGCGGGTGGCGCAGTTCGAACGCGAGTTCAACGTCGCTGTGACATGGTGGCCGTTCGAACTCCATCCTGAGACCCCACCCGAAGGGCGCGACATAGACGAGCTCCTTCGCCGTACGGGCCGTGGCCGCGCCTACAGCGATCATCTACGGGCCTATGCTGCCGCGTCCGGGATCACGCTGGCTTCGAATCGCTGGCTCGCCAATTCCCACCGAGCTCTCGAACTTGCTGAATTCGCCCGTGACAACGGCCAGTTCGAAGGCGTCCACAACGCTCTCTTCGAGGCGTACTTCGAGCACGCTCGTGATATCGGCGACCTCGACACGCTCTGCTCCGTAGCGGCGGAGTGCGGGCTCGATGCAGAGCAGTTTCGCCGGGAGGCTCTCGTTGGGCGCTATTCCGAGCTTGTCGATCGGACAACGGCGGTCGCGCGGCAACAGGGCGTGACGGGCACGCCCACGATGATCTTCGACGATCGCGTACTCGTGACCGGTGCCCAGGACTACCTCGTCTATCAGGATCTCCTTCGCAGAATCGGAACCGAACGCCGGGAGGCGCCGTAGCCCGTCGCCCGCACTGGCCGAACGACGGCTCCGCCGCGCAGGTACAATGTCGTCGTGGCCACCGCAGAGGACCGCGTCGAGTCGCTCACGCAGCTTCATCCAGACCGCTTCGCCGACGTTCGCAACGAAGCGGTCACTCACTGTGCGGAACACGGCTGCGATGCCATTCCCGCCACGTTCCTTCGCGCTCGGGAGATGGGCGTGCTTGTCCGCGCCATGCACGCCAGCTACGTTCTGGAACTTGATGCCGGCCTCGGCTACGGAGGCCTCCACGTTGTGGATGCCTTTGGTCGCACCGGCCGGCTCGACACGATCGAACGTGATCCTGGGCATGCGGCGCTCGCCGGGGCCAGCTTCCGGCGGTTTGCCTTCGCAGAGCGCGTGCGCGTTCATTGCGGTCGAGTGGTCGAGGTTGTGCCGGCGCTAAGCGGCCCATACGACCTCATCGCGCTGAACGGCGCCGCCGCCGCCTGCCTTCCGGTCTTCGAGGATCTGATCCGTCTCGTGCGGACTGGCGGCGCGATCATCCTGGGCAAGGCGAGCGACGAGATGGCGTCGTCTGCGTTTCACTCCCGCCTCGCCGAGGACGATCGCCTGCTCCCCTCGTTTGGGCCGGGTCTCCGCCACACGCTGGCCGTGCGGCAACGCTGACCGCGTCACTGCGGCGCCCGATCAGAATCATTCACCTACATGAGACTCAACCTTCGGGCAATTCGGTTCGATCATCAGCCCAGTGACGGATCCCGCCTGTGATTGCTGCAGGGTCTCGGCGACCAACGGGGCGGTGCTCCGGCGCCGGATCGTGCGCCAGGGTGGGCTCCAACTCCCCGAGGCTGCACAACCGCGCTGGTTGCATCCGCTTTGCGGCAATTGCTCTGAATGGCTCGCCGGGGTGGTCGTCCAGGCCCGGCGAGCGTCCTCCGAACCGATCCCGCTCCTGGGCTCGCCCGTCACCAACGGCCGGTCCCTCGCCCTCGACGGGCAGTGCCAGGTCTGCCGCACCGACCTTGGGCCGACAATCGCCCTCCTGGAGTGGCTGGACGATGCGTCCTCGGTGCAACCATGGCTCGCCTACATCGTTTGCGCGGTCTGTGAGGGCTGGATTGGGAGCCTCGCCGACGACGGGCGCTCAGCCCGGGGCCGGGCTGGTCGCGATCTCGACGGCAGGTATGGCGAGTGGCTCCACCCGAATCTCCGCGAGATCACGGTGACTGTCGATGTCGGCGATGCGGGAGCCCGGGCGACGATCGAGGAATCCTGCCTGGCAATGGGTGTCGCCACTCGCAATGCCGAACCGCGGGACTCCGACGTCCTCCTGGTCGAAGTCGCGCGTCAGTCTGACTTCGGCCCCGTGGTCGAGTCCGCATCGCGGTCCAGAATCCTGTTCGCCCCGATCACGGCCCACGACGAACTCATCGCGGCCCTGGAATCGGGCGCCGCTGACTGGTTGACAATTCCCGTGACGCCCCAGCAGGTTAGCGCAGCACTCGCGCGGGCGAAGCGACAGTGGCGGCGCCGGCTTCCATGGGATGCAACGACCGCCCTTCCCACCGCCTTGCTCACGGGAGACGAGCTGCCTGCCCTCGAGGTCCGCCCGGTGCGGGGTGCGCCCGGGTTCGAGCTCGCCTGGTTGCTCAAGCGCTTTGTCCGGGGATACGACGAGGTAGCCATCGTTCAGGGGGCAATCGTCGTCTTCCCCCGTGTCGTCGAACGCGACCTCGGCGCCGTCGCCGCCCGCCTCGAACGCGTTCTCCATGGGCGCTGCACCGTCGTATTGCGCGAGCGGGCGGGTCCGCGAAGCCGGTTCGAGGCTGCAGGGTAGCTGCCTAGGTGGTTTGCCCGAGTGCGCCGGGCCCCGGAGAGCCGCACACTGGGCGTATCCTTCCAACAGGTTGAGGAGCGGAGGAGGCAAGGGGAGTCTGATGTACGCCATTCGTGTCGATTCCGGTCAGGGGCTTCTGCGCGTCGAGATCAGCGGCAAGCTCGTGACCGACGAGGCCCTCCGCGCGCTCTCGCAAGCCTTCACGCTCGCCGAGGCGAGCGACCTGAAGGCCGCGTTCTGTGACCTGCGCGAGCTGGGCCGCGGCCCCGCAGGCACCATGCTCCTCGCTGCCAGCCTTGCGGTTCGCTTCCAGACGGGGTTCCGGATCGCCTTCGTTGCCCGCAGCGAACAGCTTCCCTTCCTCGCACGCCTGGTCCGCGCTTCCGGCATCCGCCGAGGCGTCCGCAGCTTCACAGTCGAATCCGAGGGACTGGCGTGGCTTCTCGCCCCCGCCCGGGCGGCCCGCACGCCGTCCAGCACCGTTGGCCGCCACGCACAGCACGTACTCGCGGCCGCGGTTGCCGCTGCGCCGCCCATCCGCGAGCTCGCGGCCACGTCTTCCGAGGCCCGCCACTCCGCGGCCTGAGGAGAGACTACACCTGCCCCCGGCCTGTCCGGCGATGGCGAATCCGCTCCGGCTCTGCCATCCTTGCTGGATGGCAACGTTTGATCAGCTCCAGCCCGGCGACTCCGCGGCCTTCACCAAGACCATCAGCGAAACGGACATCTACCTCTTCGCCGGCATCACGGGCGACCTCAATCCGGCGCATGTCGATGCGGTGGCGGCGGCCGGCGGCATGTTCAAGCAGCGCATCGCGCACGGCATGCTGAGCGCGTCGTTCGTGTCTACGGTGCTCGCGATGCAGCTTCCTGGCCCGGGGACCATCTACGTGGCCCAGGCTCTCCAGTTTCGCGGGCCGGTCTTCATCGGAGACACGGTCACCGCGCGCGTCGAATGCACCGAGAAGCTCGAAGCGCGAAGATGGGCCAAGTTCAAGACCACCGTCACCAACCAGGACGGCAAGCTCGTGGTCGACGGTGAGGCGACAGTCATCCCGCCCGCGGCCTGAGCCGCCCGCCCCCGGACCAGCAGGCTGCGACAAGTGACCGAGCCTCGACGACGCCGCGTGGAGCCTGACGCCGAAGACGCGAGCGGCCGGAACGGCTGCGTCGTCCTCGGGGCCGTGCTGGGCATCGTCGTCGGGGCGTTGTTCGCCTTCTACGCGATGCCACCCATCCTCCGCTCCGTCTATGGCGAGACGTATGCGGGCGATGCCAGGGACATCAGCGTGGAGTTGGTCGAGACCGGCGGCGGACAGGTCCGGGTGACGCTCGCGGCGGTCACGAACAAGACGTGGCAGCCAGGACGCGCCGATTTTCGGCTCGAGCTCTCCACCGGCGGCGACTGGATCAAGGCCGCCCCGCCCGAGCCGGGCATCCCCGAATCCAGCCTGGACTTCGAACTCGGCGTGAGCCGCACACTCGTTCTCGTGTTTCCCATCCCGCCGGGTTCCACAGGCAGCCCGCGAGC
>CAZCDK010000103.1:0-9827 GCA_964497285.1 uncultured Anaerolineaceae bacterium | reverse complement strand
CCGGCCCAGGACATCTCCACCGCCGGCTGAAAGTCCGGGCCCGCGGGCGCCGGGCCGGGGCGCATCGGCGGACGCGGACCCGTCGGGCCTCGCTCCGCGGCGCGCACGATGGCCGCCAGCTGTCGCGAAGCCTGCTCGGCAAGGTCCAGTTCGTTGCCGAACACGGTGTCCGGTTCGTTCATCACCGCGGCCAGGACGTGCAACCACGACCTCGACTGTGCGAGCGCGCCGCGCGCGTCGCGGTACATCCCAATCTGCGACGGACCGTCGCGTCCGCTGCCTTCGGCGATGAGCGCGCAGGCCAGGCCCGCCTGCTCGAACGCCTGCTGGTGGGCATCACCGGCGGCCTTCAGGTTGGAACCGATCTTGAGCCGGCCCACGGACGTCGCGAGGCGGATCGACGTATTCCAGGCTTCGATGTTCTGGTACTCAAACTCTGCCATCAGGCTCTTTCCGTTGTCCCCAGGCAGCCGTCGAGGAAGCCGAGCAGTAGCGCACACGCCCGCTCTGCAGCGGCCACCGCGCCGTCGTCGTCCTCGCAGCTCCTGGTGATTGCATCCATCTCCGCCCCTGCGTGCGCCACATCGGCGACGAGATGCACGGAGAAGAACTCGAACTGTTCGGGCCGAAGCCCATGGTGGTCGCTGAGGGCCTTGATGGTGATCCACGCGACTGTGGGCACCTGGCCTTCAAAGGCGAAGAGCGCCGCCAACGCCTCGGCGAGAGGAGCGTGATGGGCCATCGTCTCGTAGTGGCCGATGAGCGCCAGCGTCTCGGGGCGAAGCCTGGCGCCCGTGACTTCGGCGGCGCGAAGCCCAAGAGAGCTTGCGAAGGCGAGCCAGAGGGCGGCGTGATTGCGGTCCCCGTGCTCCTCGTCGTAGAGGTTCTCAAGCAGCACCTGCCGCACGCCCGGAAGCTCGGTCCGGGCGTGGATTGCGCTCAGGAAGCGCGGAAAGGCGGCTTCGAAGTGGTAGAACTGGCGAGCGTACTCGCGCAGCGGCGCTCGTCCCAGGTCGCCGTTCCCCAGGCCTATGTAGAACGGGTGCGCCTGCATGGCGCTTCCGTCAATGATCGCCCTCAGACGTGCTTCCAGGGTGGGCGTCGTCGCGGCAGGCATCAAGGGATCTCCGGCAGCGCCTTCATCGCCTCGCGCACTTTCTCCGCCGGGTACTCGTCGTCGACGAGCTTGCCGGCAAGGTAGTCATCGTAGGCGCTGAGGTCGAGGAGGCCGTGGCCGCTGAGGTTGAAGAGGATGACCCGGCTCTTGCCCTCTTCCCTGGCTGCCAGCGCCTCATCGATTGCCGCGCGAATGGCGTGCGAGCTTTCCGGGGCAGCGACAATTCCTTCCGTGTGAGCGAAGAGGATTGCAGCCTCGAAGCACGGGTTCTGAGGGTAGGCTCTCGCTTCGATATCGCCGGATTCGAAGAGGTGGCAGAGCAGTGGCGCCATGGCATGGTAGCGCAGCCCGCCGGCGTGGATCCCGGGCGGCATGAACGTGTGCCCGAGCGTTCGCATCTTCATCAGCGGTGTCAGCCCGGCGACATCGCCGAAGTCGTACCGGTACTCGCCCTTCGTCAGGCTCGGGCAAGATGCGGGTTCCACAGCGAGGAAGCGCGTGTTCCGGTTGCCTTCGAGGCGGGCCTTCATGAACGGGAACATCAGGCCCGCGGCGTTCGAGCCGCCGCCCGCGCAGCCCACGACGACGTCCGGGTACTCGCCGGCCATCTCCATCTGCTTGATCGCTTCCTGGCCGATTACGGTCTGGTGCAGCAGGACGTGGTTGAGCACGCTTCCAAGCGAGTACTTCGTGTCTTCGCGCATGGCGGCGTCCTCGACCGCTTCGCTGATGGCGATTCCGAGCGAGCCCTGGCTGTCGGGGTCTCCCTGGCGGACGGCGCGGCCCGAGTTTGTGTCGCTGCTGGGGCTCGCCACGACGGATGCACCCCACACCTGCATGAGCGAGCGCCGGTATGGCTTCTGGCCGTAGGAGACGCGCACCATGTAGACCTTGCACTCTATCCCGAACTGGTTGCAGGCGTAGGCGAGGGACGAGCCCCACTGGCCGGCGCCGGTCTCGGTCGCGATCCGCTTCACGCCTTCCTGCTTGTTGTAGTAGGCCTGGGCGACGGCCGTGTTGGGCTTGTGCGAACCTGCGGGCGAAACGCCTTCGTACTTGTAGAAGATCTTCGCCGGTGTTTCGAGTGCCTTCTCCAGCGCCGTGGCGCGGATGAGCGGCGACGGGCGCCAGATCTTGTAGATCTCGCGCACTTCCTCGGGGATCTCGATGTAGCGTTCCGCGCTCACCTCCTGCTTGATCAGCTCCATCGGGAAGAGGGGCGCCAGCGCCTCTGGGCCGATCGGTTCATGAGTAGCGGGGTGCAGAGGGGGTGGCGGCGGCGTCTTGAGGTCGGCCGCGACGTTGTACCAGTGCGTGGGGATTTCGGACTCTGGCAGGAAGAACTTCTTGGTCGTCATAACGAGATGGCTCCTCTCCTTGTGCTGGAAACGACAACACCCCTGGTCCCAAAGGACGAGGGGTGCTCGCGGTGCCACCTTTGTTCCCGGGCGCTGGGCCCGGACACTCTTCGGCCACGGCCCCCGAAATGCTGGACGGACGTCCAGCCTCGCGAGGCGATGGCCTGGGCTCGGGTAACGGTGCCCACTCCGCCGGAAGCTAGTCGGTTTCCCTTTCGCTGCCGGGACTCCCGGGCCCATTCACCGGCCGCGCCGCCACCGGGCTCTCACCTGCCCCGGTTCTCTGGAGGCTCGCCTGACCGGCTACTCTTCCCGATCTTCGTCGCTATGTTCAGTTGTAACCACGAAGGTTAGGAGTTGGGCGCGGAGCGTGTCAAGCCACGTTGCTGGTGCCACTTTGCTGGTGAGGTCGTCGCACTCCTCGCGGCAGGTACGGTGGAGGCGTTCGGCCCGGCCGTTGAGCCTGCGGCTGTATGGCGGGAGGACGAACTGCGTCATTGCGCGCGTATGGCAGGCTTCTTCGAAGTCGGCCATGAACTCGGAGCCACTGTCGACCCAAGTGGCACCGACGGGTGAGGAGAGACGCGCGAGCGCGTCGAGGCTGCGCACCGCCAGGGCGGCGGTGGTGCTGGTGGCGACGGCGACGACGCAGATGGTCGTCTATACAGATACCCGTGTCCGCTGTCTTGCAGGTATCAGAACCTGATCACCCACGGCCGTGTGAAGCCTTGCGGTCACTTGCTTGACGCGCCCCACAGCCGGAACCACAATGCTTGCGCATCTGTCCGGGAGCGGGATCGGCGTGCGCGCCGAATACCTCGTCCCCGCCATTCGCCACAGACTGGAAGGAGGAGTCCGCTTGGCTGAGAACGCCGCAGCCGCACCTGAAATCCGCCCACTCGTTCCCCACCTCACCCTCGGTGAGACTCGCGATCAGGACTACCTGAACGGTAGCCGCTGCAAGTCCTGCAATACCCTCTTCATTGGGCCCCGCTCCTACTGCGCAAAATGCAGTTCGCAGGGCCCGTTCGAGAAGGTTCGCTTGAGCGATGAGGGCGAGATCCACGTCTGGTCCATCATCCACCAGTCGGCGCCCGGGATCCCGTCGCCCTACATCGCCGCCATCGTCGATCTAAAGGGCGGCGGGTCGGTGAATACGAACATCCTCGGTATCGAGCCCAAGCCCGAGAACCTCAAGTTCGGGATGAAGGTGAAGATGGCCTCGGGCAAGGTGTCGGAGGACCGCGAGGGCAACTCCTACATCGCCTACCACTTCAGGCCAGCCTGAACGCTCCCACTGAAAACGGAGGAACCATGCGAGAAGTAGCAATCGTCGGCGTGTCCATGATCAAGTTCGGTCGCTATCCGGACCGCGACTTTTCCGACCTTGCGGCCCAGGCTGGGCTTGAAGCCCTGAAGGACGCCGGCGCCCAGATGAAGGACGTCGAGGCGCTCTTCAGCGGCAACCTCAATGCCACCAGCGGCTCGGGCCAGCGCATCTTGAAGCAAATGGGCCAGACCGGCATCCCGGTAGTGAACGTGGCCAACGCCTGTGCCACGGGCTCGACAGCCCTTCGCGAGGCGTTCTTCGCGGTCGCCTCCGGCGCCTACGAGATGGTCATGGCTGTCGGTAGCGAGCAGATGGGCAAGGCCGGTCTGCTCGGGGCGGGCCGCGGCGATCCCGCGACGAGCCCCGAGGGCCGCGTCGGGTCGTTTCTCATGCCCGCGGTCTTTGGCATGGCGGGCATGGAGCATTCCCGTGCCTACGGCACGCAGCAGGAGCATTTCGCGCTTGCCAGCGTGAAGAACCACTACCACAGCGTGAACAACCCCCTGGCCCAGTACCAGAAGGAGTCCCCGCTGGACGAAGTGATGAACAGCCGCGTCATCGCCTATCCGAATACGCTGTTGATGTGCTGCCCGACCGGCGACGGCGCCGCGGCGGCAATCGTCTGCTCGATGGAGAAGGCCCGCCAGTTCACGACGCAGCCGATCAAGATCGCCGCGAGCGTGCTCACGAGCGACCCGTGGACCGACCGCGCCCTGACGCTCCCGGACATCAACACGCTGACCCGCAATGCGGCAAAGATCGCCTACGAGCAGGCCGGCGTGGGCCCCGAGGACCTGAGCCAGGTCGAGCTGCACGACTGCTTCGCGACAGCCGAGCTTCTGCACTATGAGAATCTTGGGCTTTGCGGCGATGGGGAAGCGGGCAAGCACGTGGCCAGCGGCGCCCCGTGGAACGGCAACAAGATCCCGACAAAGTACGAAGAGGACGTAGCTCCGTTCGTCGACAAGACGTACAAGCCGAAGACAACGGCGGTGGTCAACGCCAGCGGCGGCCTGCTTTCCAAGGGCCATCCGTTGGGCGCGACCGGTGTTGCCAACGTCGCGGAGATTGTCTGGCACTTGCGAGGCCAGGCGGGCGCCCGCCAGGTCGAAAACTCCAAGGTCGGTCTTGCCCATGTCATCGGTCTCGGTTCCGCCTGCACGATTCACATCCTGCAGAAGTAGGCGCCAGGAGACGGCCTTGACCATCTTTACGAAAGAGATCGGGGGTGATCGCGCTTGAAGATGTGTGAAAGCTGTGGAATGCCTCTTGGCAGCGAGGCGGTCACATCGAAGTTCAGTGAGGCTTTTTGCGTCTACTGCCAGGACCAGGAGACAGCGCAGCTGAGAACATACGAACAGGTGCGAGAAGGGAGTATCGGGGCGGCGATCAGGCTCATGGGCAAGACCAAAGAAGAGGCGGAGAAGATGGCAGACGAGATGCTGCCAACGCTGCCGAGATGGGGGAAACAGGCATAGTCCCGGTTCCCCGGCGACCGGATTCCTGTCAGGAGAGGAGCTGCCCACTTGGGCAGCTCCTCTCTATGCGGCTCAACAGATGTCAAAGTGGATTGCGACGACTTTCGGAGCGCTCGGTGCGCGGACGTTTCTCATCCTGTGGTTGGGCAGCATCCTTTCGTTTGTAGCCTTCTTCATGTCGACCGTCGTGCAAAGCGTTGTGGCCTTTGACCTTACGGGGAACAATCGGTCGGTCGGTTCCGTCGTGTTCGCCCAGGGAGTCGCCCAGTTCGTGCTCGGGCCGGTCGGCGGGGCAATGGCCGACCGGGTCTCCCGGCGGGCCATGCTGTTCGCCTGTCAGGCGGTGATCACGGCGGCGTTCGCCGTCATCGCGCTGCTGCTCGGGCTCGATCGGATCACGATTCTCTTCCTGGCGATGGGATCGTTCGCCATCGGTTCGGCGTTCTCGTTTCTCGGGCCTTCGCGCCAGGCATTCGCGATCGACCTTGTGGGACCGCAACAACGTGGCAATGCAATGGCGCTCAACCAGGTCGCTCTCAACGGCTCGCGCATCCTCGGGCCCCTTGTTGGCGGCCTGTTCCTCGCAATCGGTGTCCTTGGCGCGACGGGCGCCTATGTGGGGATGGCGTTGCTCTACGTTGGCGCCCTTGCCACGACGATCATGCTCCCCGACTCACGCGCGGTGGAGGGTGGCGGGCGGAGCATCGTCGGCGACATCGTCATTGGCGTTCGCTATGTCGCCCGCGAACCGGGCCTCGGCGTCCTCGTCCTCTCGTTCGTCCTTGTCATGATGACCGGCTTCCCCTACGTCACAGTCCTTCCGGGGATGCTCGAGAATGAACTGGGGCGGGGTGCCGACAGCCTGTCCCTTCTCTACGGGGTTACCGCCCTTGGCGGCCTCCTCGCGAGCCTCCTTGTCGCTGGAATGGCTGATTCGCCGCGCGCCCGGCTTGTCTACCGTGCTTCCGGGTTGGGCTTCGGTGTCTCGCTGGTCGTATCGGCCGTTTCTCCGACATTCCTTGCGCTGGTTGGGGCGATGCTGCTGCTCGGTGTTGCCAGCGGTGCGTTCCAGACACTCAATGGCGCCCTCGTGGCGCACATCGCCGAGCCAGCCTACATGGGCCGGGTGATGTCGCTCACGTTCATGGCGTTCGCGGCGTTCCAGGTCATCGCCCTCCCGGTCGGCTTCCTTGCCGATGCAGCCGGCGAGCGGGCATCGCTTGCGGTCATGGGTGTGGCGGTGTGCGCCATCGTCGCGGGTTTCGCCGCGTTCCCGGCTGGGACACCCGGCGAAACCCGCCAGTGGCCGCCACGGGCCTGATCGCTCTCCTGCAAGACGGGGCCAGCCGCACTTGCCGGCCGGCTACGGGCGCAGGGCGATCTTCAGCACGCCGCCTTCGCGCTTGCGAAAGAGGTCGTATGCCGCGGGAACCTCGGCGATCTTCATCGAATGGGTGAGGAGCGGCCTCAGATCGACCTTGCCGTTCGCCACAACCTTCATCAGGCGGTTCAGGCGGTCCGTGCCGACGGGGCAGTAGGTGGTCACCAGCTTGCGATGGAGGAACGACCCGCCGGTCGCCATCGTGAGTGTCGGGAACGCGCCGTAGACACCAACGGAACTCACCGTGCCGCCGAAGCGGGTCACGGCGCAGCAGTTTTCGAACGTGGCCTGGTGGCCAAGGGCCTCGACGGCGATGTCAGCTCCCCGATTGTCGGTGAGCTGCATGATCCTCGCGACCGCGTCCGCGGGTTCGACGACGACATCCGCGCCCATGCGCCTGGCCATCTCCTGGCGGGCGGGAATGCCCTCGACGGCGATGATGAGGCCAGCGCCGAGCAGCCGGGCGCCCGCGGTCGCACAGAGTCCAACGGGCCCCTGGGCGAAGATTGCGACTGTGTCTCCGAGCCTGATCTCTGCCCGCTCGATGGCGGCGAACCCGGTGGACATGATGTCGGAGGCGAACAGCACCTGCTCGTCCTCCAGGTTGTCCGGGATGCGAGCGAGCGTGGTCTGGGCACCGTTCACAAGGAAGTACTCGCCCTGGGCGCCAAAAACGAGGTTGCCGGGGGCGTTGTAGGTGATGCAGGCCTGGTGTTCGCCCTGCATGCACCGCGCGCACATTCCGCAGCATTGGAGGCAGCTTGCGACCACCCTGTCGCCAACCTTGAAGGCGGTAACACCGGCACCGACCGCTTGCACGAGGCCCGTCGCCTCATGGCCCATGGGTACTCCGGGCGGTATGGGCATGTCGTCCACGAGGTGGATGTCGCTGCCACATACGGTGCTCAGTGCGGTCTTGATCAGGGCCTGGCCGGGACCGGGTTCGTCGGGGTAGGGGATCTGGGTCATCGCGACCTGGTGCTGGCCCGTCTTCACGCAGGTGTTGGATACAGGCATGGCTTCTCCTTCGCTGACGGCAACAGCCGGTTGCCGGGGTGAGTGATCTTCGCGAACAGCATGGCCCACCGGGACCATGATCCACGTCAGGCTCCGTTCGAACTGAGCGGCGACAGGAACTCGTCGAGCGCGTTCCTTGCTTCCGGTTCCGTCAGCACAGGCGCGTGGCCGACTCCCGGCACTTCCACCAGTCGGCAGTCGGCAAGCGTTTCGCACATCCGTTTGGCTACCGCCGGGCTCAGCAAGTCGCTCTGTGCACCCCGAATGACGAGCACCGGGCAGGACATGGCTTTGAATGCTTCCCACGGGTCGGGCCCCGGTGGCGGCAGGCTGAACGCGCGGACCGATGGATCCATCTTCCAGACGAACAGCCCCGTATCGGCCTTGCGCACATTCCAGCGGGCGAATTCGGCCACCTGGTCATCGGGAAGGCCTGCCACCATCGGCGCGTAGTTGTCCTTGTAGTACCTCACGACAGCGCGCATGTCCTGAAAGGCCTCGGGAGCGTGTCCCACATAGGCCATGATCCGTTGCGCCCCTGCCGGGTCAATCTCGGGTCCAATATCGTTGAGCACGGCCCGGCGCACGCGTCCCGGGTGAACGGCCGTGTAGTTAATGGCTATGTGCCCCCCCAGCGACGTGCCGATGAGAGCGAACTTCTCCAGGCTCAGGGCTTCCCGGACGGATTCCAGGTCGGCGACGTAGTTGCGGATGTGGTAGCCGTCGGGTGGCCCCCACTCGCTCTCACCGCGCCCGCGCACGTCGAGGCAGTAGACGTGGTACTTCCGCGCGAGCAGGCTCGCGATCGCATCGAACGTGTGCGCCTGCCCCGCAAGGCCATGGATCATGATCACCTGCGGTGCGGAAGGGCTCCCCCGCACCACCAGGTGATGACGGAGGCCATTCGCCTGGACAAACAGGTCGCGGGCGACGACTGGTGGGGTCATGGATGGTCAACTCCTCCCGGTGGTCGGCTGGCGGGATTGTATGCTGTCGTCTATCGGAATTCACGTGGCCGCCAACTCGGAGCGCTACAGCGACCGGCGCCCGGCGAAGCCGCCCTGCCTGGGGTGCCAGAACCCGATTCCCGGTTCGCCCAGCATGTAGCACAGGCACACGATCTGCCCATCGCGTTCATGGTAGAAGTCGATGAGGCCCTTTTCCGGGTCCTTGAGATCGATCCCCCAATGGTCGAGTTGCGCCGCGCCGCGGCGCAACTGGCCGCTGTGCAGCTCGACCAGGTTCTCGCCGCCGGTCGCCCACGGGTCGGCGGCGAGCCCACCGTCGCCCATGGCGCCCCGGGCCTCGGCCGCGGATGAAGCCTGGAACGCGCGCATGTGAAGGAAGGCGTCCCTCACCTGCTCCAGGACAGGGATCACGCGTGGAAGCATCGCCCGCGCCTCTTCGACGCTGTAGAGCTTCATCGCCACTACACGAAAAGGTGGAGGGGCATCTGCGTCGGGTCCACGGTTGCGCCGCTCTCGAGGTACCGGAAACCGTCGAGTTCGTTCTCGACGCCCGGGCCGATGACGACGTTGCGCCCAACATGCAGGCCAGAGTGCACAGTCACTCGCTTGCCGACGATGGTGATCCCGGAGTGGACAATGTCCGGCCGCTTGAAATTGGGCGTGTTCTCCTCGCCTTCCCCCACGACGCAGTTTTGGCCGATCGTCACGTCCTTGTCGAGGATGCAGTGATCGACGACGGCGCCCGCGCGGATGACGCAGCGGTGCTGGATGACCGAGTCGCGCACTGCTGCGCCTTCTTCGACGACCACACCGGGCGAGATGACTGAGCGGAGGACAGACCCGTCTATCCGGGCGGCGGGCGAGACAAGCGCGTTGCGGACGGCGGCGCGCGGGCCCATGTGTGCCGGGACGAGGGGCACTCCGGAGGTCCTCATTCGCAGATCGGAGTCGTCCAGCGGGAGCGGGGAAATCGGCGCCAGGAGATCCATGTTGGCCGCCCAGTAGGACTGGACAGTGCCGACATCGCGCCAGTAGCCCTGGTACTGGTAGCCGAATACGCGATGCGTGCGGTACATACGCGGGATGATGTCGCGTCCGAAGTCGTGCGAGCTCTCCCGGTCCATGTCGGCATCGGCCTGGAGTTGCTCGCCGAGGATGTCCTTGTTGAAACAGTAGAA
>CAZCDK010000102.1:2277-9899 GCA_964497285.1 uncultured Anaerolineaceae bacterium | reverse complement strand
TGGTTCGTGCTCGCTGCTGCCTGCCCGGTCTCGTCGCTGTTGTACCTCTCGATCTCGGGCGTCGCGGCCGTGACGGTGACAGTGAGGTCACCGCCCGCGAAGGCCTTCATTGCGCCATGGAGGGCGGCCAGATGCTTCTCCGCCAGGCTCTTCAGGCTGCTGACAACACGGCCCGCGGCGCGGCTCAGCGAGCGCGCCAGCCACAGGGCGATCCCGAAGCCCAGCAACACTGCCAGACCTGTAGCACCGACAATGACGGTCCGTGACGACGAGTAGGTAGATTCGGCATCCGATGCTGCTCGCTGACCGTGGTTCCCCATCATCGCCGTGAGGTCGTTCATTTCCTTGTCGACGGTCGCCGAGAGGTTCTCGATCTTCGGCTGCAAAGCCACCAGCTCCGGGATCTTGTCTTGGCCCCCGAGTAGGAGAGTCATGGCAGTCTCGAGGCTGACCTTGAGCGCATCTATGTCCTTCGCCAGTTGTTCAGCCTTCAGTTTGGATGCGTCGTCAGTGATCGTAGCCCTGAACTTCCGAACACCTTCGAGACTCGCCGTAAGCTTCTCCTTGAATTGGCTAGCCGCTGCGTTGGACGCAGCCTTGTCCTGGGCCGTGTACACCCTCTGTCCGCTGATGATCCCCTGGAACAGATCGCCCTTTGCAGTCAGAAGGTACTGAGTGCCAAGCACGTCTTCTTTGTAGAGACGGTCGCTGTCCCTTTCGAGCGCGCTCATTCGGGCAAGCGCCAGGATCGCCAGAGCCACAAGCATGGCGACGAGCAGGCCGCTGAACGACAGCAGCTTGGCACGGAGACCCAGGTTGCTGAACCATGACATTGTCGCGTTCCCCCCGAGGTGGCCCGATGTTGCCCCCGGTGCGGGAGCGGGCTCGCATAGATGGTCGCGCGTTTCCCCCGCGCCGAGGATCGGGGGGAACCCCCAAGCGTGCCCGAAACCACTCTGAAGACGTGCCCACCGCTCGCCGCTCCGCCCTGCCGCTGCCGGCCGGGGACGGGGAAATCGTACCCCGTCTTCACCGGCACGGCGCCAGGGGGAAACCCCCGAGGCTCGGCTGGTGGGGCCGTGGAGACAACAAGTCCGCCCCGATCTGGTCGCTCGGTGCGCGATCGGCTATGCCACACGCTCCGCTCGCCCTCTGGTGGCATGCGCCCTATCCGATCGCCACGGCGACCCAAACGCCAGGCGCGCGTGCGGCCACGGCGCCCGGCCGTCGTTACACACGCGTTGTTGATGGACCTCCGCCTGGCAAGGCCCGCATCATCCCCCGCGCGATGCGCTCGGCGTGTTCTCGGTCACCGGGGGCGAGGTCGCCGTCCAACACCATGGCGCCGAGCCGTTCCTTGATCCGGCGGATCCAGGGTCCAGGCTCGCGGTCAAACATGTCGACGAGGTCGTCTCCCGTGAGGGGGCTTTCCGCTTTCAGCCTGGCGGCCTCTTCGGCTTCGGCGCGCTCGCAGGCTTCGTGTAGCCGGTCGTGATAACCGTCATCGTTGTAGGTGTGGCTGGCGTTGTCCGCGCGCTTCAAGGCCACCAGGTCGCGCCAGTGTCCTTCACTCCTCGCGATGAAGCGGCGCACCGACCTCCCATCGGGCGGATCAGGCCGGTCCATGTGCCGCCGCACGAGGAGCTGAATCGCAAGCGACTCCCGCCTTCCGAGCTTCAGCCGGTCGAGCAGCGCCTCGGCCAGCAGCGCCCCGGCCGACTCATGGCGGTAGAAACCCCACTCGCCGTTCGCCTTCACGTGCCGGACGCCCGGCTTGCCCAGGTCGTGCAGCAGGGCCGTCCAGCGCCGGAGCCGCCGGTCGCTCCCCTCGCCATCGATCGCCTGGACGGTGGCGACAGTGTGTCCCCAGACGTCGTAACGGTGGAAGCGGTTCTGGTCGCACCCAACCAACGGCGCCAACTCGGGCAACACGACATCGAGCGCGCCCGTTTCGCGCAACAGTTCCAGCCCGCGGGCGGGGTGCGCGCCCTGCAGGAGCCGGTCCAGTTCGGATGTCACCCGCTCCTGGGAGAGGGTCGAAAGAAGGCCCACCGTTCGTCCCATGGCCTCTTGCGTGCCCGGTTCGATAGCGAAACCGAGCTGGCTCGCGAAGCGCAGGCCGCGGAGGATGCGAAGCGGGTCCTCCTGGAAGCGCCGCAGCGGCTCGCCGACCGCACGCAGCAGCCGCAGCTCCAGGTCGGCCTTGCCGCCGAACAGGTCGAGCGTTTTCCCCGTGACGGCGTTTTCCGCCAGGGCGTTGACCGTGAAGTCGCGCCGGGCGAGGTCCTCCTCGATCGTTGTGCCGAAGGCCACGTCCGGCCAGCGCGTGCCCGCCGAGTAGGAGTCACCGCGGAAGGTCGTGATTTCTGACCAGTGGCCATCGGCGAGCACGCCAATCGTGCCGAACTTCCTACCCACCGATGTCACATTGGCGCCGAGCGCGACCGCGATCGCTTCCACCTCGTCGGGCAGCGCATCAGTCGCGTAGTCCTGGTCGTAGTGCGCCCGGCCCAGTTCGCGATCGCGCAGCGCCCCCCCGACGAGCCACAACTGGTGGCCGCTATCGTGGAAGGCCGCGATCAGTGCCCGTCGGGTCGTGCCCATGCCACGAGTGTACGGTGCCTTCGTCGCCAGCCGGTAGCCGCGGCGCGAGGTTCTGACAGTGGGGTTCCAGAACCTCGCGCGCTACGATGCTTCTATGCGAAACGTGCGGTTCTCCATCCCCGAAGATGCCGTTGTGGATTTCTGCCGGCGGCACGGCATCCGCCGCCTCTCGCTTTTCGGTTCGGTACTGCGCATGGACTTTCGCCCCGAAAGTGACATCGACGTGCTGGTCGAGTTCGATCCAGCTACCCGTATTGGGCTCATCGGCATGGCTGCAATCGAGAACGAACTGTCGGACCTCGTTGGGCGCAAGGTCGACCTTCGGACGCCCGCCGATCTTGGGCGTCACTTCCGCGATCGCGTTGTCGAGGGTGCGGAGGTGCTGTACGCAGCCTGACGACCTCGACCGGCTGCGTCACATGCGTGATGCCGCGAGGGACGCCCACGGTCGTCGCTCGAAACGAAGCGCCACCCGGTAGCCGCGGCGCCCCAGCGCCGCTGGAGCCAGTACCCACGGTCGGCGCGGCCACCCAATGCCGTCGCCGCGCACACGAGACACGCGTACTATCCGCCGGGTGGGCGGAATCCCGTTCCCAAGGAGAATCCGGCTACCCCATTCCGCCTATGCCAATCGCGAGAACTGCTTCCACGTCGTCCTTCACGCTGCCCCGCAGACGAGGCCGTTCCGGGGAGCTGTTGGGAACGCTGTTTGGACCCTGGTGCTCGACGAGACGCGTCTCCCCCGGATCCGCCTCACCGCGGCCAGCCTCATGCCCGACCACCTGCATGCCCTCCTGAACCCGCGCGAACTGGACGTCATCCGGTGGGCGAGCGCATTCAAGTCGTATTCCACCCACGTCGCCCACGAGACCGGCCACCAGGGCACGATCTGGCAGCCCGGGTTCTACGACCGCCGCATTCGCGATGAGCGAGAGTTCGAAGGCGCCCTGTTTTACGTCCGCCAGAATGCCGTGCGGGAGGGGCTGGTCGAGCGAGAGGAGGATTGGGCGTGGTTGTACGTTCGCGAACCGGGCGATTGACGACGTAGTGTCCGACCGTAAACTCTGGTACCCAAACCAGCGGCGCTGGGGCACCGCGGCTACGGGTGCAGGATCGCCCGCAGCGCCTCGCAAACCTCGTCCACCTGCTCGTTCGCGAGGTCCGGGTACATCGGCAGGCTGATCGCGCCTTCGAAGAACCGCTCGGCCACCGGGAAGTCGCCCTTCTGCCAGTACCCCAGCCGCTGGTAGGCAGTGTGGTAGTGCAACGGGATGAAGTGGACAGAGGCCCCTATGCCCCGGGCCGCCAGCTCCCGGATCACCTGGTCGCGCGGCACGGGCGATTGCTCGTTCTTCACCCGCACCACGAACAGGTGCCAGGCCTGCCGGCTCTCTTCGCTGAACGACGGCAGGATGATGTGCTCTTCGTCCTTCAGGTTGGCAAAGTAGCGCTGGGCGACGCGCGTGCGCTCGTCGATCAGCCGGTCGAGCTTGCGCAGTTGCACCCGCCCGAGGGCCGCGCCGAGGTCGGGCAGGTTGTCCTTGAAACCGAATTCGACGATGTCGTACCGCCAGCTTCCGCCCGCACCGTACCGGTTCCACCCGTCTTTCGTCATGCCGTGCAGGGTGAGCAACCGTACCCGCTCGCTCAACGCCTCGTCGTCGGTCGCGATCGCGCCGCCTTCGGCCGTGGTCATGTTCTTGTTCGCGTAGAAGCTGAATGCCGTCGCATCGGCGATGGCACCGATCGCCCGCCGCTTGTAGAAAGCCCCGACGGCGTGGGCCGCGTCCTCGAGTACCTTCAGCCCGTTTCTATGCGCGATGTCCATGATGGAGTCCATGTCGCACGGTTCGCCGCCGTAGTGGACGGGGATGACCGCGCGTGTGCGGGGGGTGATCGCGCGTTCGATGGCGCCGGGGTCGATGTTACCGTCGCCTTCGCGGATGTCGGCAAGCACGGGCGTAGCGCCTACATGAACGATGACTGAAGCCGTTGCCGTGAAGGTGTTGGGCGTGGTGATGACCTCGTCGCCACGCCCTATCTCCCAGGCGGCCAGCGCGAGATGCATCGCTGCCGTCGCCGAATTCACCGCATTGACGTGCTTTGCGCCGCAGTATTCAGCGAGTTCCGCCTCGAGCCCGCGCACGTTGGGGCCGCTGGTCAGCCACCCGCTTCGCAAGGTCTCGACGACCGCTGCCACGTCGTCTTCATCGATCGAGGGCTTCGCAAAAGGGATCCGGATCTCGGTCATGGCCGGAGTTTATCAGGGTCGAGAGGTACGAACGGCCTGGCCAACGACGTGCGCGAGTCAGGCCACATGGAAGCTCATGCAACTGGCTCAAGCGCGCGCGCGGGTCCCGGGATGGGATCACCGCTGATGAGGCTGGATTCCAGCCACGCTGCCATCGCCTCTTCGAGGTTGGCGAGAGCTTCGGCGGGGGTGTCGCCACACGTGTAACAGCCCGGGAGTTCAGGTACCTGTCCCATGTAGCCGTCAACGGGGTCGCCGAAGATGACCCGGTGATAGGGCATCCTGAGCCTGCGCTGGACTTCTGCTTCGCGCTCCTGGTCAGTCATCACCGGGCTCCTTCGTCGATGCGAGAGCCAGCGCTACATAGGCGATCTTGACGACCGGACCATGCCGCGGGATCGACAGATGTCGTCCTTCGAGAGACCGATAGACATAGTGGCTGCCACGTACGTGGTTCAATTCCCAACCGCCGAGCCGCAAGAGTTGATCGATCTCCTCGAACCGAACGTTGCGCGGGCGCCGCGCGAGCCGGCGCCAAAGCTCGCGTCGATCCACCCTCGCATGGTAACGCAGAGGAGCATCGAACGATCACATGCCGCGCGCCGGCATCTTCTCCACGTTCACCGCGCGCACCAGCGCCACGAACCGGCCGAGCGTGTCGATGCGTTCTGCCGCTGTCTTCCCCTCGGGTTGGACCCGCAGGGTGTTCACCCCTGCGTCGCGGTGTGCGCGAATGCGGTCACGTATCATCGCCTCGGTTCCGATCAGGTTCGTCTTCAGCACCATCTCGTCGGGCACCAGCGCCGCTGCCTCCTCGCGCTTCCCGTCGAGCCAGAGCGCCTGCACGGCGAGCGCGGCTTCCCGGTAACCCGCGCGCTTGTAGGCATCGTTGTAGAAGTTGTGCTCGCGCGAACCCATCGCCCCGAGTGTGAACGCGAGCCCGGGCTTGCGCGGGGGAATCAGCTTCTCCACGTCGTCCGAGAACGCCAGGGCCCCCGCCGCGGCCTGCAGATCGACGTCGGTCAACGTTCGGCCGGCACGCTGCGCCCCCGCGGCGATGTGCGCGAAGAAGACGTCGGCGTGCTCTGGCATGAACGACGTCCCCAGCCAGCCGTCGGCGATTTCGCCGGTCATTTCGAGGCTCTTGGGGCTCAGGGTCGCGAGGTAGATGGGGATGTTCCGCGGCTTCGCGCCGGTACGCAGTGCCTTGCCTTCGCCACCGGGTCGCGGAAGCTGGTAGATCTTCCCGTCGTAGGCCAGCCGTTCGCCCCGTGCGACGATGCGGACGATCTCCACCGTTTCCCGCACGCGCTGGAGCGCACCTTGGAACGGTTGCCCGTGCCAGCCCTCTACCACCTGGGGGCCGCTCGCGCCAAGCCCGAGCACGAATCGGTCATGCGACATCGCGGCCAGCGCCATGGCCGTCATCGCAATGTTCGCTGGCGAGCGCGCTGCCACCTGGATGATCCCGGTTCCCAGGGTGATCCGCGACGTCCGTGCAGCCACGAAGGCCACGGGCGTGGCTGCGTCATGCCCCCACGTCTCCGCCGACCAGGCGAAGTCGATCCCCAGCCTCTCGGCCTCTTGGACAAACGCCGCCGCCCCGTCGTAGTCCTCGTTGACCGCACCGATTCCGACCGCCACCTTCATTCCGCGCCTCCGTTGCAACATGCCACTGACTTGAAAGCGAGTATACGCGAGATCGGTCCCGCCGGCGCCACCTCCATGCCGGAGTGACTCACTTGGGCAGCCGTCGCGGCGGCGGCCAGCCTCTGGCGAGTCACCAGAGGCCGCTTCCCCCGATTGCGACCTTCACGAAGGGCTCCGCGGTCGGGGTCTTCGCTCCTTCCGCGTCCTCAATCGTGATGCCCAGCCCGGCATAGCTTTCCACTTCCCCGCCGGCCCACACCCACACCCCGCCTTTGCTCACTCCGAACGTGGCGCTTGGCTCGAATGATTTCCCATCGTGCGTGAACCAGGCCTGATAGGCCTTTCCGGTGGGGAGCGCCGGCAGTCCGTCAACCCATACATAACCCCATGTGGCCCCGGGCGCTCGCACCAGCGCGGCCCAGGCGTCTCCATCGGTGGCCTCCGAGGTCAGCATCGTGCCCCGGGCTGCGGCCTGCACAAGCGCGCCTTGCCGCTTGAGTTGCGTCCGCAACTGATCCTCGTTCCCGCCGGATCGGCCGATGGCGAATCCCGCCAGGGTTCCTGCCATGAGCAGCACCGCCCCCGAAGCCGCCACGGCGCTCCACCAACCGTATCGCTCCCCACGACCAACCATGGTCCGCGGTTCTCGCGAGATGCGCTCCAGCATGCCCGCCTTCACCGTCTCGGAAGGCGAGACGTCGGTTGCGGCAAGGGGAAGCATGCCGACTACGCGTGCGATCTCCGCGTGCTCGGCCCGGCACGAGGCGCACCCGCTCAGGTGCGCCGACACCGACGTGGCGTCGATTGCCGGCAGCACGCCAAGCGCCAACTCCGGCAGAAACCCCAGCGGATGCTCCAATTCAGTCGACACCGACCAACCCCTGCGCCTGCAAGACCCCACCCAGTTTCAACAGCCCCAACCGCAACCGGCTCCTGATCGTAGGCGCCGGTACGCCGAGGATTCGTCCGACCTCCCCGCTCGAGAGCCCGTGGAAGTAGACCAGTTCGATTGCGCTGCGCTGCTCACCCGAAAGCGACTGGAGGGAAGCCCGCACCTGGCCGCTCACGACACGGCGCAATGCCTCGTCTTCCGTGTGATCGGCCGATGGGTATTCGG
>CAZCDK010000102.1:0-2267 GCA_964497285.1 uncultured Anaerolineaceae bacterium | reverse complement strand
CGGGCCCCTCGCCGGCCTGCATCGTCTCCGGCACCCGTCGTCTTCGTCGTCGCAGCTCGTCGACGCACAGGTTCCGGGTGATCGAAAGCACCCAGCTTCCCACTCCGGCCTTCGCCACGTCGTATTGGCGAGCGCGGCGCCACACGCGGACGAACGTCTCTTGTACTGCCTCCTCGGCGTCTGGCTCCGCCCCCAGGATTCGCAACGCAAACCCGAAGCACTGGCGATGGTACCGGTCGTAGAGCACGCCGATCGCGTCGTCGCGACCCCCGGCTATGGCCGTCACGAGGTCTGCGTCCTCGGCAAGCCGGTAGTCGCTCACACTGCCCCCGGTCTGTACTACGCTTCGCCTGGGGAACCTGATCATCCCGCACCGCTGGCGGCAGAACGCCGCCCTCGCGAATAATGCGGTGATGATACCCGCGCCCGACAGGCTTGCGCATTGGTTGCGCGTTCAACCCGGCTTCAGCGCCGCACGCGTCGGATCAATCGAACCGGTCGAAGGCGGCGCGTCCAACCTAACCTGCCGCGCGACTCTGAGCGGCGGACCCTTCGCCGCCGTGGCTCTCCGGCTCCAGCGCAGCGAGGGCATCCTCGCCCCCTACGATGTCGCCCGCGAAGGCGAGGTGCTGCGGCGCTTGCAGACATCAAGTGTCCCCGTCCCGCAGCTCGTTGCCATCGAACGTGATCCATCTGTCCTTGGCGCGCCTTTCATCGTCATGGAATGGGTCGACGCGCCTCACATGGGCGCTCCGGGTGCGCCCGCCTCGTTCGCGTCGTACGTCGAGGCGGTGGCGACAATCCACGCGCTGGATTGGCGCGCGCTCGGCCTGGACTTCCTCGGTGTGCCCGCATCGGCGTCCGCGGGGACAATGGCGGCGCTTGATCGCGTCGCAGCCCGGATGGCTCCCTTTGGCTGCGACCGTGATCCCCTGCTGACGCGTGCCCTTGCGGTCCTGCGCGCGGCGATCCCGTCTGACGGGCGTCTCGCCTTCTGTCAGGGCGACATAAACGTCTTCAACTACCTTGTCCAGAATGGCGAGGTCGTCGCCGTAGTCGATTGGGAGATGGCCCACATCGGGGATCCACGCGCCGATGTCGGGCAAATCCTCGCGCTGGGGCACCTGAAGGCGGGCACGCCGTTCATTGATGATGCCGCAGATCTCCCGTTTGCACGCGCGTATGAACTGGCAACCGCACGACCGCTCACCGGAATGAACTTCTTCCGGGCGCGCTGGCTTTTTGAACTCGGGGTCATCTACCACGGCTGGACGAAGTTCAACGATTTCCCGCCGTGGTACTCGTGGGATCACCTCCACCGCCTGCTCGAGGCGGCGCTCGCGGGGCTGAACTGACCACCCGCGTCGCTACCGGCCAGCACCTCGCCGATTGGCCCGGCCGGCGGTCGGAAGCGTGAAGACGAACGTCGTCCCTCCCCCGACCGCGCTCGTAGCCCAGATGTCGCCGCCGTGAGCGCGCACGATCTCCCGCGTGATTGCCAGCCCCAGGCCATACCCCTTGGCATCCCCGTGGGCGCCCGCGTTGTTGCCACCGCGGTAGAACCGCTCGAACAGGTGTTCGATGTCCTCGGCCGTCATGCCACTGCCGGTATCGCGCACGGTCACCTCAACTGCTCCCTGCTGGGGCTCTCTTGAGACGATCCGCACCGCACCGCCCGGTGGAGTGTGCCGAAGAGCGTTGTCGAGCAGGTTGTTTAACACCTGTTCCAACCTGTCGAAGTCCCCTCGGATGCGCAATCCGCCGATTCCTTCCACCGCCAGTTCCACGCCACCTTCCTCGGCTCGCAGGACGAAGATCTCCCGCACGTGTTCGAGCAACTCGGTTAGGTCGACGTCCTCCTGCCGCATCGAGACCTGGCCACTTTCGATGCGCGACAGGTCAAGCAGTTCCTCCACCAGTCGGAGCACGCGGTTCGATTCGGTGCTGATGATCTTTGCCGATCGCTGGATGCCGACGTTGTCGTCGATGGTCCCGTCTTGCATCGCCTCGCTAAACCCCCGGATCGACGTCAAGGGCGTCTTCAACTCATGGGAGATATTGGCGAGAAAGTCCCGGAGGGTCTGTTGCGACCGCTGAACCTCCTCCGTCATGCGGTTGAAGGTTGCGGCCAACTCGCGCACCTCGCGGGGTCCCGTAGCTGGCACCCGCTGCCGGTAGCTGCCGCGCGCGACGCTGCGGGCGGCGCGCGCGATGCCTCGCAGCGGCGCCGCCCCGCTCTGGGAAAGAAGGAACCCGAGCACAAGCGC
>CAZCDK010000101.1:7781-9967 GCA_964497285.1 uncultured Anaerolineaceae bacterium | reverse complement strand
CCCGTTGAGGGTATCGTCGTAGGGGCGCGAGGCGTCCTGGCCACGGAGGAGGCTCTCGCGCGCGCCGCCCGCGCCGCGCCGGGCGATGTCAAGCTCGATTTCGGCGCCGGTCAGTGTTTCCCGGAGCGCAGCGAAGCGGCGGCCATAGCCGATGAGCTCGACGAGGGTCTGCTTGCGGCGAGCCAGCGCTTGTTCGGATTCGCGATCGAGTTCGGCGATGCGCCGTTCGGCGGCCTGGACGTCGGCCTCGATGCCGCCCGTGCGGCGCTCGTCGGCGGCAGCGGTGTCGCGGAGTTCCTGAAGGCGGCCACGGCCGGTGGAGTAGTCGCGTTCCGCGATTTCGAGCGACTCGCGTGCCTGGAGGGCGAGGGACCTGGCCTGTTCGGCCTCCTCGACGATCTTGATCCCGCGGCGGCCTTCATCGACGTCGGTGCTGGTGAGGGAGAGCTCCTCGGCCTCGATGGCTTCGAACTCAAGGCGGACCTCGTCGCTGCGGGCGGAAACCATGGCGTGGCGTTCGCGGTCGAGCGAGATGGACTGCTCGATGGAGCGCAGGCGCTGCTCGATCTCGGTGTGGCGGGTGTCGCGGCGCTGGATGGCGTCGCGCCGCTTTCGGATCTCCTCACCGAGGGCGCGCATCTGTTCGCGAAGCTGAGTCACGCGCTCGGCGGCGGCGGCGTCTTCGGCGGCACGCTGATCGAGGGCGGCGCGGGCGCGAACGAGGTTGTTCTGGGCTTCGCTCCACCGGTGCCCATAGAAGGCGCGGAGCAGATCGGAGGGCTCGGCGGAGAGACGGGCGTGCTCAGAGGCACGTTCGGCCTGGCGGCTGAGTTGCGCGAGGCGGGGCTCAATCTCGGCGGTGAGCAGCGTCACGCGGTCGATGTTCTCGCGCGTGGCGGCGAGGCGGTCCTGGGCCTCCTTGATCTTCATGCGGAAGCGCTTCACGTCGGCGGCTTCGTCGAGGAATGAGCGCCGTTCTTCGGCGGACATGCTCAGGACTTCATCGACGAGGCCCTGGCCCATGATGGCGTAGCTGTTCTGGCCGACGTCACCTTTCATGAGGAGGTCGATGACATCGCGCAGGCGGACGCGGGAGCCGTTGAGGAGGTACTCGGACTCGCCGCTGCGGTAGACGCGGCGGCCGACCTCGACCTCGCTGAAGTCGAGGGGAAGCCAGCGATCCTCGTTGTCAAGGGTGAGGATGACTTCGGCCATGCCCACGGCGGCACGGGCGCCAGTGCCTGAGAAGATGACGTCCTCGGACTTCTTGGCGCGAAGGAGGCGGGAGCTCTGTTCGCCGAGGACCCAGCGAATCGCGTCGGCGACGTTGCTCTTGCCGGAACCATTGGGGCCGACGATGGCTGTGGTGCCGCGGCCGAACTCGAAGGTCGTGCGGGGTGCGAAGCTCTTGAAGCCCTGGAGGGACAGCTTCTTCAGGTACACCGTTAGGCCTCCTCCGCCATGAGCCGCACAACCGCCTCGCGAGCGGCTTCTTGCTGGGCTTCTCGTTTGCTGGCGCCGCTCCCGCGTCCAAGGGTCGCGACTCCGACGCGCACCTCGACAGTGAAGCGGCGACCTGTGCCTTCGGCCACCTCGTCCACCGTCACATAATCCGGCGGTTCGTGCCAGCGGGCCTGGACGAGATGCTGGAGATTGGACTTGGCGTCGATGCGAGCGCCCTCGCGCCGGATTTGCTGCAACTCCGGGCCGAGCAAGCGGACGATCAATGATCGGGCGGCACGATAGCCCTGGTCGCGATAGACGGCGCCCACGAGCGCTTCCAGAGCGCCGGCCAGGTTGCGCTCACGAGTGCGGCCACCCGCGGCCTCTTCGCCGCGTCCAAGGATGATGTGTTCACCGAGGCGAAAGCGGACGGCGGCGCGGGCGAGGGCCGTTCCGCGGACGATCTCGGCCCGCATGCGCGTGAGGTCGCCTTCGCCGGCGGCGGGGAAGAGGCGGAAGAGCTCGTGCCCAACGACCATCCCGAGGACGGCATCGCCAAGGAACTCGAGCCGCTCGTTGGACGGTGCGTCGGTTCCCGACTCGTTGAGATAGGAGGCGTGGGTGAGCGCCTGGTCGAGGAGTGCACCGGGCAACGGCTTGACACCAAGCCGTTCGACAAGCTCGTCGGAGGCGGACGGAGGCGGGGCCAGCGGCACTGAACCTCCCGGGCGCACGGCCCTGGT
>CAZCDK010000101.1:0-7771 GCA_964497285.1 uncultured Anaerolineaceae bacterium | reverse complement strand
AACCGGGGAAATGCTAACTTTGCCTAATCATATCGACCGTTCAGGCGGTGTCAAGGATACGGTATCATCTGCGGCGAAACGCTGGTGACTATGACAAGCATGCGATCTTCATGTTCGGTTTGCGGCGACGACCTGGAACCGCACACCGAGGCTTTCTGCAACTCGTGCGGCCGGCCTTACCACCTGAACCATCGGAACGACGTGGCGGGCCGGGATTGCGGGCAGGTGTGGATTCACGAGGAACACCTTTCGCTCGAGTTTGCCTGCGACCGCTGCCTGAACCCCGCGCCTGCGGGAGCCCTGGGCGAGATTCTCGACATTGGCGAAGCGGCCGCCGCGGCAGGGACAACGGAGCAGGAACTCCTGGCGGCCGCGAATGCGGGCGGGGTGCGCCACCGAAAGACGGCAGGCGGCGTGTACCTGTTCGAACGGGCGGATATCGCCATCTTCATCCAGGGGCAGGAATGAACGAAACGCCAACCCTTACCCCCTGCCTCCCTCTCCTGCAAGCGGAAGAGAGAGCAGATCGACGCGACCGGCCGCATGGCCGAAGCGAGTCCGAACGGTGACGGCGGCACGGAAGCGAAGCCGTCGCGATCTAAGCCCGGGCCTCGTAGCCCCACGGGCGGCGCCTCCAGTACCACCGGCCCTGGCGCCGCTACCGGCGTGGAAGTGGCGGACGTTCCCGGTCTATTTCGCCTTCTCGCTGGCGCTGTTCATTGGCGTCTACGCCGGCATGGTGGCCTATGAGGTGAACAACGACGGCAATTCGAACGTGGCCCTGGTGGTCCTGGGCGTGCCGGCGGTCATGCTCGGGCTGGGGTTTTCGCGGATGATGCTGCGAGTGATGATGGCTCGGGGCGTGATCAAGCCCCGGGCGAAGCGGAAGTAGGGCCATGACTTGCGAGATGCACGCCGGTGCTTCCGTTTGCGCTCTTTCTCCCCCATCTCGTGCCTGAGGACGCGGGCGCGGGCGGCTCCACTGGCAAACCCGGGCCTACCAAGGACTCTGGCTGATCAGTACTTCCGCAAGACGCGGCCGTGGGGGAGCGTGAAGTCGTAGCGGGAGTAGGACGCGCCCAGCACCTGCCGAACGGGCAGACTGCGCCAGGCGTCCAGCGACGAGGCGGTGTCGTAGCTGAGCGTGCCGGTGCCCACCCAGGCTTCGTGCGTCCGGTTGTCCATGCCCGGGACTTCGATGAGCTCCGCGACCGAGGGCGGAGCGCCGGGCTCCGCGGAGGGGATGACGCGCAATGAAAGGCTGCCGCCCCCGCCGCCACCAGGCACGGTGGGCAGCGGGCGCTCGATGCGCATCGTGGCGGTGACCAGGCGCACGCCTTCGGGGCGTTCAAGGGTGCCACGCAGCAACTCAGCCTCGTGTTGGAGGGTGATGTGGGCCATCTTCTTCGGATAGCCCCAGATCTCGCGGCCGGCGACAAGCGGCGGCACTTCGGTGACGGCGATGTGGGCGATGTAGAAGCGCGGGGTGCCCTGCCAGAGGCATTCGACGCCGAGAATCGCTTCGTGATAGGGGCCAAGGGTCGAGAACGGGTAGTGGACTACCATCAGCCGGGCGCGGGCCGGAAGCGGCAGGTCGAGGCCTTCGGGAAGGAGGTCGAGGACGGCGTCGGAGTCCGTTTCGTAGCTGATGCTCATGGCGCGGGCATCGCGGAAGAAGAAGGGCGGAGACTGGTAGTAGGGCGCATCTACGGGCATCGAGGCGCCAAGGCGGCTCTTCCCGAGCCGGCCAGGCCTCGTTTCGACCGCCGGGCGGGATACTGGCTGTGTGGTCATGAGGGCCTCCTCCGGTCACTCACAGGTGAGCTCAGCTTCAGGAGCGCGAGGATGTACCGGGCGGGACGACTCTAGCCCTCGCGGAGACCGGCTGCAATCACAATCCTTGACTTAGTGTTTGGTTGACACGAAGTAGCTATTTGTGGCACTCTGGTCGCACCTACTTAGTGTATCTTGTACACTAAGTCGTCGATCGGGAGGATTCGGCATGACTGCTCCGACCGCCATCGCACGGCCCAAGTTCGCGCCCGGGGGCAGTGCGCTCGCGCTGTATTCGAACCCTGACACCTGCCCGACGGACTCGCTCGGGGCGGTGCCGCTGGCCGAAGAGCGAGCATTCGTGGCTTGGCAGCAGGATATCCCGCGGGAGTACCTCTCGCTTCCGGCGCAGGAACTCGACGGTCGAATCCAGGCGGCACGCACAGCACTGGGGACGAAGCTGGTCATCCTCGGTCACCACTACCAGCGCGACGAGGTCATCCAATACGCGGACTTCACAGGGGACAGCTTCAAGCTCGCCCAGCACGCAGCCGCGGCCAATGGCGCTGCCTACGTGCTCTTCTGTGGTGTCCACTTCAGGGCCGAATCGGCCGACATCCTGACGCGACCCGACGTGCGGGTCATCCTGCCCAACATGGCAGCGGGATGCTCGATGGCGGACATGGCCGACCCGGACGACGTGTACGAAGCGTGGGACGCCATCAACGGTGTGCTTGCGGGCTCGGCGAAGGTCATTCCCCTCACCTACATGAACAGCGCGGCGAGCCTGAAGGCTTTCGTGGGGGAACGTGAGGGATTGGTGTGCACGTCGAGCAACGCGGCAAAGACGTTCGCGTACGCGTTCGAGCGGGGCGACAAGATTCTCTTCTTCCCCGACCAGCACCTTGGGCGCAACACCGGCCGGGATATGGGCATCCCGCTGGAGGAGATGGTCCTCTGGAACTGGCGGCGGCCGATGGGCGGCCTGACCGGCGACCAGATTCGCAAGGCAAAGGTCATCCTGTGGCAGGGGCATTGCAGCACGCACCAGCGCTTCTCGGTCGACCAGATCGCCCGGTCACGCAAGGAACACCCGGGGATGCGGGTGATCGTGCACCCCGAATGCCGAATGGAAGTGGTAGAGGCGGCGGATGACTCCGGGTCCACGGAAAGGATCATCAAGGCGGTGAACGAGTCGCCCGCGGGCACGATCTGGGGCGTCGGGACCGAGATCAATCTCGTGAACCGCCTGGCGAAGGCGAACCCGGACAAGACGGTGTTCTGCCTCGACCCGGTGGTCTGCCCCTGCAGCACGATGTACCGGATTCACCCGGCCTACGTTGCGTGGACGCTGGAAGAGCTGGTGGCCGGCCGCGTTGTGAACGAAGTGCGCGTGGATCCGGAAACGCGGAGGTGGGCGCTCGTCGGGCTGGAGCGCATGCTCGCTCTGAAGTAGTACAGATGGTGCGGGCGGGATCGCCTTCGCCGGGGAGCGTCAGTTCCTGGCGCCAAAGCCTTCGAACTTGCGCCGGCGATGGTCGATGACATCCTCGCGAGTGCGCTCCAGCAGCTCATCGAGGACCTCGGCCAGGAGCGCAACGCGATCGGCCGCCCCTTCGGTTTCGAGCAGGCGTTGCTTGACTTCCTCCTCGGCCTGGAGGAGCGGGCCGAGGTAGTTGACGAGCGAATGTGGGTTCTCAGGCAGCTTGAGGCCGCGCGCCCATTGGCCGGAGAGCGAGAGGGCGAGGCGGAAGTAGGCCGGGAACATCGCGCGGACTGTCTGCATCGCCGTCTGAAGGCGCGGGCTCGACCGGTCGGGGTCATCCTCGATGAATGCCACTTCGCCGCGAGGATACGGTCGCGGCGCAAGGAGCCGCACCAGCCGGAAGCGCCGGGCGCCGCGGGCAGACAGGACGAAGCGGCCCCCTTCTATCTCCTGGCACTGCTCGATCGCGGCGGTGGAGCCGACGTTGTGGGAAGTGGCACCGGCGCGGGTTTCATCGCCTTCACGGATGAGAAGGACGCCGAATACTCCGCCTGTGGCCAGGATTTGGCGCGTCATGGCCGTGTAGCGTTCCTCAAACACGCGAAGGGGGAGCGGCATGCCGGGGAAGAGCACTGTGCGGAGCGGGAATAGCGGGATCTCGATGGTCATGTGTGGCGCAAGTCGGAGTGTGTCCCCCGGTGCAGGGTCGATGCGTGTGGGCTGGTTGGCCTAGCGGCGCGACTCGATCCAGGCGGTGAGCTGGGGTTCGTGTTCCTGGAAATGGCCGATGCCAGCTTCCTGGAGCAGGCGGTCGCCGATGCGAGGGCGCCCCTTCTCCGGGTCGAAACCGAAAAGGGCCTCCGGCAGGCGGCTGGCGGCGTCATGGTAGGCCGCGTAGGCGGCATCCCAGTCGGCAACGGAAGCTGTCCCTGGCTTCGACAGGGTGACGAACCTGGCGTTCCAGGGTTCTGGATCGGAATAGTCTACGCCCGGGAGCGTGGGCCTCTCGCCGAGGCGGACGCGATCGAAGGCGCCAGCCATCTCACGGTACCAACCAGCCATGTGGGCGAGCAGCTGACTCAGGTTCCAGGTCCCAAGCCACGGTTCGTCGAAGGCCTCGGGAGGCAGGCCGGCGACCTTCGCACGGAATCGGGATCGAGCGTCATCCAGTCGTGAGAGGACGTCGGACTTGTCGGACATGGCATCTCCCGAAGGGCAGGCCGCCCATCGCGCAGCGCCCCGCCACCGATCCTATTGTAGGATCACCGGGGCGATGCGCCGCTACATGCTGCGGAGCAAGCGGACTCGTTCCTCGATGGGCGGGTGCGTATCGAAGAGGTTGTTGAGGAAGCTGGCGTGCTCTTTGAGCGGGTTGGCGATGTAGAGGTGGGCGGTCGCCTTGTTGGCGGCCTCGAGAGGGTCGGTGTCGGCCGAGATCTTCTCGAGCGCCCGGGCGAGGGCCTCCGGGTTTCGGCAGAGGAGGGCCCCGCTGGCATCGGCGAGGTATTCGCGCCGGCGGCTAATGGCGAGCCGGATGGCCTGGGCGGCGATGGGCGCGAGGATGGCCATGACGATGCCGAGGGCGAGGAAGATGAGTTGGGCCTGTCCGCCCCCCTTCTCGCTGCGGCTGCGACGGCTTCCGGCGCCCCAGAACGTCATGCGCAGGGCGAAGTCGCTCACAAGTGCCACAACGCCGACGAGCACGGTGGCGACGGTCATCAGCCGGATGTCGTAGTTGCCCACATGGGAGAGCTCGTGCGAAAGGACCCCTTCAAGCTCGATCGGTTCGAGCTTGTCGAGCAGGCCACGGGTGACGACGACGTGTGCGTGCTTCGGATCGGGGCCCGTGGCGAAGGCGTTTGGGGCTGAATCCTCGAGGACCCACGTGCGCGGCATGGGGAGGCCGGCGCCGATGGAGAGGTTTTCGACGCGGCGAACAAACTCCCACTCATCGTCCTTTGTCACTTCGTGGGCTCCGGAGATGGAGAGCACAACCGAAGTTGAGGCGTAGTAGCTGAAGAGGGCGTACCCGATGAGCACGATCCCGACGATGCCCGCGGCGCCAATCGGCAACTGGAAGCCGAGGACGAAGACGGTGACGAGGGCCGTGGTGAGCAGCACGAACGCGGACATGAGCAACACCGTGCCCCGCTTGTTGGCGCCGAGGCGGTCGTAGACGAGGACGCGACTCGCTGCCTCAGTCACCTGGAAGTCCTCGCAACAGAGCGTGGACGGCCGGACTGATGCGCCAGTAGCTGATCGCTCGGGTCACGTTGGTTTCAGGCCGGCGTGAAGCTGACTTTGACGTCCTGGCGCGCCTCTTCCTCGGCCTCGTAGAACTCCTCGGGCGTGAAATTGAACATGCCGGCGATCATGGAACTCGGGACGGTGACGATGCGTTCGTTGTAGTTGGCGACGTTCGTGTTGTAGAACTGCCGGGCATAGGCGATCTTGTCTTCGGTGTCGGTCAGTTCGCGCTGGAGTTCGAGGAAGTTCTGGTTGGCCTTGAGGTCGGGATAGGCTTCGGCGACGGCGAACAGGGAACGGAGTGCTCCCTGGAGCATGTTGTCCGCCTGGGCAGACTCCTTCGGGCCTTTCGCGGAGTCAAGCATGGCGCGCGCGCGAGTGACGTTCTCGAGGGTGTCCTTCTCGTGGGCGGCGTAGCCCTTAACGGTCTCAACGAGGTTGGGGATGAGGCTCGATCGGCGCTTGAGCTGGACATCGATGCCAGACCAGGCCTCCCTGCAGCGCAGCCGGGCACGTGCGAGCCCGTTGTACATGGCCACGAACCAGAAGACCAGGATCAGCAGGATGGCAACGACGACGACGACGGCGATGAGCGCTCCCACGGCTACCTCCGGAGCGGATTCTAGGCGCATCGTAGCACACGGGTCGGGAACCAGAACGAGACGGTCGCACCTCGCCGACTCCCTCCGGGCGGCGGGTGCCGGGATACTCACAAGACGGTAAGCTGCGTTCGTGAAGCAGACGCCTTGGCGGCGGGCAGCGGGAATGGCATCGAGCCTGGACCTGTTGGAGATGCTGCTGGCGGCACCGCTACCTTCGCTCACCGCAATGGGGCTTCGGGCGCTGCACGTGGACGTGCCGGGGACGGACTTCCACGTGGGCGTGATCGAGCCCGCGGCACCGGATCGAGTCCGGGTCGGCAGCCGTTGGGGCCTGAGAGCGACGACTTCGATTCTCGCCGGTGGAGGACGCGCTTGATTCCACGACTACGCGCCCCGTGCACCCGGATTGTCCGGCGTCGGCCCCACCAGTGGGCGTCGGCCCGCCGGGTTGCGGCACTGGCGTTGGCCGCGTTGCTTGCGGGGCTCGCGATGGCCGCCTGCGGGGAGGGTGAAGACACGGGCGGTGGCTACCGTGGCGGGATCGTCACGCCGCCGTTCGAGAAGCCGGGCTTCACCCTGACCGACACCGCCGGCAGGCCCTACGACATTCGCAAGGAGACTGAGGGGTACGTCACCCTTATCTACCTGGGGTATACGCACTGCCCGGACGTCTGCCCGACGCACATGGCCAACATAGCTGAAGTGATGGCGGCCATGCCGCCGAGCGTGGCGGGGAGAATCAAGGTGGTGATGATAACGGCCGACCCTGCGCGGGATACGCCAGCGGTGCTCCGGAAGTGGCTTGACCTTTTCGACAAGAAGTTCGTCGGACTGACGGGGTCTGAGGAGACGATTGTGCGGCTCCAGGAGACACTCGGGATCAACCCGGCGACCAGGACTGACCTGGGAGAGGGGAACTACAGTGTCAACCACGCCGCATACGTGATGGCATTCACGCCCGACAACCTCGCTCACACGGTCTACCCGCTCGGTGTGACCAACGACGACTGGAAGCACGACCTTACGAGGCTCGTCAAGGAAGGCTGGAAAGCAGAGTGAAGATTCGCCGGGGCCTCCTGACGATGGCGACGATTGTGGTCGCGTCTCTCGCCCTGGGGGCGCTGGTGGCTTGCGCGGATGACGACGAAGGCAGGGACGCCAGCGGAGTGGTCGCGGCGATCAACATGCTGGACAACGCGGGGCTGCACGAGATCGAGGCCGAGATCAGGGAAAGGGGGACAGCGCCGGAGGACGCGCAGACGAGGACTCTGCGAATGCAGGCGGTGGTCAAGCTCACGGAGTGGCCAAAGGACCTGAAGTCGCTGGCGGACAAGCTGGCCAAGCTCCTGGGCGAGCTGGCCGCGGCGCTCGGCGGCGAGGACAAGGCGAAGATCGCCGAGGCCGCGCGCGCGGCAAACAACGCGGAACGGGACTTCTCACATGAGACGTGGGCCTACTTGCAGACACGGGCAGGGGTCGCCGGGGGAACGATGGTCCACAACGCGGAGGCCGATGCCACCACGGCGAATCCGGGCGTGACGATCGAGAATCCCAGGGTGCGTGCAACCGAGACGGACGTCACGGCGGCGATCGAGGGACTGCTGTCCGGGCTGAGGGAGGCGGTGGAGGCGCTCCAGCATCAGGCGACAGCTCTAATCGCCGA
>CAZCDK010000100.1:0-9985 GCA_964497285.1 uncultured Anaerolineaceae bacterium | reverse complement strand
ATCTGATCATTAGCCTATGCAATAGGCCGGACGGACTTCTTCATCACCCTGCTAGACTTCATACGTGGACGATCGTGCTTTCGATTCGAGCAGCCCAACGGGCGCGGGCGATGGCATCCGTGCGGTGTTGTTCGATGTTGGCGGGCCGCTGGACACCGAGGTCGAGTTTGAACGGCTGATGGACACTGACATCCGGGTCGCGCTGTCCGCCGAAGGCGTTGACGTCAGTGATGCCCAATACGCTGCCGCTGCAGCGTGGGCGGTCGAAAGCTTCGCCCCGAGCACGTACCACGCCATCATCCACCGGCTGGTTGAAGGCGATTCCGAAGCGGCGCGACGGGTGGCGGTCAGGGTTGCCGCGGGGGCGGAACGGAGACGGAACGCACGGGGCGGGATCGAACTGCGCCCGGGCGTCACGGCTCTCCTCGAAGGGCTTGACGCACGGGGAGTGGCTCTCGGCCTCGCCACCAATCACCCCGGTTCGATCCTGGTTGAGCTGGAGCGCGCGGGGATCGCGAGGTTTTTCACGCAGAGCGCGCACCCTGAACCGGGCGGGTATCGGAAGCCTGACGTGCGAGTGTTCCTTCGCGAATGCATGGCACTCGGGGTGGAGCCGGGCGAGTGCATCATGGTGGGCGACCGGGTGGACAACGACATTGTGCCGGCGAAGCTACTGGGAATGCGCACAGTGCTGTTCCGGACAGGGCGTCACATAGCGCAACAGCCTCGATCGTGGGACGAAGTGCCCGACGCGGAGGTCCGCGATGCGGTGCAACTCAAGCGTGCCCTCGACCATCTCATCGGCGGGTAGCCGTGCCAGCGGCTAGACTCACAGCACGTGTCCCAAAGGAGGAATCCAAAGATGGCAAACTACGTGCGGTTTCTGCGAAGCGACGGTACGACGGGTGCAGGGTTGCTCCAGGGGGAACGCATCGCGGTTATCCGCACGCCATTCTGGGAGACCACGGAGCACACGGGCGAGTCCGTGGCGCTGGCCGACGTGCGGCTCCTCCCTCCCTGCGAGCCGCGTTCGATAGTGTGCGTGGGGCTCAACTACTCGAGCCACCTCCATGGCCGGCCCGCACCGGACCCGCCGACGCTGTTCTTCAAGCCCCTTTCGTCGATTTCGGGCCCGGGCGACCCAATCGTGCTGCCAGAGGATGCGGGGCGTGTCGACCCGGAAGGCGAGATCGTGATCGTCATCGGAAAGACCGTGAAAGGCGCCACGCGAGACGAGGCGCTCGTCGCAATCTTCGGATACACCTGCGGCAACGACGTCTCGGCGCGCGAATGGCAGCGGGCGGACGGCCAGTGGTGGCGGGCCAAGGGTTCCGATACGTTCGGGGTCTTTGGGCCGAGCATCGTGACAGGCCTCGACCACGCGACCATCGAAGTCCGCACGCGTGTGAATGGCGTCGAGCTCCAACACGGACGCGCAGACGAGCTGATCCGCGATATCCCCGAGATTGTGCGCCTTGTGAGCGCCGTGATGACCCTGCTGCCTGGCGACATCATCTACACCGGCACGCCCGGCGAACCACCCGCCCTGAACCCCGGCGACGTGGTCGAGATTGAGGTCACCGGGGCCGGGATCCTGCGCAACGCCGTCGCCGGCTGACAGGACGTAGAATCGCGGCGACACGGGCACGGAGGAACTCGAATGGCCTACGACTCGTACAAGGCGCTGAACGTGCGGGTTGACCGGGGGGTGGCGTTCGTCACCATCGACAATCCGCCGATCAATCTCATCGACCTGGCGCTGATGCGGGACCTCGATGCCATCGGCAAGGAGGTCGAAGCCGACGAGGACGTCCGGGTCGTTGTCTTCCAGAGTGCGAACCCGGAGTTTTTCATCGCGCACTTCGACATCGAAGCGATCCTCCGGGTGCCAATTGGCGCACCGCCGTCACGGCCAGAGAGGCCCGGGATCTTCCAGGCGATCGTCGACCGCTTCCGCACGATGCCCAAGGCGACGATCGCGAAGATCGAAGGTTGCGCCCGCGGCGGCGGGAGCGAGTTCTCGCTGTCGTTGGATATGCGTTTCGCGGCCATCGGCCGGGCATTGCTGAGTCAACCCGAGGTGGCGATCGGCATCATCCCCGGCGGAAGCGGCACACAGCGCCTGCCCCGGCTGATGGGCCGCGGGCGCGCGATGGAGATCGTGCTGGGCTGCGAGGACTTCGACGCCGAGACGGCCGAGCGGTACGGATACATCAACCGTGCTCTGCCGGCGGAGGAGATAGGACCCTTTGTCGATCGGCTGGCGTACCGCATCGCGTCATTCCCTGCGGAGGCGATTGCGCTGGCGAAGGCATCTGTGGCGGCGGCGGATGACCTTCCCACGGTCGAGGGGCTGATCGAGGAGGCCCACAACTTCAACCGTTCGGTCGCGACCAACGCTGCTCAGACGCGGATGCGGCGGGCGATGGAGATGGGCGCGCAGACGCGCGTGGTGGAGCTTCGGCTTGGCGACCTGATGGGACGGCTGGGGCAGGGCTGAGAAGCGAGTCGCGCTCACGCCAATCAGCAACTGATGATCCGGGTCATGGCGCCCGTGGCTGGCGGGACGGATAACTCGACTGCATGAGCACGACAGGCAATCAGGGCATCTACACGGGCTGGCAGGATCTCTACCGCGACCGGTGGAAGTGGGACGCGGTCTACTGGGGAACGCATTGCGTAGATTGTTACCCCGGCAACTGCCCGATGCGCGTCTATGTTCGCAACGGCATGGTCTGGCGCGAGGAGCAGTCGGGAACGGTCGGTTCGGTCGAAGTGGGAGTTCCGGACTGGAACCCGATGGGCTGCATGCAGGGCGTCTCGTGGAGTCAGTCGCTCTATGGCCCGGACCGGGTGATGTACCCGCTGAAGCGGGCAGGCGAGCGTGGCGAGGGCAAGTGGAACCGCATCACCTGGGACCAGGCGCTCGGCGAGATCGCCGACGGCATCATCGACGCGATCGTCGAGGACGGCCCCCAGTCGGTCTTCCACGAAGGCTCGCCCGAAGTGGTGACCTCGGTGCTGACGAACCGCTTCATTGGCGCCATCGGCGGCGTTGGGACCGACGTGAACGGATCGATCAACGACTTCTCCATCGGGCTCTACGAGACGTTCGGGAAGTTTAGCCCGGAGTCATCTTCGGACGACTGGTTCCACAGCGAGATCGTGCTGCTGTGGCACATGAACGCGGTCTACACGCGCATTCCCTTCTACCACTTCATCGCCGAGGCCCGGTACAACGGGGCGGAGGTGTACAACATCTCGCCCGATGTCAACCCTACGCACATCCACGCCGACGTGCAGATCCCGATCAACGGTGCCAGCGACGCCGCGTTCGCACTGAGCCTGGTGCAAGTGATGCTCGCCGAGGACATCGCCGACTGGGAGTTCCTGAAGGAGCAGACCGACTTCAGCCTGCTCGTGCGAACAGACACGCGTCGATACCTTCGCCAGGTCGATGTCGAAGGGACCGGTCGGGAGGACCAGCTCTACCAGTGGGATCCCGCTGCCGGACTTCGCCAGGCGAACAGGGGCGACATGCGCCTCGATGGATTCGATGTCGTTCTAGTGGGGGAGTTCGCGGTCGCGTTGGCCGACGGCTCGAACGTGACGGCGACGCCGGTCTACACGCTGCTGCGGTCGAAGTTGGACGCCGAGTACACGCCCGAAAAGTCGCAGGCCACGACTGGCGTGCACCCCCACGTCGTGCGGGACCTCGCGCGGAAGATGGCGAGGAAACGGTCCAACATCATCCTCGGCGCGAACGCCTGCAAGCTCTATCACGGAGATCTCGTCGAACGCGCGATGTGCCTGGCGCTTGCCGCGAGTGGCAACTGGGGCAAGAAGGGCACGGGCATTCGCATGTGGTCGGCAGGGCTGCACGATGGGATGGGGATCGCGCTGGCGAAGCCCGGCCCGGGGGCGGCGAACACCGAAATCGTGCTCGCCGCGCGGGATTCCGCGATCGCCATGATCAAGCAGGTGGATCCGACGATGACCACCGAGATGGCCGTGCGCGAAATGGGCCGGGGTCCCCGCGGGGTGTTGCGACCTTTCGCGTCGATGCTCGACCGGACCGCGGGAAAGGTCTCGGGGTCGGTCGCCCCGCCGGCCTTTGGCTGGTACTGGCATGCGGGCTACGACAAGCGCTGGAACATGCGCGAGTGGGGCGACGAGTCGCTGCCACGCACCTTCGATGAGTACTTCAACGAAGCGCTGGAAAAGGGCTGGTGGGACGGCGCCGACAAGCCGCGTCCGGAGCAGCCGCCCCGGGTGCTGATCGAATGTGGCGGGAACATGTTGCGGCGCACGCGTGGTGGCAAGAAGGCGCTGCTGCCGAACCTCTGGCCGAAGCTCAAGCTCATCGTCGAGATCGACTGGCGGATGAACGAGACGGCGCTCTACGCCGACTACTTCCTGCCGGCGGCGCAGCACTACGAGAAGATCGCCTTTGCCCTGCCCGGCGCCCACGTCCTCAACCTGACGTTCTCGGACCAGGCGGTGAAGCCCGCCGGCGAGGCCCGGAGCGAGTGGGATCTCTACGCGGCGCTACTGGCGAGGATGGCAGAGCGCGCCTACGAGCGCGGCATCGCCGAGATCAAGGACGCACGCGGAAACACGAAGCGCTACGACTCGCTCGTCAACGAGTACACCATGAACGGCCACTACGCCGACTTTGAGCGCCTGGCGGACGAGCAGGTGCGCGACTCTGCCCTTGCGGGCACGCTGCCGTCGCGGACGACGCTCGCAACGTTCCGCGAGAAGGGGCACGTGCGCTTCATCGACTGGGGACTCACGCCGCTGGCGCTCTCGCAGGCGTCACCGCTAAAGGCGGACGAAACGCACGCGCCGTTCCGCGACCATGTGGAGCGGGGAGTCCCTTTCCCGACCTACTGCCGGCGGGCGCAATTCTACATCGATCACGACTGGTTCCTGGAGGCGGGCGAGGAACTGCCGACCCACAAACCCAGCCCGCGCATGGGTGGCGACTACCCGTTGGGTATGACCGGCGGGCACAACCGCTGGTCCGTGCACTCGATGAACCACACAAACAAGGTGGTGCTGGGCACCCACCGCGGGGAACCAACCGCGCTTGTGAACCTCGACGATGCGCGGATCCGCGGGGTTGTCGATGACGACCTGATTCGCGTCTTCAACGACCTTGGATCGTTCCAGGTGCGGGCGCGCCTCGCGCCATCGGTCAAGCCGGGGCAGATCGTGTCCTACAACGGCTGGGACGGGTCGCAGTACCGGGGTTGGGGTGGGGCGAACGAAATCGAACCGGGGATGGTGAAGTGGATCGGCTTCGCCGGCGGCTACGGCCACCTCGCGCATCTGTCGATGGACTGGCAACCGGTGCCTGTCGACCGCTGGGTACGGTGCGACTTCGAGAAGAGCAGCGCGCAATAGGCGCGAGGCAGTCAGCTTCGTCCGGCGGAAGTCGCGGCGGGTCGCTGCTCGTTTCTCCGTCGCGGCCTGTAGAATCGCGCTCGCGACGACGTTTCGAGCAACACGAAGGAGGGCGAAATGGCCTACATCGACCGGAACGGGGTGAAGATCTTCTACGAAGACAGCGGGAGCGGGCCGGCGGTGCTCCTCAGTCACGGCTACAGCGCTACCACGGGCATGTGGGCAGGACAGGTGGAGGCGCTCAAGGACCGCTACCGCGTCATCGCCTGGGACATGCGCGGGCACGGCCAGAGCGACAGTCCGGACGACCAGGCCCTTTATTCTGAAGCGCACACCATCGATGACATGGCGGCCGTTCTTCGGCACCTGGGCATCGAGCGCGCCGTCATTGGCGGGCTTTCGCTGGGCGGGTTCATGTCGCTGGCGTTCCACCTGAAGTACGGTGCCATGACGCGGGCGCTGATGCTCTTCGACACCGGCCCCGGCTACCGCAATCCCACGGCGCGCGATGGCTGGAACCAGACTTCCTTTGCCCGCGCGACGGCGTTCGAGGAGAAGGGCCTCGACGCTCTCGGCCGGGGAGCGGAGGTGCGCGCCGCGCAGCACCGTTCGGCTGCCGGGCTTGCCAGGGCGGCGCGCGGCATGCTGGCCCAGTTCGACGGCCGCGTGATCGAGTCGCTGCCGGGGATCGCAGTGCCCACGCTGGTGCTGGTGGGAGCGAAGGACGAGCCGTTTCTGGGTGCGACGGAATACATGGCGGCGAAGATCCCGGGCGCAAGGAAGGTAGTCATCCCTGACGCCGGCCATGCGGCGAACATCGATCAGCCGGCGGCGTTCAATGCCGCGGTGGCCGAATTCCTGGCGAGTTTGCCGGGGTAGGGTCGGCAGCCGGGGGCTGGTCGTCGCGACTTCCCGGGGGCGTTGGCCGCTTCGTGAAGGCCGCGCGTCTGTTCGCCGCAGGTCAGGTGTCGGTGGGATCACGGGCAGGCCTGGTGGCGGGGAGCATCCCGAGGGCAACGTAGATGGGGGCGGGGTCCGCGTCGCGGAGGCGGCCGGGGAGTGCCCGGAGAAGCGCCACGCAACAGGCGAAAAGCGCCGCCATGCCCGCTATTGCCAGGATGTCGAGCGCGGCCGAGTCAGGGCCGGCGCCGCTCAGGATCTGGTCGCCGGCGAGTGCGTAGGCGAGGAAGTTCCACGAGCCGTGCACGAGCAGGCCCAGCGGGTAGCCCATCATGTAGCGCGGCCTCCGCCGCAAGAGGCCGTAGAAGCCAAGCGCCGACAGCCCGGACGCGAGTGCGTGAATCGAGCCGGTCCCCGCGCGGGCCACGGCGAACAGCCACCACTGGTTGCCGAGCGTCTGGTCGCTTAGCTGCTGGGGGTTCACCACCGCCAGGCTGTTCTGGAAGGTCTCGAGCAGGTTGAAACCGGCGCCTGCGAGCGCCCCCCAGGCGAAGCATCGGGCCGCACCGCCCTTCCGATAGAAGAAGAAGGCTACAAGCATGCCCTTCCAGAACTCCTCGTTCAGTGGGGCCACCAGCGAAAGGACGCTCAGGTCGAAGAGGAGCCCCCACCCACGCGGGAGCGTGCTCAATCCATCGGCGATTGAGAACGCGTCGCCGTGGCCGAGGCGGTCGATCAGGAACGCGCCCATGAACACCAGGAAGAGGGTGTTGATGATCCCCGCAACGGTGGTGGCGCCGATGGCGCCATAGATGAACCCGCTCGTCCACTCCCGCCAGCTGACGGGCCAGGAGAGGGGGTTGCGGCTCATGTAGCCGGCCGCAACCCAACCGGCGATGACAAGCGATGGCACGCTGACGATGGCGAGGTTGGCCAGCGGGAAGAGCCACGGGATCCGGCCAGGGTCGTTCACGATCCACTGGCCGAGGACGATGCCAGCCGGGAATAGCGGTGCCAGCAGCCACGGCCGGCGCAGTCGGAAGGCGCTCGATCCGGCACCCCCAAGGGCAGAGGCTGCCTGGAACACCAGCACGCCCCCGAGGCCCACATTTACGACCGCGGTACCCACCGCGAGGTTGATGAGGAAGAGGCGATAGTCGAGGTCGTCTTCGCCGATCGGGATGACGAATAGTGCCGCGAGGCCGCCGACGAAGCCGAACGCTCCGACGACGACAGCGATGCCGACGACGGTGCTCCGCCGCCGAATGGGACTATTCTCCTTCGAATCGGGTGAGCGCACCGGCCGAGACGATGAAGCGGCCCGAGGCGCGCGTCATGACGTCGCGCACGCGGTCCGGCTCGGCGGTGGTCACAATGGTCTGCTGGAAGCTTTCGAAGAACTCGAGTACACCGCGGCGGCGGCGGGCATCGAGTTCGCTGAGGACGTCGTCGAGAAGCACGACGGGGTCGTCGCCGAGGACCTTGCGCAGGTAGCTCGCTTCGGCGATCCGCATCGAGAGCGCGGCGATCCGCTGCTGGGCGCGGGATGCATATGAGTCCGCCGGCATCGCGTCGATTTCCACGACGATGTCGTCGCGGTGCGGCCCGACAATGGTTGTTCCGGCGCCGATCTCCCGGCCCCGGAGGGCGCTGAGTGCCTTCAGCATCCGGGCGGTCCACTCTGCTTCCTCGATTGGCAGGCTGGCGTCGTCCAGTCCGCCGAGCGATGGGCGGTAGGTCAGCTGAAGGGTTTCGAGGCCGTCGCTCAAGCGCTCCATCTGGTACGCGGCCTGGGGAACGAGGTGGCCGAGGGCTTCGGCTCGCGCCTTCATGATGACGCCGCCTGAATGGGCGAGCTCCTGATCCCAGAAGCCGAGTTCTCCGGACGAAGCTTCGCGCGCCTGGATCCGCTTCAGGAGGCTGTTCCGCTGTTGCAGCACCTTCGCGTAGCGCTGCATGGCGCGCAGATAGCCGCGATCGACCTGGGAGATCATCATGTCCAGGTAACGGCGCCGGAGGAGGGGCGGTCCCGCGACGACTTCGATGTCGAGCGTGGAGAAGAGGACCGCGCAGAGTTGCCCGACGGCATCCGAAGCGCGCTTGGGGACGCCGTTCACGCGGACGCGCTTGCCTGCACGGTGGTTGGCGTCTGTCGTGCGCCCCACGATGGCGACCTCGAGATGGAGGTTGCCGGCGGATCGTTCCACCTGGCACTCAAGGCGCGCCACGGGGAACTCGGTCCCGAGGATATCGCGCCGCACGAGGTCGGCATCGGAACTGGCGCGGCTCGACCGGAGTGTGGACAGCAGGTAGATGGCTTCGAGCAGATTGCTCTTGCCCTGGGCGTTGTCGCCGACGAACAGATTCAGGCCACGATCGAGGCTCACGGCCGACCGCACGTAGTTGCGGTAATTGGTGACCTGAAGGTCGAAGATGAACACAGTTCATGTCCAGTATAGAGGACAGCCCCGACTACCCGGCAGGGGTTTTCGATGTTCTCTGCGGCTTTTCGTAGTGTGGCAAAGCTCACAATTGTTGACCTGCCTAAGCGTTCGCCTTGTCTCGCGGGCGCATTCGCCGATATAATCCGTCGAATCGCTTAGGCGGGTGAACCAGTGAAAGTCCAGGTGCTCCAGGAAAACCTCCAGCGTGGCCTCAGCATTGTTGGCCGTGCCGTGGCGACGCGTTCCACATTGCCGATCACGGCCAACGTGCTGCTCGCGACCGACCGCGGGCGCCTGAAGCTCGCTGCCACCGACCTCGACATCGCCATTTGCACGTGGGTGGGTGCCCGAATCGACGAGGAAGGTGCGACGACCGTCCCCTCGCGCCTCATCACCGACTTCATTGCGTCCCTGCCCGCGGCGACGGTGAGCCTCGAGATCCCTGAGCGCAGCCGTCAGGTGAAGCTGGAGTGCGCGCGCAACGAATCGACCATCAACGCCATGGACGCGGAGGATTTCCCCCGGATCCCGTCGATCGCCGACGGCATCAGCATCGAACTCGATGCCAGGGTGTTGCGTCATGCCATCGAGCGGGTCGAGTTTGCGGCGGCCAGCGACGATTCGCGACCGGTGCTCACCGGTGTGCAGGTGAAGACCGACGCCACCCGCCTCACGTTTGCGGCCGCGGACGGTTTCCGTCTCGCCGTCTCGGACATCAACCTCGATGCAGCTGCGGCGGAGCCAGTGGAAGTGATCGTGCCAGCCCGGGCGATGCGCGAGGTGTCGCGGCTCATCGGCGAGAGCAGCGAGCCCGTGAGGATGCGAATCAATCCCCAGCGCACACAGGTGTTGTTCGAGATCAACGACACGGAGCTCGTGGCGCAGCTCATCCAGGGCACGTTCCCCAACTACAACCAGCTCATCCCGACCGAGTACACCACGCGGTGCGTTGTGAACGTCGACGAGTTCAAGCGCGAAGCCCGGATTGCCGCGATCTTCGCGCGCGACGGCAGTGGCATCATCCGCCTGCAGATGCAGGCCGGGGCGGGAATGCCAGGGAAGCTCACGGTCAGTGCACGGGCCGACGAGATCGGCGACAACGAGGGCGAGGTCGACGCGAAGATCGAAGGGGAAGCGGGCAAGATCGCCTTCAACAGCCGCTACCTCCAGGATGTCCTCAATGCTCTCTCGGGCGAAGTCGCACTGGAGATGACGACGCCTTCGAGCCAGGG
>CAZCDK010000099.1:0-10104 GCA_964497285.1 uncultured Anaerolineaceae bacterium | reverse complement strand
ACGTAATTGTCTATACAGATACCCGACTGTCTCGCAGGTATCTGAACCTGATCAGGGGGAGTACCGGACCACGGTGCCATCCCCTCAATCGCAGTCACTCGCGCGCAGGCCGTAGCGACCGGCCCGTGGCACGTTCAGTCGAGAACCTTCCGCATCACCGGCTGGCGGGGGGTGCGGCGGGCCACTTCTGTGAAGCCGGCCTGCCGAAAGGCGGGTACAAGGCCATGGTAGGCAGAGCCGGCGGTCACCGGGGCCACCTCCGGATCGAGTGGATACGCCTCCAAGATGCGGGCGCCGTTGGCGGACGCGAAGTCGATCGCCGCCTGGATCAGGCCGACGACGAGGCCCTCGCCACGAAAGCTCCGATGGACGAAGAAGCAGGCGATTGACCACACGGGCAGGTCGTCGACGGGCCTGGTGGCCCGCGAGTGGTCCAGGCGCGGAAGCTGTTCCCGGGGGCTGACTGCAACCCAGCCGGCGGGCTCATCGCCGGCGTAGACAAGGACCCCGGGCACGGAGCCACCTTGCACAACGGCGTGGAGAGCGTCGCGATTTGGCGCTCCACGGTTCGCGCGGAACTCGTTGCCGGCCTGCCGGAACCACATGCACCAGCAGCCGCCAGAGGCGCCCTGGGATCCAAACAGCCGGGTGAGGTCATCCCAGCGATCCGGGGTGAGTGGCGCGAATTCCAGGCCGGGTTTGAGCACCGTGAGAACCTCCTCTATCGAGCCGGTCGGTGATTCCATCCGCCGGGCACGCTGGGGCACATCATAGGCCAGACTGGTCCCGCCCCTCTACGGTCGTCGCCAGCAGAATCAAGTCGACGCCTCGAGGACTGCATCCTTGAGGTGTGGCTGCCGAATGTGAAGCAGGCACTGCCAGAGGAGACGAGGAATGCGGCAAGAGCCGGGTAAACCCCTATTCTCGGTTGTCACTCACGCGCGTGACACTCGCTATCGGGCTTCATTAACGCTGCAAGGCGCCATGTCGCTCACAAATGGTCGATCGGGGGACAGGATCCGCGCCAAACGGACTTCTGACGCCGGTCTGATGCAGTCACAATGATCATGCGAGAGTCGAAAAGAGGCTAACCGATGGCGATGGCTGCTAACGCGGGCATCAATCCGGCGCTTGGTGGGCAGGCGGGGATCGAGTGCCAGCACTCTGCCGTTTGGGTCGTGGAGGTTTCGACACGGCGCATCGTGCGCAAGCCTTGCGAGGCGTGCGAAGAGGCGACCAGCCTGGCTCGGCGCGCCTCCTCCTCCGATCGCCTCGCGAGCTGAGGACCGCTCTCGCGGGAGCAAGGAACAGGCACGCCTGCCGATGTCACGGCGATCTGCCGCAGTGGCACCGTGTCACGGACTGAACAGGAATCCGCGGGCACAGTTCGGGTGCAGCTCAGGGAAGCGGCTGCGCTGCGGCCAATGAAACGGCTATTCTTGGTTCATGGCAATCCAACGACTCCCGGGGCGGACGAAAGCGGACGCGGTGTATGAGGCGCTGCAGAACGCCATCATCTCGGGCCACCTGGAACCCGGGGAACGGTTGCGGCAGGAGGAAGTGGCGGAGCAATGGGGCGTCTCGCAGACGCCCGTGCGGGAAGCGTTTCGCAGGCTGGAATCCGAAGGACTGGTCGAGTATGAGGCGAACCGGGGCGTCGTCGTTCGGGGCCTGCCATGGACGCCACCGATTGCGCCGCTGGAATCACTGGCCCGGCGCTGGTCCGATATCGTCTCGGACCCGAATGCAGTCCCGGGAAGCGATTTCCCCTAGGAGCCTGCCGGTTGGGTCGCCGTGGAAGTGAGCATGAGGGGCAGGCGGATGATCATTGGTCACGCGTTCGTGTCACGAGTACACCTCTACCATGCCTCACTGTTGCCACGGTCGCTCGACCAAGACGACCATCTCTTCCCGTTCGCGCCCTCGTGGTGGCCGATTCGCCGGGCAGTTGTCGATGCAGACACCCGACTGTCTCGCAGGTATTTGAACCTGATCAGCAGCGAGCTACCGGCCCGGAACGACCTCGCGGTCAGACGACTTTCGTCCCGACCACGCCTCCGGCAGGGGCGGGATAGCGCAGGTCGAGTCCCTCCAGCCTGGCGATGAGTGTCCGGGCGATGACGACGTCGCGGTACCACTTGTGATCGGCGGGCACGACGTGCCACGGAGCGTGCTTGGTGTTGCACTCGGTGAGCATGTCCGCGAACGCCTCCTGGTACTGGTCCCAGAGTTCGCGTTCGGCGAGGTCGTCCGGACGGAACTTCCATTGCTTCCTTGGGTTGTCCACGCGCTCCTGCAGACGTTCGCGTTGCTCATCCTTCGAGATATGCAGGAAGTACTTCACTACGACCGTGCTTTCAAGCGTGAGAAGCCGCTCGAAGGCGTTGATCTCGTCATAGCGACGTTTCCAGGTCTCCCGAGGCACGAGCCCGTGGACGCGCTCCGCCAGCACGCTCTCGTAGTGAGAGCGATTGAAGATGACGACTTTGCCTCGTTCCGGAGCCTGCTGGTGCACCCGCCAGAGGTAGTCGTGCGCGCTCTCCTGCTGGGTTGGCACACCGAAGCTCACGACAGAACAGCCGAGCGGGCCGACCTCCTGGAACACGCTCCGCACGGTGCCGTCCTTGCCGGCAGTGTCGATACCCTGGAGGACGACGAGCAGAGCGTGGCGCCGGTCGGCGTAGAGCAGCTCCTGGAGCTCGTTCAGCCGCGAACGCAGCGGGCCAATGGCGGCGAGAGCCTCTTCTCGCGACATCCCAGACGTGTGGCCGGGTTCGAAGTCGCGGAGACGGACGGCCTTCCCGGGGTGGGGAACAAGCGGTTGGGTCATCTCTCTTGCTCCTTTTTCCGGGCACGACGGGCTCGCTGGGCGCCGGGAAGCACTTCCTCGAAGTGGTCCTTCCACGCGTGCTCGGGCGTTTCGCAACCCGCGCGAGGTACGAACCGGGAGCGCTCGACCGTCTCCATCCGGTGTATGTAGCGCGGGCAGTTGGGGAAGATCTGGCCGGGCATCACGCGCACCACGAATTGGGCTTCGGGATACTCGCCCGCCAGCGGGTCGTCAAAGTCGACCGACGCGGTCCCATTGACGCGCATGCGCCAGCCGGTCTCCCAGTCGATGAAGAGCAGGCCGACTCTGGCGTGGCGAAGGATGTTTCCGGCGCTCATGAACATGCCGTTCCCGTCGTAGCTGGGAAATACCAGTGTTTGCTCGTCGATGACACGGACGAACCCCGGGTCGCCACCCTTGTAGGAGCAGTCCACGTTGCCCTGATCGTCGCATGTGGTGAGGAAGAACATGTCGCGGGCTTCTATATAGGCCGCGTCGGCGTCGGAGAAGCGGTCGTGCACGGTGACTTCTGCGACGCGATCGGCCAGCCGGCGCGAATCGAATCTCTCCTGCAGCCGCCGCTCGCCTTCGTGAAATGGGCTGCCGCCGTCTGACATGCCTCTCCTCCCGAGTCAGCGCAGTTCGCCGGATCGGCTCGCGCGTGTAATCTGGCGATCTTAGCACCGACCAGGAGCCCTACCGTGCCGAGTCGCCGCGCATCGATTGCCCTCACCTCCGAAGAGCAGAAACACATCATCGAAGATGGCTGGACCCTCCAGGTGGCCTCGAATGGGCCGAAGGGCTTTCCGCACCTCGTGGCGATGTGGTACGCGGTGATCGAGGGGGAAATCCACTTCACTACCTTTCGCAAGAGCCAGAAGATCCTGAACCTGCGCCGCAACCCAAAGCTCACCGTCATGTTGGAGGCTGGGAGGCTCTACAACGAGCTCAGGGGGCTCGTGATCGAAGGCGACGCCGAACTCATCGACGACCTCCAGTACACGGCTCGCGTGATGTCGCTGGTGGGGAACAAGTACCAGGGGATGCCGATTCGCACCGAGACCCCCGAAGCCGCCCTTGGGCCGGCAGCCAAGCGTACGACCGTCCGCATCCATCCCGTGCGCATCTTCAGCTGGGACCATTCGAAGCTCGGCGGGCAGTATTGAAGCCCCTTCCATACTGGTAACAGCCGGCGAGCCGTTGCTCCCGGCGGGACGCAAGAAGCAATCGGCGCGCCAGGTCAGCGGCCGCAACCGCCGACGTCAGCTGTGGAGCCCCTGCGGCGGAGCAGGCGGCCACCGGCGTCACGGTCGCATTGCGCGACCGTTGCCGCCCTCGTCTTCCTCGGCCTGGGGGCCATCCTGGGCGCGGCGGCGACCGTTGCCGGGATTGCGTCTGCAATCCTCCGCAGGTGGCCCTGGACGAAGAGCGTCACGGGCGCCGGGCGGCCATCCCGAAAGGATCTCGCGTCATCGCCGCCACCGCCTCAGTGGCCCTCCCCGCCCCAGCCCTGCGATCTGCCCCGCAGGAAGACGAACCAGTACACCGCCCCCACCAGCACTGCGCCTCCCAGCACATTCCCGATCGTCACCGGGAGAAGGTTTCTCACCAGGAAGTCGCCCCACGTCAGGTTCGCTAGCCGCTCCGGCGCGAAGTCCCCCTGCGCGAGCACCGACGGTTCGTCCTTCACCAACAACCCCATCGGGATGAAGTACATGTTGGCGATGCTGTGTTCGAACCCCGCCGCAACGAACGCCGAGATGGGGAACACGATCGCCGCGACCTTCCCGATGAAGTCCGTCGCGCTCAGGCTCAGCCAGACCGCGAGGGCGACCAGCACGTTGCACAGCACGCCGAGCGCCACCGCCTGGCCGAATCCCAGGTTCACCTTGTTTACTGCCAGGCCGAGGGCGGTCGCTCCAACTTCCCCATCGCTCAGCGCCCATTGCTTCGATGACCAGATCAGCAGCACCGTCAACGCCGCGCCGGCGAAGTTGCCCGCATACACCAGCAGCCAGTTCCGCAGCACCAGCCCCGTCGAGACCTTTCGGCTCGCCCATGCCATCACCATCAACGTGTTCCCGGTGAACAGCTCCGCCCCGCTGAGAATCACGAGCACCAGCCCGAGGCTGAACCCCATGCCCCCCAGCAGTCGCGTCGGTCCATACCCGAGACCCGACCCTGTCATGATGACCGTGAAAAGCATGGCCCCAAGCGTGATGAACGCCCCCGCAAGCCCCGACAGCACCATCATTGAAACGGTGTCCATCCGCGCCTTGCGCACGCCGATCGCCTCGCAGGCCGCGGCCGTCTCGGCCGGAAGGAGAAGGTCGAGGATCGGCGGCCTAGCCGCCGGTGGTGCAGGCGCGCTCATGAGCGGCTCCTCAGGTTGGTTCGGAGGGCACTCTACAGTGCCGAGCCCGTTCGGTCTCAGCCGCGATCGTCCGCTCGCAATGCCTCAATCCAGGGGCGGCGCAGCGTCCAGCGCCGATCTCCCCGGCTCCTCGACCTTGATTCCCGCCGCCACGAGCGCCGTCTCGAACGATGCAATCGCAACCTCGATCTGGCCGTCGTCGGGGACTTTCGTAGTCAGCGCCTGGAGAGCGATGTTGGGTACGAACATCGCGTGCACAAACCAGTTGCCCCCGAAACGGGCGCCAATCCGCAGGACCTCGTATGCCACACCGGCCACGAACGGGATGAACACCACTCGCGATAGCGTCCGCACCAGGATGCCCTTGTCGACTGCGAGATCGAAGGCGAAAAAGGTCAGCAACGCCACGACGACGACGACAAGCAGGAAGCTGGTCCCGCAGCGCGTGTGCTCCTTCGGAAAGGTGCGCACGTTCTCCACCGAGAGCGGCCGCCCCGCCTCATAGGCGTGAATCGTCATGAGCTCGGCTCAGTGATACTGGCACACCCGCCGGATATCGGGCCAAAGTCCAATCAGCGCGATGTAGCCGACGAAGAGCCCCAGGCGTACCGCGCCCTCCACTGCCACGATCACGAGTCGTCCGGCGTCCACGGTTTCGAGCAGGTTCGCGAGCAGGATCGGCCCGGCAAAGAAGATACCCACCATGAAGAGCATGGCCAGGACCATGCTTCCCCAGAACACAGTCTCCGGGAACTCGACCGGCTTCCCCTCCTCGTCCTCCTCCTCCATGGCAACGCGCGATGAGAACGAGAGGGCGCGCATCCCGAGGGCCATCGTCTCCCACAGCACCACCACGCCCCGGACGAACGGGACTCGACGCACCCGGCCGGTGTACAGACCTGCCAGCTTCTCTGAGTGTCTGACAATCTGACCCTTTGGGTTGCGGACGGCCACCGCCATGTGCTCCGGTCCGCGGATCATCACGCCTTCGAGCACGGCCTGTCCGCCGTAGTAAACGTTCACCGGGGCCTGGGCCGCGTTGCTCAACTGTTCTCCGCCAATCAAAAAGGGCGCCCGCGGGGCGCCCTCTGGATCTCCACCGAATCCGCTAGCTCGTCGGCCTCTGGAAGCGGCGATTGAAGCGCTCGACGCGCCCCGCAGTGTCGACGATGCGGTGCTCGCCCGTGAAGAACGGGTGGCACTTGTTGCACACGTCCAGGTGCATCTTCTGGCGCGTCGATCGCGTCTCGATCTCGTTTCCGCAGGTGCAGTGGATCGTCGCCGATTCGTACTTGGGGTGAAGGCCAGGCTTCATCTCAGCTTGCCCCCCCGATTGCGGCGCCATAGACGCTGATCTTCTTGCGCCGGCCCTTCGCAAACGGCTCGAACTTCACCTGGCCGTCGATGAGCGAGTAGATCGTGTAATCGCGCCCCAGGCCCACATTCAGGCCCGGATGGAATCGCGTTCCTCGCTGCCGGATGATGATCGATCCCGGCTTCACGACCTCGCCGTCAAAGAGCTTCACCCCGAGCCGTTGGCTGTTGCTGTCGCGCCCATTGCGCGAACTGCCCATCCCCTTCTTGTGTGCCATCTCGCCTAACCCTTGCTGATCGATTCCACCACAAGCCGCGTGACCGGCTGGCGGTGGCCGAAGGTGCGACGGTATCGCACCTTGTTCTTGTACTTCATGAACCGGATCTTAGGCGCCTGGCCGTGCTGCTCGATGCGCGCCGTCACCGCCGCCCCCGCGACCAACGGCTGCCCAATCGTCACGTTCGCACCATCCAGCAGCATCATTACGTCGAACGTGACGCGCTCGCCGGGCTCGTGCGCCAGGCGGCCAACTTCAAATTCCTGTCCTTCGACGAGACGCATCTGCCGTCCGTCGGCGCGGATAATCGCTTCCAATTCTCAACCACTCCAGGAGTCGGTGGACGATCTCCCAGTCTAGGGACCGTCCGCATCTTAGGTCAACGAAAACACCCTGTCGCGGCGGCTATTCTGGCGGCGCGATGTTGGCCTGCCCCGGTCCCTCCCACGCGAGTCCCGGTGCCGCCTTCGGTTCGAAAGCTGCCCTCCGCGGGATCTCGGGCGGCACAGCCGGCGTTGTGCTGTCCGTCTTTTGCTCCAGGTCTGATGGCGGCCAGGGGTCGTTCGGGTCGCTGTTCAGCAGCCGGGCCAGCGTCTCTCCTTCGAGCGTCTCCACTTCGAGGAGCACGGTCGCGAGCTTGTCGAGCAACGGCCGCCGTTCACGCAGGACGTTCCGCGCCCGCTCCTGGGCCTCCTCGATGAGGCGGCGCACCTCTTCGTCGATCTCCTCGGCAATCTTCTCGCTGTAGTTCCGCGTCTCCGAGATCTCCCGCCCCAAGAACACCAGCTCCTCGCTTCGACCAAACGTCCGAGGCCCCAGCCGTTCGCTCATGCCCCAGCGCGTCACCATCGCCCGGGCGATTCTCGTCACCTGCTCGATGTCGTTCGATGGCCCCGTCGAAGCCTCGCCGAACACCAGCTCCTCGGCCGCATGGCCCCCCAGCGCTGCGCAGAGCTGATCGCAGAACATGCTCCGCGTCCGGTAGTGCGACTCCTCGTCCGGGAGGAACCGCGTGTATCCGCCCGCCATGCCCCGCGAGACGATCGTCACCTTGTGCGGCGGGTCGTGGTGGTCCATGAAGTGCGCCACCACCGTGTGCCCGCCCTCGTGGTATGCCGTCAGCTTCTTCTCGTGCTGCGACATCACCCGGCTCTTTCGCTCGGGGCCGGCAATCACGCGGTCCACAGCCTCCTCGAACTCGTTCATCGTGATGATCTTCTTGTTGCGCCGTGCTGCCAGGATGGCGGCTTCGTTCACCAGGTTCGCCAGGTCCGCCCCGCTGAAGCCCGGGGTCGATTTCGCGAGCACCTGCGGGCGCACGTCGTCGGCGATCGGCTTGCCCTTCGTGTGCACCGCCAGAATCGCCTCGCGCCCCTTCACGTCGGGGGCATCGAGCACGACCTTCCGGTCGAAACGTCCGGGGCGCAGGAGCGCGGGATCGAGGATGTCCGGGCGGTTTGTTGCCGCAACGACGATGACATTCGTGCCCGTGTCGAAGCCGTCCATCTCCACCAGGATCTGGTTCAGCGTCTGCTCGCGTTCGTCGTGACTGCCCCCGAGTCCCGCCCCCCGCTGGCGGCCGACCGCGTCGATTTCGTCCACGAACACAATGCAGGGAGCGTTCTTCTTCGCCTGGTCAAAGAGATCGCGCACCTGGCTGGCGCCCACGCCCACAAACATCTCCACGAACTCTGAACCCGAGATGCTGAAGAAGGGTACTCCGGCTTCGCCCGCAACAGCGCGGGATAGCAGCGTCTTGCCGGTCCCGGGAGGCCCCACCAGCAGTACTCCCTTGGGGATCCGCGCACCCAGTGCCGCGAACTTCTCCGGGTACTTCAGGAACTCCACGACTTCGGCCAGCTCTTCCTTGGCCTCGTCGACTCCTGCGACATCTGCAAACGTGACTGACACCTTGCTCCCGGTGAAGAGCCGCGCCCTGCTCTTCCCGAAGCTCATCGCCTGCGAATTCGAGCCCTGCGCCTGCCGCATGATGAGCAGCAGGAACAACCCGAAGAGCAGGAACGGCAGCAGATTCAAGAGGAGCCCCAGCCACGGCCCGAACCCGCTCTTCTCCTCGAAGGTGAGCTTCACGCTCGGCTTCGCCGTCGATGCTCCCGTGATGTCGATGTCCTGTTGGCTCAGGAAGGTCGCGATGTCCGTGTTGCCGGAAACCTCGGAGTGCTCGGCCTTCTTCTTCTCGTCCTTGTAGATGACCGTCAGCGCCTTGCCGTTCACCTTGAGCTCTTTGACGTCGCCGGCCTTGATGTGCTGCACAACGTCGCCAAACCCGACCTTCGGATCAGACCCGCTATTGAAGAAGACCACGACGATCGCGATTACCGCGACCAGGATGAGCAGGTAGATGAAACTGTTGCGAAGCCAGCGGGAATACAAATGAATGATCTCCGGTGCGCGGCCGGGGAGCCGCGCCTGTCCCTGAAGTATAGCAGACGCGCCACCCCCTCCGACGAACGTCCGTAAGCGCGCTCATGCTCCCGGAAGGGCCAGGCCGCGAATGCTTGACCCCGGGATGAGCTCGTCAACGCTCTCCCGGGGTCCACTTCAAGTAGTCGGCAGCCAGCCCCATGTTGGACACCCCGCCCATGCCGCCCGCGAGGACCGCTGCTAGACTGAACCGGCCCCCGGACTTGGTGGTTGCCCGGGCAGGCACAATCGCCTCGACTGGAGTCCGCCGCATGAAGCTCGCATTTGTCGGAGGCACCGGCCCCGAAGGGCTGGGTCTCGCCGCCCGCCTGGCCCACGCGGGCCACGATGTCGCCATCGGCTCTCGCTCGAAAGAGCGAGGCGCCGACGGCGCCGCGAAGGTCCGCGACCTTGTGCCCGGTGCCCGCGTTTCCGGTGACGAAAATGCCGCAGTCGTGGGTGATGCCGACGTTGTGTTCCTCACCTTCCCGTATAGCGGCCAAGCGCCAACCCTCGCGCTCCTCGCTGACGCGCTTGAGGGCAAAGTGGTCTGCGATGTCGTGGCACCGCTGGACTTCGTCAAAGGCGTGGGCGCGGTCGCACTCAGCGTCCCTGGCAACAGCGCCGCCGAAGAAGCCGCCGCCCAGCTCCCCGCCTCCCGGGTCGTCTCCGCCTTCCAGAACTTGAGCGCGGAGAAGCTCATGGAGATCCAACATCCACTCGAGTCAGACGTGCTCGTCTGTGGCGATGATGCCGGCGCCAAGCAGCTCGTCATCTCTCTCGCCGCCCAAATCGCCGGAATCCGCGGCGTCGATGGCGGAGCGCTCTCTAACAGCCGCTATGTCGAAATGCTCACCTCCCTCCTCATCAACCTCAACCGCAAG
>CAZCDK010000098.1:3991-10135 GCA_964497285.1 uncultured Anaerolineaceae bacterium | reverse complement strand
CCGGCTGGCGCGAGGTCCCGACAAGGAATGGCTCTCTCGGGACGACGCCGCTGGCGGCGGAACCGGCGATCCTCCAGGTATTCGTCGGTCGCGGGCAGGGGGTCAGTGGGGAGGACGCTTTCGAGCGCGTGCTCTACGTCATCCGCAAACGCTTCGAGAAGGCTATCCAGCGCTGGGGAATCAAGGACGAGGACTACTTCTACTTCCCCAGCCTCTCCTGCCGCACGCTCGTCTACAAGGGCATGTTGACAGCGCCGCAACTGCGGGAGTACTTCCCGGACCTGTCCAACCCGCGAATGATCAGTGCCCTGGCGATGTTCCACTCGCGCTTCAGCACGAACACCTTTCCGAGCTGGAAACTGGCGCATCCCTACCGGATGATCGCCCACAACGGCGAAATCAACACCAAGCACGGCAACGTCAACTGGATGGCAGCGCGCGAGGCACTCATGCAGTCGCCTCACTTCGGCGACATCCACAAGGTTCTTCCCGCGGTTGACGAACGTGGAAGCGACACTGCGTGCCTCGACAACGCGTTGGAGCTTCTGGTGATGGCCGGTCGCGCGCCAGAACACGCGATGATGATGCTGATCCCCGAAGCCTGGAGTGGGCATGAGTCGATGAGCCCCGAGAAGCGGGCGTTCTACGAGTACCACAGCTGCCTGATGGAACCCTGGGATGGCCCGGCCTCGGTCACCTTCACCAACGGGCGCACAATTGGCGCGGTACTAGACCGCAACGGCCTTCGTCCTTCGCGCTACTACATCACGAAGGACGATCTTGTCATCATGGCCTCCGAAGTTGGCGTGCTGCCCATCGACCCAGAACTCGTCCTTCACAAGGGACGCCTGCAGCCCGGAAAGATGTTCCTTGTCAGCCTCGATGAAGGCCGCATCATCGACGACGCGGAACTGAAACGGAAGCTCGCCACCGACCGTCCCTATGCGGAGTGGCTGCGGGAGAACCTCATGCCGCTCGAGAATGTGCAGCATGCCGACCCCGCCCCACCCATCACGGGCGACGCGCTCGTCGCACAGCAGATGGCCTTCGGCTTCACCATTGAGGACCTGAAGTACATCCTCGGTCCCATGGCGAGAAACAGCGAGGAGACAGTCGGCTCCATGGGAACCGACACACCCCTTGCAGTGCTCTCGAACCGGCCCCAACTGCTCTACAACTACTTCAAGCAGCTCTTCGCCCAGGTCACGAATCCGCCGCTTGACGCTATCCGCGAAGAACTGGTCACTTCGGTGCGGACAGTCATCGGCCCTGAGGGGAACCTGCTGGACCCGGAGCCTGAGAACTGTCACCTTGTGAGCCTCGAATCGCCGTTCCTCGACAACTCGGAGCTCGCCAAGTTCAAGTCCCTGAAGGACCACGCGCTGCGGGCGACGGTTCTGCCCATGCTCTTCCCCGCCGCAAGTGGCCCCGCCGGGCTGGCGCCAGCGTTGGACGGGCTCTTCGCGGATGCGGATCGCGCCATCGCGAAAGGCGCCAAAGTCCTCATCCTCTCCGATCGGGGCGTGAGCACCGAACAGGCGCCAATTCCAACGCTCCTCGCGGTTGCCGGGATGCACAACCACCTCGTGCGCATGAAGAACCGAACGAAGGTCGGCCTGATCGTGGAATCCGGCGAGGCGAGAGAGGTTCACCACTTCGCGCTCTTGATTGGGTACGGCGCGGGCGCTGTCAACCCATATCTCGCGCTGGACACGATTCGGCAGCAATTCGAAGCAGGAGACGTCGAGGGCGCCAACTCGGTGGAGGAAGCCCAGAGCCATTTCCTCAAGGCCGTCAGGAAAGGCGTCGTCAAAGTCATGTCGAAGATGGGTATCTCTACCATCCACGGCTACCGGGGAGCCCAGATCTTCGAAGCGATCGGCCTCGCGGAGCCGTTCGTCGACCGCTACTTCACCAAGACCGTCTCACGGATTGGCGGGATCGGCATCGACGAAGTCGCGGTCGAATCGTTGGCGCGCCACTTGCACGCCTACCCTGCTCGCAGTGGCGGCCTGGATGGACTCGAATGGGGAGGCCAGTACCAGTGGCGCCGCGACGGCGAGTACCACCATTTCAATCCGGAGACCATTGCCAAGCTTCAACACGCCACCCGAAGTGGCGATTTCGCCACGTTCAGGGAGTATTCGCGCCTCATCGATGATCAGGCGGAGCACATGTGCACGCTCCGCGGGCTGTTCGACCTGAAGGGGGCAGGAAGCCCCGTCCCCATCGACGAAGTGGAGTCAGCCGAAAGCCTTTTCAAGCGGTTCGCCACCGGTGCGATGTCCTACGGGTCTATCAGCGCGGAAGCGCACGAAACCCTGGCCATCGCAATGAACCGCATTGGAGGCAAAAGCAACACCGGCGAAGGTGGTGAAGATCCGCGGCGATTCATCCGGGATTCCAATGGCGATTCGCGTCGTAGCGCAGTCAAGCAGGTGGCCTCGGGGCGCTTTGGCGTCACGAGCGAGTACCTGGTCAACGCCGACGAGTTGCAGATCAAGATGGCCCAGGGTGCCAAGCCGGGAGAGGGGGGCCAGCTCCCCGGCCACAAGGTCTACCCGTGGATCGCCGAAGTGCGGCATTCAACACCTGGCGTCCAGCTCATCAGCCCACCTCCGCACCACGACATCTACTCGATAGAGGACCTCGCGCAGCTGATTCACGACTTGAAGAACGCGAACACGAGCGCCCGAGTGAACGTCAAGCTCGTTGCCGAGGTGGGAGTCGGCACTGTCGCGGCCGGCGTTGCGAAGGCGAAGGCCGACGTCGTGCTCATCAGCGGCCACGATGGTGGCACCGGTGCCAGCCCTCTCACCTCTATCAAGCACGCCGGCATCCCGTGGGAGCTTGGCCTCGCCGAGACCCAGCAGACCCTGGTGATGAACAGGTTGCGGGACCGCATTGTCGTCCAGGTGGACGGCCAGCTAAAGACAGGCCGCGATGTGATCATCGGGGCCCTCCTCGGTGCCGAGGAGTTCGGTTTCGCCACTGCACCTCTCGTGGTCCTGGGATGCGTGATGATGCGGGTCTGCCACCTCGACACCTGCCCGGTGGGCATCGCAACTCAGAATCCAGAGCTCCGCAAGCGCTTCGCTGGAAGCGCCGACCATGTTGTCAACTTCTTCCGCTTCATCGCCGAAGAAGTCCGCGAGCATATGGCCGCGCTCGGCTTCCGAACGCTCGTCGAGATGGTGGGACGGACCGACCTGATCGACTCCCGCCGCGCGGTTGACCACTGGAAGGCCCAGGGAATCGACCTCTCAGCCGTTCTCTACCAGCCCGACGGCGGTCCAGGCGTTGCGACGCGCTGCGTGGCGGTCCAGGACCATAGCCTCGCAAGCGCGCTTGACAACGAGCTCATTCGTCTCGCAGCCCCGGCGCTTGAGCAGCGCGAGCAGATTCGCCTTGACCTGCCGATCCGCAACGTGAACCGTACCGTGGGCACCATGCTCGGCGCAGAAGTCACGCGGCGCTTCGGCCAGAACGGGTTGCCCGACGACACCGTACACATCAAGTTCACCGGCTCCGCAGGCCAGAGCTTTGGGGCGTTTATCCCATCCGGCGTCACGCTTGAACTAGAAGGCGACTCGAACGACCACCTTGGAAAGGGCCTGTCAGGCGGCAAGCTCATTGTCTACCCTCCGAAGTCATCGACGTTCGTGGCAGAGGAGAACATCGTGATCGGCAACGTGGCCCTGTACGGGGCGACCGGCGGAGCAGCCTTCGTCAGGGGCGTCGCCGGTGAGCGCTTCGCGGTCCGAAACAGCGGAGCCATGGCGGTCGTGGAGGCAACCGGCGACCATTGCTGCGAGTACATGACCGGGGGTCGCGTGGTCGTAATCGGCCCAACGGGCCGGAATTTCGGTGCCGGCATGAGTGGGGGCATCGCTTATGTGCTCGACAAGGATCGCGACTTCAGTGTCCGGTTGAACACCGGGATGGTTTCGATCGAGCCATTCGATGACGAGGAAGACACCGATCTGGTTCGTGGACTGCTCGAACGGCATCGGCAGTACACGGGGAGCACCGTCGCCGACGGGTTGCTGCGCGATTGGCCCTCGGCGATCGCCAGATTCGTCAAGGTGATGCCGCACGACTACAGGCGCGTGCTCGCCGAGCGCGAAGCCAACCAGGCCACCTCCCCGCTCATCCCCCAGAAGGCGGGAGGGCCGCGTGGGTAAGGCTACCGGGTTCATGGAGATCGGCCGCGAGCTACCGCGTCGCCGACCGGTCGCGGAACGCGTGCGAGACTGGGTCGAGGTCTACGAGGCCTTCCCGGTCGAAAAGGCGCGGTCCCAGGCTGCCCGCTGCATGGACTGCGGCATTCCCTTCTGCCACCAGGGATGTCCTCTCGGCAACATCATTCCCGACTGGAATGACCTTGTGTATCGGGACCGCTGGCAGGCGGCCATCGAGCGGCTCCACGCCACCAACAACTTCCCGGACTTCACAGGACGTCTCTGCCCCGCCCCTTGCGAGGCCTCCTGCGTGCTCGGCATCAACGCCGATCCGGTGGCAATCAAGCAGATGGAACACGAAATCGTGGAGCGCGCCTGGCGTGAGGGCTGGATAAAGCCGGAACCACCCGCAGTGCGGACAGGCAAGACCGTGGCTGTCGTCGGGTCAGGGCCCGCGGGCCTCGCCGCAGCCCAACAACTCGCCCGGGTTGGCCACGCAGTAACGCTCTTCGAACGGGACGATCGGATTGGTGGTCTGCTGCGCTATGGCATTCCGGACTTCAAGCTCCAGAAAGAGGTCATCGACCGGCGCGTGAGGCAGTTGGAGGCAGAGGGCGTGACCTTACGAACCGGCGTCGACGTCGGCAGCGACATCAGCGCGCGCGAACTCCGCATGCAGTTCAGTGCCATCTGCCTCGCCGGTGGCGCAACGAAGGCCCGCGACCTCGATATCCCGGGGCGCGAGCTTCGGGGCACGTACCTCGCAATGGAGTACCTCTCCCTTCAGAACCGCCGCAACGCTGGAGACGAGGTCCCGGAGGAACGGATGATCTCCGCTGCCGGCAAGCGCGTTGTGATCCTTGGTGGCGGCGACACCGGCGCGGACTGCCTGGGAACTGCCCATCGGCAGGCCGCGGCGTCCGTGAAGCAGTATGAGCTTCTGCCGAGGCCGCCCGCAGAGAGGCCTCCGGAGCAACCTTGGCCCACATGGCCGAATGTCTATCGGGTCTCATCGGCCCACGAAGAGGGAGGCGAGCGCGACTACAGCATCCTGACGAAGAGGTTCTCGGGCGAACATGGCACTCTAAAGAAGCTCCACGCCGTGCGAGTCGCTGTTGCGAACGAGGGCGGACGACAGGTCATGAGGGAGGTCCCTGGGACGGAGTTCGAAGAGGAGGTGGACCTCATCTTCCTCGCCCTTGGCTTTCTCGGCCCTGAGCGCGGCAGTGTACTCGATGAGCTGGGCATCGCTTTCACCGAGCGAGGCAACGTGCGGACTGACGAGAACAAGATGACAAACGTGCCCGGCGTATTCGCCGCCGGGGACATGTCCCGCGGACAATCGCTCATCGTCTGGGCCATCGCCGAAGGTCGCGCTGCCGCCCGCGGCATCGACCGTTACCTCATGGGAGAGACCGCTCTCCCCTAGCACACGGCTCGAAACCCTGGGCAAGATGAAGGCGGGCCCAGAGGTCCGCCTTCTTGTTGGTGCTCCCTTTACCAGTTGACGCTGCGCATAGGGGAAGGCACCTCCCGCTTATTTCGGCCAGTTGCTACCGACCGTACGGTACTTTTACACGAGGTGAACAGACGGTGTCAAGAAGGTGAATGGAATGGAATCTGGTTGCGCCGGGGAAGTGCCAGGGGAGTGCCCGGGTCCGTAGTGCCTCAAGAGTAGCGGTTACCGAAGGCGCCGGGGTTACCTCACTAGGGGGTCTTGCCCCGAACCGCCAGCATGCCCGCCTCGGTCTCAAGTGCACACGCATCCGCAGGCCGTGGCTCGCCTCCCCGCCGATCCCATCAGCGGGGCATTGATGCCAGCAGGTCATGCCGAAGACACGCTCAGGCCTCCCTGATAGAATCGGCCCGTGGCACGGGAAGGCGAATCGCCTCCTTGTCACGGGGACGGCCATGGCCCCCTCCGCATTGGGCCGATCCGTCCGCCACAACCTCCGCCGCGGGA
>CAZCDK010000098.1:0-3981 GCA_964497285.1 uncultured Anaerolineaceae bacterium | reverse complement strand
AGAACTGGAAGGGCCACATGCGAATTCTTGGCGCCCTGCCCCTGGTCCGCGCGAGCACGCTCGTGGTCGCGATTCTGGCCGTCTCGACCGCATCCGCTTCGCTGTCGTGCGGCGACGATGATGGCACCGACAGAAGGACTGCGGTAACAGGATCCTCGGAGACCGCCGCTGCTACGGCTGCGCAAGCGGGTCCAGGAGGGATCGCGGTCACAACCGGACCAATCTCCGGGCAATCGAACAAGATGCTGCTCGTGAGCGTCGTTCCCGAGGCCGGCGGACCTGCCGTCGCCGAGGCGTGCATTCCGATCACTTCGGACCGGTTCTCGGCCGCGGCCACGGCTGTCACCAATGTCCAGGCGGGACAGCAGGCGCCCTGCAGTTCCGGCGCCGCGAAGTCCAAGTTGCCGGAAGGAAGCTACTCGGTCACCGTCGGCATCTACGCTCCGCCTGCCCAGATCCCAGAGAAGCAGACCAGGCAGACCGTTCAGGTCAAGGGCGACGTGACAGTCCGAATCGACGGGGCGGCCCTGTCGAAGTAGGAAGATCCGGGGGCTCGTCTTTGTTTGCGGACCGAAACGCCGCAAAGTCCCGCCCGTGCTGTGCATCGCGGACAACTCTGGAGGAGCGCCATGGCGAATGAGCTGTACTGGACACACGAACACGTTGAGGAAGTAGTCAGCGCCCGGGCGAAGATCAACGGACCGGCAGTCTGGGCCGCTGCGACGCCGGACTCACGGCCTGTCATCTCCTTCGCCGGCGGCCTGCCTGACATTCCTTCCTTACCGGGCGAAGTGCTACTCGACGCCGCGCGCGTCGTGATCGATCGGGAACAGAAGGAGGCCCTGGAGTACGGGGGCACGCTTGGCCCGCTACCGCTTCGCACGGCGATCGCTGACCGCTCGTCACGTATCGAGGGCATTGCCGTCGGGACAGATCAGGTGATAGTCACCTCTGGTTCGGCCCACGCCATCGGCATGGTCTGCGAAACGCTGCTGGATCCCGGCGACACGGTCCTGGTCGAGAGCCCCAGCTTCCCGGGCAGCATGCGCACTATCCGGTCGTTTGGGGCGAGATTGGTGTCGGTGCCGATGGACGAACATGGTCTGCGCACCGACCGGTTGGAGGAGGAGCTTCAGAAGCTGGCGGATCTTGGACAGCGCGCGAAGTTCGTCTACTGCATTCCCACGCACCAGAACCCCGCCGGTTGCACGCTCGACTTGACCCGACGTCAGAAGATGGCGGACCTGGCGCGACGGTTCCGGACACTCGTCCTCGAAGATGACGCCTATGGAGAACTCTGGTTCGAAACACAACCACCGCCATCGCTCTTCGCACTGACGAACGGCGACGATGCGATAAAGGTATCTAGCTTCTCCAAGATCCTGGCAACCGGGCTGCGCATGGGATGGTCGATGGGACCGGCAGCGCTCATCAGCCGCATGGCATCAGTGCGATACGACATGGGGACGAGCCCGTTCCTGGGGCGCGTGATTGCTGAGACAATCCGCAATGGGGAACTCGATCGCCACATCGAGCGCTTGCGCGGAATCTACGCGCGGAAGTTGGCGCGCGTAGAGGTGGCACTTGCCCGGCATTGCGATGGGTACTGCTCGTGGGCGACCCCTGGCGGCGGCTTCTTTCTCTGGCTGGCGTTGCGCCCAGGGCTGCTTGCCGCCGATGTGGCCCAGGCCGCCGCCGCCAGGGGTGTGATAGTGGGCCAGGGTCCCCAGTTCTTCGCCGACAGCATCGCGACGAACCATCTCCGCCTGGCGTTCAGCTACGTTCCCATCGAGGACATCGAAGAAGGGGTACATCGCCTCGGCGAGGCGATGGCCGAAGTGGCGACGCGGCGCGAGACGGTGTAGACCGGTGGCTGGAGGTCCGGCGCCGGACCCATTGCCGCGTCTTCCAATTCGCCGCCACGCTGTAAGCTTGCCGCTCACAACTCACCATGGAGAGCATCTTGACCTACGACACCCGTCAACACAGCCGCGCCATGCTCGATGGGCCCGAGCGCGCCGCGGCGCGCTCGTACTTCAAGTCCGTTGGCTTCAACGGCGATGATCTGACGAAGCCGATTGTCATGGTCGCCCACAGCTGGATCGGCACGATGCCGTGCAACCTAAACGAACGCGAGCTGGCGCAGCACGTCATGTCTGGAGTACGGGCCGCCGGCGGCACGCCAATGGAGGTCAACACAATCTCCATCAGCGACGGCATCTCCATGGGAACGGAGGGTATGAAGGCCTCGCTCGTCAGCCGGGAGGTGATTGCAGACTCGATCGAACTCGCGGGCGTGGGCTACTCGTTCGATGCCGCCGTTGTCATTGTCGGTTGTGACAAGACCATTCCGGCGGCCGCCATGGTGCTCGCCCGGCTGAACATACCCGGCGTCGTGCTCTACGGCGGTTCCATCGCCCCCGGACGGTACAAGGACCGGGACATCACCATTCAGGATGTATTCGAGGGCGTGGGCCAGCACGCCGCCGGGAAGATAACGGCCGCCGAGCTCGAAGCCATCGAGAACGCCGCATGCCCCGGCGCCGGAGCATGCGGCGCGCAGTACACGGCCAACACGATGGCCATGGTCATGGAGTTCCTTGGTATCGCGCCTATGGGCACGGGTAGTATCGGGGCGACCGATTCCCGGAAGGACAACGCCGGCTTTCGCACCGGCGAACTCGTGATGGACGTGCTCAGACGGGGCGTGCTCCCGCGGGACATCCTCACGCGGGAAGCATTCGAAAACGGGATCGCTTCTGCCGCGGCAACCGGTGGTTCGACGAACGTCGTCCTGCACTTGCTCGCCATCGCGCGAGAGGCCGGGGTAGCGTTGAGTATCGATGACTTCGATCGCATCAGCGACCGCACGCCTCTGATAGGCGACCTGCGGCCGGGAGGACGCTATGCGGCACTGGATCTGGACCGGGCCGGGGGCACACCACTCCTTGCCAAACGCCTTCTCGATGCGGGCAAACTCCACGGCAACGCCATGACTGTCACTGGTCTCTCCCTCGCGGAGGAGGCCGCGAAGGCGGTTGAGACCCCTGGACAGGACGTCGTTCTCCCGGTCGACAGGCCGCTGAAGGCAACGGGCGGACTGGTGATTCTTCGGGGAAACCTCGCGCCTGACGGATGTGTCATCAAGGTCGCGGGCCACGAGCGCTTGCGCCACACCGGTCCGGCTCGCGTCTTCGAGCGCGAAGAGGATGCCTTCGCCGCCGTCTCGGCGCAATCCATCAACCCGGGAGACGTCGTCGTCATCCGGAATGAGGGCCCAAAAGGCGGCCCCGGCATGCGGGAAATGCTGGGCGTCACGGCCGCGCTTGTCGGGGAGGGACTCGGCGAAACCGTGGCGCTACTCACGGACGGCCGCTTCAGCGGGGCCACGCGCGGCTTGATGGCGGGCCACGTTTCCCCGGAAGCGGCGGTCGGCGGGCCGATTGGTCTTGTCCGGGAAGGCGACACGATCACGTTCGACATCCCCAACCGCCGGCTCGAACTGAGGGTCGATGATGCCGAACTCGGCAGGCGACGGGCCTTGTGGTCGGCTCCGGCCCCGCGATACACCTCCGGCGTGTTCGCCAAGTATGCGCGGCTGGTATCCAGTGCCTCGGAGGGGGCCGTCACCGGCTGAAAGGCATCCGCCGAAGGAGGTGGACTATGGCGAAGGTTGACGCAGGAGAGGTGCTGGCCCGGACTCTGGCGCAGGCCGGCGTTCGAGACGTTTTCGCGCTCCACGGGGGCCACCTTGACTCGTTCCTGCAGGGCTGCCACCGGAATGGGATCAGGTTGCTTGACACGCGCCACGAGAGCACGGCCGGTCATGCGGCAGAGGCATACGCGCGCACGACCGGCCGCATTGGCGTGTGCGCCGTCACGGCCGGCCCCGGATTCACGAATGCCTACACGTCAATCGCCAACGCCTACCTTGACGCTTTCGCCCGCACCCGGGAAAACACCCTGGCCATCAATTGGGCC
>CAZCDK010000097.1:0-10161 GCA_964497285.1 uncultured Anaerolineaceae bacterium | reverse complement strand
ACGCAGCAGCACCTCGCGCTGGTGGATGGTGATGCGGCGCAGGCCCTGAAGCGACCGAAAAAACCGGGCGAGCTTGTCGCGGGTGGAGGCGTATTCGGGGGCCTGGATCCGGGTCGTATTCGAGTCGCACCCAAGGATGCGATCCATGATGAAGAACGGCGCCCCGAGGTCGCCGGAGGAGTCTTCCAGCCAACGCATCCGGGGCACGGGCACGTCGCTATCCGCGAACGCCTGGTAGAAGGCGTACTCGAGTTCGCGCTCTGTCGTGAGCAGGCTCGCGGGGGGGTCCTTCCGAAGGACGAAGGCGCCGGCTTGGGGCTGCCCCCGCTCGTTCCACGTCGCGTCGAACATCCACGTTTCGCGTGAGGCGCCACCCGGGATCCGAGAGAGGTTCGAGACGGCAAGGTCCGACGAGCCGGCGATCTTGGATGTGAGGTACCTGGCAAGTGCGTCTTCCACGAGGGCGAATGCTGGAGAACCGGCCTGCCGCTGTCAATGACCCCCGACATACGCAGTCCGGGCCCCGGCCTACAGCGTTCCCTTCGTGCTCGGCACGTCACCATGCCGTCGGGAGTCGATCCTCGACGCGGCATCAAGCGCACGAGCCAGCGCCTTGAAGCACGCTTCAGCCTTGTGGTGGTCGTTGGTACCAGCGACGGTGCGCACGTGGATGTTGGCCTTCGCGGCCATGGCAAAGGCCTCCAGGAAATGGTTCAAGAGGTCCGGCGGCAGTCCACCGACCTCGCGTCCCAGGAGTTTCAGGTCAAGTGCGGCGAAAGGCCGGCCGCTGAAATCGACAGCGGCGAAGGCCAGGGTTTCGTCGAGCGGCATATAGGCCGACCCGGCGCGGACAAGTCCCGCCTTCAGGCCGAGGGCCTGGGCAAAGGCCTCGCCGAGGGCGATGCCGCAATCCTCGATCGTGTGGTGCTCGTCAACGTGGAGGTCCCCGGTCGCGCTCACATCAAGGTCGAACACCCCATGCTTGGCGATGTGGCTCAGCATGTGATCGAAGAAGCCGAGGCCAGTGCTGATGCTATGGCGCCCGGAACCGTCGAGGTTCAGCGTCAGGACAACCTCGGTCTCGGCTGTCTTGCGGTTGATCGTCGCCTGGCGGGTCATTCGGCCTCCACGTCGCGCAGCGCTGCCAACAGACTGTCGGTGTCCTCTGGCCGGCCAGCGCTGATGCGGATGTAGTTTTGCAGGTCCGGGCGGTCATAGTAACGGACGAGTACACCTCGGCGGCGCAGGGCCGCCGCAACGTCGCCGGCACTGCGGCCCTTCACTTCGAAAAGGACGAAGTTCGCTTCCGAGGGCACAGGCACGAGCCAGGCTAGCTTTCCGACGAGACGAGCCAACCGGTCACGCTCGGCAATGAGGCAGGCGACGGTCTCGAAGAGACGGGCGCGATGGTCAATCGCGACCCGGGCGGCGATGTCGGCGGCGACGCTGACGTTGTAGGGCTGCTTGATCGCCATCATCAACCGCGCGAGGGCGGGGTGGCTAAGGGCGTAGCCGACGCGAAGCCCTGCCAATCCCGCCCACTTGCTGAAGGTTCGCAAGATGAGGAGATTCGCACTGGTCGCGAGCAGCGGGAGAGCCGAGCGACCGGAGAACTCGATGTAGGCCTCGTCGACAACGATCAGCGCGTCCAGCCGGCACAGCTGTTCTACCTGCGCATCGCTGAGCAGGTTGCCGGTCGGGTTGTTGGGCGAGGCGAGGAAGACGATGCTTGCCCCGTCCGCCACGGCCTGGCCGATAGCCGGGATGTCAGGTTCGAAGCGGTCATCTCGTGGGACCTCGACGACTTTCGCGCCGCCTATCTTCGCCAGGAAGCCGTACATGCCGAATGTCGGCGTCGCCGTCACGATGGCCTTGGGACCCACCAGCCGGATGACGATGTCGATCAGGTCGTCGGCGCCCGAACCGGCTACGACTTGAGCGGCGGTCAGGCCCACGTACTCAGCGATGGCTTCGCGGAGTGCGGTCTGGGCAGGGTCAGGGTATATGTGGAGGTCTGCGTTTGCGATGGCATCCCTGACTTCGGGCGGCGCCCCATAGAGGTTTTCGTTCGCGTCGAGCTTCACAATCTGGCGGGCGGGGATGCCGATCTCGCGTGCGAGCACACTGAATGGCTTGACGGGGACATACTCCTCCAGTTCGTGCAGGTCCTTGCGGACGAACCGCAACGGGTCGTTGGGAAGCATGCGCTATCGCCCCTGGATGCGGCGCTCGACGGCGCGCGCGTGGGCCGTGAGACCCTCGGCTCGCGCGATGGCACTCGCTGCGCGCGCGAGGTCTTCGGTCAGCTCGTCCGGGATGTTGACGACGCTCGTTCGCTTCAGGAAGTCATGCACGCTGAGCGGGGAGCTCCAACGAGCACTGCCCCCGGTCGGCATTGTGTGGCTCGGGCCGGCCGTATAGTCGCCGATTGCCTCGGGTGACGATTCACCAAGGAAGAGACCTCCAGCGTTGATGACGCGAGGGGCGTAGGCCAGGGGGTCTTCCACGAGGAGACAAAGGTGTTCGGGGGCAAAGTAGTTGGAAAGCTCGATGGCGTGGTCGATGTCATTCACGAGGATGCACCCACCGCGGTTGTCCATCGAGGCGCGGGCGATTTTCGCTCGTTCCAGGGCTTCGAGCTGCCGCTCGATAGCGCGAGCGACCTGCTCGGCGAGGAAGTGCGATGGCGTGAGCAGGATCGGACTTGCGAGTGCGTCATGTTCAGCCTGGGCGAGCAAGTCGGCAGCCACCATCTCCGGATCGGCGCTCTCATCGGCGATCACGACGGTCTCGGTCGGCCCGTAGATGGAGTCGATTCCGACATCCCCGAACACCTGCTTCTTCGCGATGGTGACGAAGAGGCCACCGGGGCCGACTATTTTGTCGACTCGCGGGAAGGTCTCGGTGCCGTACGCCATGGCGGCCACGCCCTGGGCGCCGCCGCCCTTGAACACGGCGTTCACCCCGGCGATGTCGGCGGCGACAAGCTTCACGGGTGGGACGCTGCCATCGGGCAGGACCGGGCTCGTGAGGTACAACTCCTCGACACCGGCGACTCGCCCAGGGATGGCACACATCAGCACCGTGCTCGGGAGGGGCGCGCGAGTTCCGGGCGCGTAGACTGCGACGCGTTGCAGAGCCCGCGTGATCTGGCCCAGCCCGTTCTGGTTGAAATCGAAGGAGGCGCCCCGCGCCTGCAGTTCGTGGTAGTGGCGGATCCGTTCGGCGGCAAAGCGAAGGGCATCCACGACCGCCCCGTCGACCAGGTCGTAGGAAGCGCGGATCTCGGCGTCGGAAACGCGCAGGTCCTCGATTTGGGCGCCGTCGAATTTTGAGTTGTAGAACCTCACGGCGTTGTCACCATCTTCACGCACGTCACGAATGATGCGGCGAACGACTTCGTCGGGCGACAATTCCTGACCGAACGTGCGGAAGGTGGCCTCCTGCATGTCCATCGGCAACTCACCAGTCTCGATTGGCCTGCGTGACAGAAGGAGTCTCCGTCCTTCTTCGGCATTGCGGATTATCCGCATACGAGATACATCTCCACGGCCGCGCACGCGGCCTCAGTCGAATGGCGCACGAACGCGTCGATTTCTGCGTTCGTGATGTGGGACACCGTCTCGTCGAGCAGCTGCGGAAGGGAATCGAGGAATGACCCGAGAGCTTCGCCTTCCTCGATCCCACTGAAGCGGAGGTGGTTGGAGATCATGACTCGCATTCGGTTCCAATCCATCGTCCGCTGGGCGACGTCAGCGGCAAGGTCCCGCCACTTCTCCAGGGTCTCGGTCTCGATGAATCCGACTTCGAGGTTTTCCACTGCGCAGGCCAGCGCTTCTGACAGCTCATGCTTGAGTTGCGGATCGTTGCCATATGTGCGGTCCAGGTCGAACTGGAGCAGGCGGTCCATGACGTTGGCACGGATGGTTCCGCCAAGAGCGTCGTGTTGAGCGAAGAACCTGCGGTACACGCGAGTGATGTACTGCTCGTCCATGACAAGGTGACTGATGTAGCCGGCGATGAAGGCGCGGGTCTCATCGTTGAGACTGGCCGGTTCCAGGAACTCGCCGTGCTCAGCGAGGAAGCCGCGCACAGAGTCCTGGTGGTCCGGACCTGCAAGGTCGAAGTAGTGTGTGCTGTACCTGTCCTGGCGGGTCAGGAGGCGGATGTCCGGTGTGGTTGCCCCGAGCAGGTACGATCCGCGGCAGGTGTCGAGATCGTCCCGCTGGAGGTCCTCGGCGATCTGCCTGGCGAGGACCATGTGAAGCGTGATTGGAGGCATCAAGTCACCGCCACGGCCTGGCCTGCGCGCTCGAATCCCGCCAGCAGTGCAGTGAGCAGGTCTCCGCGCGACGTCACGGGGTCACGCCGAACGATGACACAGTTGGTCGACTCCATGAAGGGGTCGAGCATCTTGAGGCCGTTGGCGCGAATGCTCGCGCCTGTTTCAGATCCCTCGATGAGGATGTCGGCGTCCTCGGGAACGAAGCCTTCACTTGCGCCGCTGATGGGTATGATCATCGTGTTCGCGAGGTGATGTTCACGGGTGAACGAGTCAGCCAGGGCGGAGTACTCGCTCGCAACACGCACCGGTCGCCCGAGTCGATTCCAGATCGCGATCGCAGAGGCGGTTGTGTCGGCAGGGAAGTGCTGGTCGACGACGGGCCCGATCCTGTATCTGCTGCGCCCAAGGTTCACCGCCAGATCCACCGGGGAGAAGGGAAACCGGCACCGGTGCTCCGCAAGCCAGTCGATGCCTGTGACCGCAACGTCGAATGCGCCCATGGCGACAAGCCCCGGCATGTCCTGCGGGCGCACAACCTTGATCTCGATGCCTTCGATGCTGCATCCGGGACGCCTGGCGCAGGTGACCTCGTCGTAGCCTGTTAGGACCAGCCCGGCGTCGCTGAGGGCGGCGAAAGTGTGCCTCTGGGCGTGGCCGTCGGGAAGAGCAAGGCGGAGCACGCCGGTGGTTCGAGCGAAGGTGTCGAGTCTCGTGCCGCGTCCTCGCCCGGGGAGGTCGAGGCAGGGCACCCCACCGGTCATCATGGGCGCCAGCCGGGTCAACAATGGGACGAGGTTCCTTGTGGCCAGGGAGTCGGAATTGGCGATCAGAGCGAGTCCACCTTCGTAGAGCCGATGAAGCGGGACGAGTCCCCGCGATTCGACCTCCCCACGGCTTGCCGCGGGGATCACGACCAGGTCCGCATCTTCCGGCGGGTAGGCATCTGCCGCACCGAAAACCGCGACCAAGGAGTAGGCAGGGATGCGCATGTGCACGCTGACGAGATCGGCGAGATTGGGCAGCTCCGAGGCGACACGAGCCCCAGCGAGGACCTCTGGAGGCGGCACGGTGCCGGGCTCTGCCCCCGACGCTCGTGACGCGCATATCCACACCTCGCTCCTGGGCCCCGGCAGAGAGCCAACGCGCACCACGCGCTGCAGGGGGAACCGAACCTGCAGCTCAGAAAGCCAGACATCAGCGCAGATGCCCAGGTCGTAGTTGCCGAGGGCAACCTGGATAGGGATGTCCTTCTCCCGGAAGATGCGGAGCGTCAGGTCGTCCTTCGCGACGACTGAGCGCAGGACGCGTGAACTCGTTTCGTAACCATCGGCGGCAACTCCGGCACGAGCGAGCAGGGCCGTGACGGCGGCCCGCGAGTCTCCGGTGGGGAGGGCAAGTTTGATGGTCACTTGAGTTGCAGCAGCAGCCCAACGACGTCATCGAGGGCCGACATCGTCTGTTCGCCCTTGGGCGTGCGGGCGATGAGGTCGTCGCCGGACACGGTTACGGCAACCGGAGAGCTGGCGAGGGGTCCGGCCAGCGCGGCGGCCACTCCTCCCCGATGGAGGGCGCGGGCGACAAGGAGCGCTCGGGCAAGGTCGCCAGGTGCCTCCGGGACGATGGACACGACGACGGGCTCCTCCGTTGAGGCAGAGACGTGATTGGCGAGCCGCTCTGCTTCGAGTCCGAGACCGCAAGCGGTTTCCGGAGTGCCGGGCCCGGCAGGCCGGTAGCGGCCGCCGCCGCCCCACGACTGGCCGGCGGAGGTGAACTCGAAGACGACTCCCGAGTAGTACTCGAAGTCCCGGGGCAGCCCAAAGTCGACGAGAACGGTGCGGCCGGATTCGGCCAGCGCGGAAGCGACGGCTCGGAGCTCGCGGATGGCTTCCGCGGCAGCCGGTAGGCTTGCCAAGGCGAGTGCCTCGAGGTTGTCGAGTAGCGCCACGCGCCCGGGCTGAAGCGCCACGTTGATGAATCCAGCGAGCTTCGGATGAAGGGAAAGCGACGGGAGGAGCGCGGTGAGTCCCTCGTTTGCCACCCGATCGAGGAGGCTGCGGGATGCGACGTCGTCGTCTCCGAGAGCGGCGATAGCGGTTCTGGCGATGCCGAGGTGAGATAGCCGAACCTCGGGAGTCAGTCCGAGAGCATCCAGCGACTCGCATGCCACGGCTGCGACCTCGAGCTCACCAATGATCTCCGGTGCGTCGAGGTACTCGATCCCGCACTGCCAGTCCTCGCGGTCGTCTGACTCGCTGAAGCGGAAGACGTTCTGCACGTAGAACAGCCGGGCCGGAAGCGGTAGTCCCGCTTCGGCGACAGCGCGGGCGACCGGGATGGTCGAGTCCGGCCGAAGCACGACGCGCTCGCCGCTCCAGCCGTCCCAATCCAGGAAGGAGTAGACCCGCGAGAGCATCTGGGGAGTAAGGGCACCGGCCGCGGTGAAGAGACGGTACGTCTCGATAGTCGGCGTGCGAATTTCTGCATAGCCCCAGCGTGAGGCGGCCGAGCGAAACGCATCCTCGACGCGGCGAAAAGCCCGCATATCGGCAGGCAGGAGGTCGCGCATCCCGCGGCTTCTCTGGGGTGGAGTCGTGGAGGAAAGAGGCATAACCGTGCGCCAGACATGATAGGTTATGGCCGGTCAAGCGGCGACGAGCATCTGGCCGGGAAGGCTGTATATACTGGGGCAGGGATTCTGGAATGACGGTGGTCCGGCGAGCGGCCTGGCTCCTGCTCCTCGCGGTCGGGGCGAGCGCGGCGTGTGCTTCGGCGCCAGAGGAAGGGGCAATCCATGTGCTCACGGCGGATGGCACGGTTGGCCCGATCATGGAGCGCTACCTCGATCGGGGCATCTCCCGGGCAGAAGACCACGGGGGCAAGCTCGTCATCATCAGGCTTGACACCCCGGGCGGACTCGACAGCTCCATGCGGAAGATCGTGCAGCGCATCGAGCGGGCGAACGTTCCCGTCGCGGTCTATGTCTCTCCGGCCGGGGGCCGCGCCGCGAGCGCCGGGACGTTCATCACGATGGTCGGGCACTTCGCAGCCATGGCGCCGAACACCTCCATTGGTGCCGCTTCCGCGGTCAGTGCCGATGGGAGCGACATCGGTGGAACGCTTGGCCGGAAGGTCGAGAACGACGCCGTTGCCTTCATCCGTGGGATCGCGGAGCTTCGTGGACGCAACGCGGACTGGGCCGAACAGGCCGTCCGCGACGCAGTTGCCGCCACCTCGACGCAGGCGGTGGATCTGCGCATCGTCGACTTCGTCGCAGTGGACATCGATGACCTCGCCAGGCAGATCGGCGAGCGTTCCGTGACTCTGAGGCCCGGCATTACAGCCGAGATCCGTGGTGTTGTGGAGGCGCCTCGCGTGCGGACCGACATGACCGGCTGGGAGCACTTCCTGGACTTCCTTGCGGACCCGACGCTTGCGTCCCTGCTCATCACTTTCGGGTTCCTCGGATTGGTTTTCGAACTAGCGAATCCCGGACTGATCCTTCCCGGGGTCGCGGGGGTCATCGCGATGGTGCTGGGCTTCCTCGGTCTTGGCGTCTTGCCGGTGGAGACGGCGGGATTGGTGCTCATCGGTGTTGCCCTGATGCTGTTCGCGATCGAACTCTTCGTGCCGTCCGGAGGCATCCTGGGGGTTGGCGGTGTCGTAGCTCTCGTCCTCGGCGGAATCATCGCTTTTCGCGGGACCCCCGCCGAAGTTCAGCCGTCGGGGCTCCTCCTGGGAGTGCTCGGATTCCTCATTGTCGGAATGTTCGCCTCACTGGCGGTCGGCGTCGCACGCATGCGCAAGATGAATGTAGCCGTTGGCACCGCGGCATTGATGGGGGAGGTGGCGGTCGCGCGCACGCCGCTTGATCCCGGAGGATTGGTCTTCGTCCAGGGTGAACGCTGGCAGGCCGTGCTCGACGAGGGGTCGGCGCAGCCCGGCGAAAAGGTACGTGTAGTCGGGGCCGACGGCCTAAGCCTGAAGGTCCGCAAGGAGGAAGGTTCATGACTCAACCACCGCGCGTCACCGAAGGGCTGCCTCCCGAGGAGTATCCGACCGGCGTCGGCTCAACGATTGTGCGAGCGCTGCTCCTGGGGTTCGGGACGATTCTGGTCATCCCGCTTCTCCCGTTCTCCGTACGGATCGTGAAGGAGTACGAGCGGGGGGTGATCTTCCGCATCGGCCGCCTTCAGGGGGCGAAGGGACCAGGGTTGTTCATCTTGCTTCCGTTTGTAGACCGCATGGTCAAGGTCGATCTGCGGACAATTACCCTGGACGTGCCGGCGCAGGAGGCCATCACACGCGACAACGTGACTGTGAAGGTCAACGCAGTGATCTACTTCCGCGTTGTCGAACCGAATGCCGCGGTCGTTCGAATCGTGGATTTCGTCCGCGCAACGTCGCAGATTTCGCAGACGACTCTCCGGTCCGTCCTCGGGCAGTCGGACCTCGACGAGCTCCTTGGCCAACGGGAGCAGATAAACCAGCGACTCCAGCAGATAATCGACGAGCAGACCGAACCCTGGGGCATCAAGGTGAGCACGGTTGAGGTGAAGGACGTCGAGCTACCGAGCACGATGCAGCGTGCCATGGCGCGGTAAGCGGAGGCCGAGCGGGAGCGGCGCGCGAAAGTCATTGCGGCCGACGGCGAGTACCAGGCCAGCGAACGGCTCAAGGAGGCCGCGATGGTGATGGCCGAAGAGCCGATCACGGTTCAGCTTCGTTATCTGCAGACGCTCACCGAAGTCGCTGCGGAAAACAATAGCACGATCGTCTTCCCCGTCCCGATCGACCTCATCGAGATGTTCATGCGGGGACGCGAAGAAGGCGGTGGACGCTAGGGTTTCGCCGGGCGCAATGAGACGTCCGCCGCACTCACCGTCTCGGCGGTCCCATCCCGGTAGCGAACCTGAAGCGAACCGTCCGCGTCGATTCCCGTCGCCGTTGCCTCGCGGGTCTCGCCAGAGGGGAAAGCCAGCACGACGGTGCGGCCGAGCACAAGGCTCAGTTCCTTGTATGCCCGATGCAGACTCGGCCCACCGATCGCCAGTGCCCCATCCACTTCGTTGCAGACCCCCGCCAGGAGGAGCTCCCGTTGCACCGGCCGCCCCAGTTCGCGCGAGAGACTCGTGGCAGTATCCCGCAGCTCCGGCTCCAGGGTTGGATCACCATTCACGTTTACCCCGATGCCCGCGAGCGCGAGCGCGAACGGGCTGTCAGGGCCGAGCTCTGCGTCGATGAGGATTCCCGCGAGCTTGCGCTCTCCGACCCAGATGTCATTGGGCCACTTGATGCGTACGTCGACACCCGCTCGGGCGCAGGCCCGGCAGACTGCCACGGGGAGCACGACTGGCAGACGCTGGTGCACTCCGGGCTTTGTCCGAAGCACAAGGGTGAAGTACAGGTTCTCGGCGTCGGGGCTGTGGAAGCTGCGCCCCCGCCGTCCGCGACCGGCCGTCTGGCGGTCGGCCAGGACGAGCGTGCCGTGCGGCGCGCCCTTCGCAGCGAGATCGCGAGCCAGGTCCATAGTCGTGTCGACTCCACGCCGGTAGACGAGGTCGCGCCCGATCGCGCTGGCCGCAAGCGCGGATTGGTAGGTGGAAACGTCGAAGGCCGTCATTGCGAGGAGACAGAAGAAAAGGGGCCGGGTTTTGACCCGGCCCCTGGCGTAGCTAAGACCGAAGACAGTCTTAGGAGGAGGACACCTCCAGCGCCAAGATGCTCCGGCCGTAACTACGACTGTGATCGTCCATGCGCATCACCTCCTTCCTTACTTCTGACGGTAGCAAACTCACGGAATCCTCGTCAAGACAAGACCGGGCCCCCGAATCCGTGAGTGGACCGAGGAGTGACCGCGTTCGTGGGCTGCGAATCAG
>CAZCDK010000096.1:4241-10168 GCA_964497285.1 uncultured Anaerolineaceae bacterium | reverse complement strand
AAACGTGCTCTTGGAAGTATCCAACTTCAAGGGTGGTTCGATCCGGCGGACGTCGGGCCTCCTGAAGCTGCGATCCGAGGCTTCGTTGCGGTTTGAGAAGGGGATCGGGCCAGCGATGGCCGAATACGCGCAGCGCCGGGCGCTGCACCTGTTCGCACAGCTGACCGGGGGGACGATTGCCCGCGGACTGGTCGACGTCTTCCCCGGCAAGCAACCCACGAGGGTGATCGACGTACCCGTGGCCAGGATCGAACAGGTGCTCGGGATCGTGATCCCGCCGAGCGACGTCTTGCGAATCCTCTCCGCGCTTGGCTTTGGATGCGACCTTCAGGGAGCCGTGTACATCGTCCGTCCACCCGACTGGCGGCCCGATGTCGAGATTGCAGACGATGTGATCGAAGACGTAGCGCGGGTCTACGGCTACGACCGGCTTCCCGTGACGACCCTCCGCGGCAGCCTGCCGCCAGTCGAGCCGGCGCCGATCGAGGATCTCCGCGAGCGCATGAAGGACATCGCGGTAGGGCTTGGCTACCAGGAAGTCATCACCTACACGCTCACCGATCGGCCGAGTCTGGCCCGTGTCGTTGACCCAACAGACCAGTCGCGCGCGTGTCCGCAGGCGGTGGCGAACCCTGTGGCTGCCCGGCATACGATCCTGCGCACTTCGCTGCGGGGCACGATTCTGGAGACCTACTCCGCCAACCGGCGAACTCACGAAGGCCCGCTGCGGCTGTTCGAAGTCGGCTCAGAGTACCTCCCGACCGAGGCCGATCTACCCCACGAAAGGCCCGTGTTCTGCGCTGTCGTCGGCGGCGCGCGCGAGATGGGACGGGGACGGCACGGCGCAGAACGGATGGACTTCTTTGACGCCAAAGGCGACCTTGAGGCGCTGTCGCAAGCGCTTGGCGTGCCTGTCTCGATCGTGCCGTCTGAGCACTTCGGCCTGCTGGCGGGCCATACGGCTGACGTGGTGTCGGGCATGGAGAAAGTCGGTGTCGTCGCCCAGGTGCATCCCGAGACGGCGAGAGCCTTTGACGTCGACGAACCTGTCTACCTGGTCGAGCTCTGGCTGGAGCCGATGGCGCGGAGGCTTCCCGGGCGCCCGGCATACACTCCCCCGTCACGCTACCCCGAAGTGCGGCAGGACATCGCGCTAGTGGTTGATGCCGCGATCCCGGCGGGGCGAGTGCTGGAGATCGTGCGCTCTCACCGTTCCGGCGGGGTGCGGCTTGCCGCCGATGTGTTCGACGACTACCGCGGCCCCAGCGTGCCCCCGGGGAAGAAGTCGCTCGCCATCAGCCTGCACTTCCGGGCGGACGATCGGACGCTCACGGACAACGACGTGGCGAAGGTCCAGTCCGGCCTCCTGGCGCGGCTTGCGAAGGAGCTCGGAGCGTCGCTCCGGGGCGCATAGGCACCTCGAATTGGAATCGTCGGTTACCCTCGTGGCATGACTGATTCCTCTGCTGCCGACTTCGTCGTCGGCGACTACAACCGCATCCTCGAAGCCGACTCCTCATGGGAGATCGGGGGGTTCGCGCTGCCCGATGGCAGCCAGTGGCACTACCGCGAGCCGAACGCAATGGTGCTCGTGCGCAATGGCTGGCTGCAGGTGGCGGCCGTGCCCTTCACTCGCGCCAACGATCGCGTTCAGGTGCTCGACAACGCCAAGCACATGTACTACTCGAAACAGCGGTTCGCCGTTCCCGATGGCGGACGGATCACGTTCGAGATCCAGGTTGCGGCGCAGACGATCGGCACGCAGCCGGGGAACCTGTACGACGGCTTTGTCTCGTGGAACCTGCTCGACCTGGCCACCGGGTGGGCGCTCGACTTCCTCACTGGCGGCGACTGCGTGGCGACTGTCTACGGGCGGTTGCCATTCCCCGGTGCGGCAAGACCAACGACCGGAGCGGCGAAGACGTTCGCCATCTTCAACGAGATCCACGATCTGCCGGCCGCACAGGGCCAGGCGCACGCCTACCGGATCACCTACGACCAGGGTGCGGACACGGTCGAGTTCGAGGCCGACGGCCGCGTTGTCGACGGCTACGGGGACATCCCCGACAAGATCACCGGCTTCACCGTGGCTCTCGGGCTGATGACGGAGATCGAGCTTGTGGGCGGCAAGTCGGTGAGCTGCCACGGGCAGGGGGTCATCGGCCGCTGGAGTCCGGCGCGGGTGCGGGTCGATGGCTGAGGCCAGCCCCGGCCCGCACTCGACCTTGCCCTATCAGGTCTCGCCGAACGCCGTCACAAACTCGCCGGTTCGCGAATCGATCTCAACCATCCAGAACGTGCTGTTGGGTGGAAATGGAGTGAGTCTTGTCGCGGCCCCGGGCCGGGGCAGCGGGCCGCTCGGAAAGGGCGGCGGATTCTGGAAAGGGTGGACTCCGGCCAGGAGGCCAATGGCCGGCACCGAAGCCATGTCTCGGGGTCGGACGAGCCGGACTTCGCCGGGATCCCGGCCGGGCGCCGGGCGACTGCCAGCCGGGCTGGGAAGCTGAAGCCCGATTTCACGGACCATGCTTCCGGGTTCGGGAGGCTCCTGGAAACAAGCCTTCGCGACGATCGCTCACCACCAGAGGACGTCGTCGAGTGGGTCCTCGTGAGCCTCGAAGGCCGGGTCGTGGTCCTCTGCATCCCAGAGATCAGTTCCAAGGTATTTCCAGCCACCGTCGGCACAGATGAGGACGATGTTCCCCCGTTCGAGGCGACTGGCGGCGCGCATCGCCGCGTGCAGCGTCGCCCCGCTACTGATGCCGCCGATCAGACCCTCGGCCAGCATCGCGAGGCGCGCATGGGCGAAAGCGTGGCGGTTGCCGACGATGATCTTTCCGTCGAGAACGCTTTCGTCAAGCACGGGCGGGATGAAGCCATCGTCCAGGGACTTCAGACCCTGGACGTGAACACCCAGCCGTGGCTCGACGCCGAAGACCTTGCAGGCCGGGTTCGCCTCCTTGAGGCGCCGTCCCACACCGCTAATCGTGCCCCCAGTGCCGATGCCGGCGACGAATACATCCACGCGATCAAGGTCCGCAAGGATCTCAGCTCCCGTTGTCTCGTAGTGGGCCCGGACGTTTTCCTGGCTCCCGAACTGGTTGAGGAGGAAGGCGCCTTCGCATTCGGCGATCTGCGAGGCGACTTCGATCGCGCTCTTGATTCCGGCCTGGCGGGGGACCCAACGGATGTTGGCGCCGTAGGCACGTAGCAGGGCTTCGATCTCGGGATAGACGCTTTCGGGGACACAGACATCGACGGGATGGCCGCGGAGACGGCCAAACAGGGCAAGGGCAACGCCTGTGTTGCCGGTCGACGCTTCGACGATCCGCTGCCCGGGAGCGAGTTCGCCCGAAGCGAGCGCCGCCTCGAGGATGCGAACGACGATGCGGTCCTTGAGGCTGCCGGTGGGATTCAGGCTTTCGAGCTTCGCGAAGAGCCGAACTCCGGGCGACGGGGCGAGGCTCTTCAGCTCGACAAGCGGCGTGTTGCCCACGAGAGAGGCCACGGAAGCGAACGCGGAACGCATGCCGGCGGTCATGAGCCAATCCTTTGACAGACAAGGCCGGACATCAATTGGGACGCGCTGAGAGCTCCTCAGCAACGGCTTCGGCGATGAGCGACACTGCCCGGTCGATGGTGGCAGGGTCCGCAGCGGTGAAGTTCATGCGCAACGTTGGCCCACCGTCTTCGTGGTGGACATAGAAGAACTTGCCGGGAACGAAGGCGACGCCCCTGGCGATCGCTCGGCCATACACGTTCTCCATGTCGAGCCCATCGGGACCCCGAACCCAGACGAACATGCCGCCGTCCGGTTTGGTCCAGTCGAAGCCTTCTGGCATGTGCCGATCGAGGGCCTCGAGCATCGCCTGCTGGCGCGGCCGATAGAGACTCAGAATGCGGGGAAGCTGGCGTTCGAGGTGACCGCCGCCGACGTATTCCGACGCAAGGGCCTGGCTCCAGGTGCTGGTGTGGAGATCGACACCTTGACGCGCGATCACGAGCCACCGCCGGATCGCGTCGGGGGCAACGCAGATCCCGAGGCGGAGGCCCGGGGCGAAGGTCTTCGACAATGTCGTCATGTAGACCACGTGGTCCGGCGCGAGCGACTTGATGGTGGAGCCGATCTCCCCGATAACGCAAGTCGCTGTAGGGATCATCTTCCAGGAGCAGTGCGCCCCGGCGTTGGAGGATCTCGGCAATCGCCTCCCGGCGTTCCAGGGGCACGGTTCGGCCGGTGGGGTTCTGAAAGGTCGGAACGAGGTAGACCAGCTTTGGACTGCTGCTGGCAAGGGCGGCGTCCAGCGACTCCGGGATGAGGCCGAAACTGTCAGCGGCCAACTGGACGTATGACGGTTCATAGGCGTTGAAGGCCTGGAGCGCGCCGAGGTAGGTCGGCGCTTCGACGGCCACAGGATCACCGGGCGACACGAGGATCTTGGCAATCGAATCGAGCACGCCCTGAGAGCCGTTGAAGACAAGAACCGAGGCGGCATCCGTGGCTACGCCGCGAGCGGCCAGGTGGGGGACCAGCGCATCGAGCAGTGGGCCGAAGCCCTCACTGGCGCTGTACTGGAGAGCCTGGCTGCCGTAGCGAGCCAGCACGGCTTCGGTCAGCTCCCCCATTATCTGCAACGGGAAGCTCTCGGCTGCCGGCAGCCCGCCAGCCAGCGAGACAACGCCGGGTGATGAGGCCACCTTGAGGATCTCGCGAATGGCACTGGCTTCCATCCGGTGGGTGCGGTGGGCAAGCAGGGCATCGAAGTTCATGGTGCGATTGAAGCAGGTTCTGCGGCGTCGCGCGATGGTGCGCAAACACTCGCTTGTCCCGGGCTGAGGCTGGTCAGTTGCAGGTGGTTTCCGAACCGCTGCAGGGCTCGGGCTCGCCGTGTTCGCCGGAGCCACCCCCCCGGGCGAGGCACAGTCCCGAGGGGATGCACGCCTGGTCCGTGACCAGGCCGAACTGCTGCATGACCTGGTCATCGGTTTCAGATCCGAAGCTGATGAGAACGCGGGAGAGCCCCTGGATGTCCTGGAACATGATGGAGTCCGTGCGCACGCCGTTCACGACGAACTTGAGCTTCTCGGTGGGATTGGTGCAGTAGCTCTCGCCCGCAGGAAGCTTGATGCAGGTGTCCGTTAGCTCGAACCCGAGCGAGCGGAAGAACTCATCCCACGTGGTTTGCTCGCGATGCACGTGGATGACGGCATGGCGCGGGTCGTGGATGTGGACGTTGGGGCTGAGCTCCTTTTCAGCGGTAGAAATGAACTGCTTCTGGCCAAAGTCGAACTGCTTGCCGCGGATCACCAGAGCGAAGTCGGCGTGCACGTGGATCTTCTGACGCAGCTCGCAGCCGGGGTCCCCGGGCTCGCAGCGGCGGGTGATGGTCTGCGGCGAGCGGTATTCACGCACGAAGAGGACGACGAAGAGGGCAAGGGCCACCAGCAGGATTCCTGCCGCCGGGGCCCAGGTCCGCGGGCCCAGCCAACCGTCCCAGCGGGGGACAACGTCGCCGGGCTCCTCGGTCATTTCACCTCGTCGGCGATGCTGCGGGTGTGCCGGTCGCCGCTGATGTCGTGGCGGCCGGTGAAGGAGATGCTGTGACGGCCTTGTAGGCGTCGTCGAGAAGCTTGCGCCACGCCTCAATGCTGTCCAGGGCACCCGAGCCGATCGGCTGGCCGTTGATGGCAAATGAAGGGGTGCCGCGCACGCCCAGGGCCTTGCCGGCACTCACCGACTCGTTGACGGCCTTTAGTGCGGTGTCGCTTGCCATGCATTGCTCGAACTTCGTCGAGTCCAGCCCGAGATCCGCCGCGTACGTCTTCAGCTTGTCGTCGCCGAAACGGCCGACATTGAGTCTCTCGGACTTCGCTTGACCAGCTTCGGCCTGAACGGTGAAGAGCTTGTTGTGGTACTGCCAGAACTT
>CAZCDK010000096.1:0-4231 GCA_964497285.1 uncultured Anaerolineaceae bacterium | reverse complement strand
CAGCGCACTGGCTCGCGAACGCTGCGCGAACCGACTCGGTACCCGGAATCAAGGGGAATTGCTTGAAAGTGATCTGGAGCTTGCCGGTCTTCACGTACTCATCGACAAGCTGGCCTTCCTGCTCGGACGTGAACTTGAGGCAGTATGGGCACTGGAAGTCCTCGTACTCATCCAGCTTGAGCGGAGCATCAGCCTTTCCGAGGGTAACGCCGCGGGCGAGATCCACGGGCAGCGCCGCGTTGGCATTGTTGAGCTTCTCCACGAGATCGCTATCGCCGTCCCCGCCGCGAGTCACAAAGAAGACGAGGACGAGAGCCAGGACGATCACCAGGGTCCCGAGACCCAGGAGGTAGGGGAGCGAGAAGAGGTCCGGTCCGCCGCCGCCACCCCGCGAGGCTCGCCTTGCGCCGGGCGATGGGCGTGATGCCCGGGCATTGCGGGCCTGGCGCGACGTACGCGCTTGTTCTCGACGGGCCTGGCGGTTCGACATGGAAAACGGTTCCTGGAACGAAGAGTGGGCGGACAGCGACCGGTGTCCCGCGTCGCCGGTGAGGATATCACCCGGCACTCTTTCGGAACACAAACCCACCTTTACGGGGGCTCGTTCAGAGGGCGCGGCGCGGGATGGAGAGCGAAGGCCAGAGCCCGGGTTTTGGGGGAGGGGAGGACTGGGGCCCGCGGCCGGACTACGGGGCGGATTGCGGGCGTACCTGAATGCTGATGACCGCCACTCCTTCCGCGCCCTTGGGTGTTATGTAAATGACGAATTCGTAGCCACCCCTCATCCAACGCTCGTTTGGCTTCAAGTACGGGAGTTCTCCCGCCTTCGTCCAACGCTGGGGGGTGATCCAGCTGGTGTAGAGCTCGATGATCGACGGCTCCGACTGGCGTGTACGGAACGCGAAATCGATCCCTTCGACGACGGGGATCATCTCCGCGTCGGCCGGAAATGGCATCGTTTGGTAGAACGTGCGCTTGTCGAGTGGCACCGGCGTCGGGGTGTTGGTCACGCGAGGCCCAACTGCGGTTGGAGTAGGCGTGGGCAGTGGCGGTCTTGTGGGCGTGACTGTGGCAGGCGCCGATGTGGCTGTCCCGGAAGGGCCCTCGGCGGCGGAGCGGGGGCCGGGGCGATCGTCGCACCCCGCGAGCGCCAGCACCAGAAGAAGCGCAGGTGCACACGCCAGGAGGGCGCGGCGTTCGATGGAGTCCACGACGGGAGTATAGCGCGGCCTCGTCACGCAAGGCCCACGCGGGTACGGGCATGGAAGGCACCATCGGAAAGGAGGCGTGCCCGCGGCAGGCCTGACGCCGGACCTTGCAGATGTCCAGGCATGTTACCTGCGCCCGCAGGTCAGCAGGATCTCCGCGTGTGGGTCGTCTTCGTTCGGCAACGACACTACGCTCTAGAAACCACACACGACCGGCAGCAATTCGCCCTTGGCCATCATCTCTCTGACTACCATAGCCTGACAGGTATCGGTCAGTCTTGCGCCCTCTGGCGAACCGTATCCGATGCCGCTGCGGAACGAGTCGAGGATCTCGGTCACCGCGGTCACGTCTGTTGGGACAGCGAGCATTATACGAAGCGCTAGCAACGAATACAGCTCCAACACAGATCCCGCTGAAACCGATGAAACCAGGCTCTCGCCGCCACATCTCCGGACATGGGCCGTTCTCGCCTCCTCGCGCAAGGCTAGCGCGCTCAACACAAGGACAACTCGATCCACGCTGGGTTCGCCGATGGCCTGAGGGCAGTCGGCCTTCGACAAGAGAACGTTGCTGGCGATCGCGTACAGCCAGGTGTCAATCGGCCTGCTCCCGGACGGAGCCGTCGCCTTTGGTGCGGCGCAGGGAAGCCCTGCTATCGCGATCGCGTGGCGTGCGATCGCAATACCGAGATTCGAGTCGCGGGCACTTGCCTCAGGCTGGGTGCAGAGCATTCGCTCGATCGCCTCGGCGCGATTCGCGATTTCGCGGTCTCCACGTGCGTAGTGAAGTGCCACGACGGCCGCTCCCGTGGCCGAAAGAGACGGCCTTGATACGACGGGGGCAGTGAAGCCACCTCGCGGACCCTCACGGCTCAGCAGTGCCTCACGAAGCGCTGTCCGCCACGACGCAGCGCCGCCCCAATCCTGCGGCGCGGCGCTGGGCGGCGCTGCGAGCAGAAGGTATGCATCGACGGCGCCCACTGATCCCCAATACCGCGGAGCGCCGGTGGAACCCAGCAGGCGAAATGCCTTGTCGGATGTAGTGCGATCCACGAGTCCAAGCGCCGCTAGAGCCAGGTACTGTTCGTCCCACGGTCCAGGGTGGGATGCAGCCTGAGCCACGCTGTCTCGCAGTGTGTTCGCGATGGCCGCCTTCGTTGAGGGAGGGAGCGAGACGCCGTCTGGGAACTGCGCCATCGCTACCGCGTCGCGAACGTCGCTGGGACGGAGCGTTGGCAATGCCTCGGCAACACGAGTGGCCAGCATGGCTCTCAGCGTGGCCTTCGGCTCGGGCAGGCTGTTGAGGATTTCCTCAGCCCACGCCATGCGGGAGACACGCGCGGCATCCCAGTCCGGGCCAAGGGAGGAGGAGGCAGCGTCCGCCAGCTTTGTCTCATCAATCCCAGCAACGCCCGGGCCCACACCGAGGACCTTCGAGTACTTGTAGAGCAGGATGGCGACATCGATATCCTCCAGTCCTCCGTTCTCGATGCTGCCACTGGCTTTCACCCATCCGTCCGTCGTTAGGAAGTCTCGAAGCCAGGTGGACGTGCGCTGCTTGACACGGTCCGGGATGCCACCACTCTCCGCCAGCGCTAGCAAGGAGAAGAAGGTCGACCGGACATCGACACCTGGAGAAAGCACCCCCACGACCTCAGAGAACGCGCCATCGCGCGTCTGCGCCGAAACGACCAGGCGGACCACGTCGGCATCCACTGCCGCCCGGGCGCTGGCCGATTGCCCGGCACCCGTAAACCGGGCAGTGGACGAAGACGGGCCTTTGCTGGCCGAACACGCGAAGGCGATTGCCAAGCACAGGGGAAGGGCGACCACAAGGCCTACCGTTCCCTTGTTGCCGAACGCCAACCGGATCAAATTGAACCCGAGTCTGAGGCCTGAAACGACTGGCACTGCCCCGCGTAGTAACAAATCATGGTCGTTGCCGTCTCACTCAAGCTACCGAGAGCAGTGAAATTGGAGAACTGAACGAGACCTGTGCCGAACTCGTTGTAAACAGACCAGAGGTCATACCACGTCGGTCCTGTCTTCGTAACGGTCTTGGAAGTGAAGCCAGATACCGTACAGGACGACGCGAGAGGATAGGAGATGGTGCAAGAAGCCCCGCTGACGCCAAGTCCCGACTGAACCCATCTGTTGTTCAGTTGCATGCTGTACGCGTTGTATGGATTTGTACCGTACCATACAGTGCGAGTGTACTCGTACTGTATGGTGTTACCGCAAGCGAAGAATCCGCAGGTAGTGTCCCATGAGCTTGACAGATACACGTCGGAGTATGAGCCACCATAGTTCATGGTCGCAATAGCATCCAGGTAGAAATCGATGCTGGCTATCGAAAATCCCTGACTCATATGGGCCGACGCTACGCGCGAATCATGCTTGGCAACCGCCACAACTTTTCCGTTAGACGTGTGGCCCTTTCCCCCATCTTCATCCGGGCCGTCCGCGTGCGAGGACCCCAAGGCCGCCAAGCTCAACGTCAAGGCAACCAGTAGGAGTGCCATCCGTGTAGCACCGTGCCGCCATAATGAGAGTCCCATGTACGTTCCTTTCCGTCACAGCCCCTCAGGGCTGCTGCCCGTATGATTCACCCCATGCCAAGGAAGAGCTGATCACCAACTGATCAAGAGCTGATTGTTTTCGATCATCTCGCGGGCAGGCGCGGTGCAGCAGTGCCAGTGGCGCTCCGTCCAGAGACGCAGGCGCTCGGGGGTTGCATTGACTTCGGTGAAGTCAAAGATCGCTTCCATGGTCTTGCGGCGTACCCGGAGTATTGTCTGCTCGCTGCAGGCGAACGAGTCGGCCATTTCTCTGGGACTCATGGCAAGGTATATGCCCGCAAGGACCATCGACTGATGGCGGTTGAGAAACCGCATATGGCACTCATCGAGGACCAGGAGGATTTCATGTGGCTGCAGCACGCTCGACTCCGCTCCCCCCCCCCCGACTTAGGCGCAAAAGGGATTGAGCACGTTATAGCATTCCAGAAGTGACCCGTTCAACCG
>CAZCDK010000095.1:0-10187 GCA_964497285.1 uncultured Anaerolineaceae bacterium | reverse complement strand
GGCTGGGCCCAGCGCGGGTCCTCGCTGGCGGCCAACGCGTGGGCCGCCACCAGGAAGGGCGCCGAGAAGAAGGAGCCCACCGGCTACATCACCTTCAAGGTGCAGCCCGACGACGTGGTGACGTACGTCGACGAGAAGAACACCGGCACCGCCGGGATAGCCAGGAGCAGGAAGGGGTTCCCAAAGCTAATGCCGCTCATCCGGTCGCCCTCCGCAGCCATGTGCCCCGCAGGGTGAATTCGGCGAGAAGCAGCCCGGCGCCGAAGAAGGCGAGCCATGGACCGAATTCGCGGAAACGCTCATAGCGATCACGGTCCAGGTGGCTGGTCTCGAGGCGGCCGATTTCGTCGTAGATCGCCGCAAGCTGATTGCGGTTGCTGGCGGCAAAGTAGCGCCCACCCGTGGCATCGGCGATGCGCATGAGCAGGTCTTCATCGAACCCGGGCCCCGACAGGGACCGCTCGCCCTCGACGCCGATGGTGTAGACGCGAATCCGCAACGAGGCGGCGATGCCGGCAGCATCTTCGGGGCTTATGGACTTGGCGTTGTGCTCGCCGTCCGTCAGCAGAATGACGATCCGGGTCGCAGCGGGGGAATCCTGGAGCAAGGTCAGCGCACTCGCCAATCCCACGCCGATTCCGGTCCCATCGGGGAGAATGCCGCTCTTGAGATCAGCCACGATCCGGTCCAGGGCCTTGTAGTCGAGGGTCAGCGGGGAGATGGCGAGGGCTTCGTTCTGGAACACGACGAGCCCTATGCGGTCGTTCTTCCGTCCCGCGACGAAGTCGCGGACCACGTCCCGGGTGACGTCGAGCCGCGACTTCCCACCGAGTGAGTTGGTTTCCATGGAACTGGAAACGTCCAGCGAGAGCGCGATGTCTATGCCCTCGGCGGGGACAAGCGCCTCGGCCTGTCCCGCCCGCGGGCGCGCCAGGCCAACAACTAGAAGGAGCAATGCGACCACCCGGAGTGCCGGCAGCCAGCGGGCAAGTCGAAGTCGAGGCGTCTGCCGCCCGAGGCCCGGAGCTGCGACCAGGGCCACCACGTGCGCTCCGCGTGGCCGGCCCCAAAGGGCGAGCACAATCGGCACGGCGAACACCGAGAGCAGCAAGAAGTAAGGATTGCCGAACTCCATCAGGAACTGGCCTCCACGATCTCGCGCGCCATGTTCAGGTCGAACAGGCGGCGCTCGGCCGCAGGGCGATAGCCGGCATAGATGACGGCGTCACACTCGTCGAGCAGGCCGCTGACGAGACGCGCCTGCCACCGATCGAGTCCTTCCGCCTCCATGCGGCGGGCGATTTCGCTGGCGGTGAGGGCGGTCGCAGGGATGCCATAGCGCCGGGACAGGACAGCGCGAACGTTGAACGCCAGGGCTCGGTACGCGCTCGATGGATCGACGTGAAGGATCGACTCCACCCCCGCGAGGTCGGGCGCCTTCGGGGAAGCACCCACCACCGGCGGCGCCGGCCGCCTCCGGCTGAGAAGCGCGCGGAGAGCCAATGCCAGCCCCGTGGCGACCAATGCGGCGGCAAGGATGGCAGCGAGGGTGATCGCCGGACGCAGGAGCCGGGACTCGGCGCCATCAATTTGCCGCGGAGCAAGCAGGGGGGTAAGTGTGCCGGGATCATCGGCGCTGAGCGTCGAAACGACGGAGAGCGTGGCACGAGGGAGGGCGCGGGGAATCACGTCCTTGCCCTGCACGACGTTCACTCCGGGCGCAAAGTCGACTTCTCCGGGGAGGAAGGCAGCCACGACGATCTCCAGGTGGTGCCGCGTGCTGTCGCCATCGTCGCGGATCGATGCCGACGCAAGACGCACGAACTCGATGCCGTTCCACGACCTCGCTCCCGGATCGATCTCCACAGTGGCACCTCGCGACGTGTACACGTCGACGACAACCAGGAGTTGCTGACCGATGAGCGCCGCTTGTGACGAGATGGAGGCGCGATCGCGGTCGTCGGCTGCCGCAGGCGAAACGCATGCGAGAGCCAGCGCCAGCGCGACGACAGCGGCGAGAATCCCTCTCATCCCGCGACCGCCACAGCGCGCCGGCGGAAAAAGCGCAGGAGTGCTGGGACGTAGTCCTGGCCCGCGAGTACATCGATTTCGTCAACCCCTGCCCTGCCAAAGAGGAGGCGCCTTTCGGCATCAATCCTGCGCACGTGGGCCGCATACGCCTCGCGGACGGCATGGCTGCCACTGTCGACGTCGGCCTCCTGCCCGGTTTCGGCATCGGCGAGAAGGATGAGCCCCGCATCGGGAAGGGACTCGTCGATTGGCTCGCGGACGCGAATGGCGATCACGTCGTGACGCCGCGCGGACGAGCGGAGCTGGGGTGCATAGCCAGTTGTGAGGAAGTCCGAGACGAGGAACACGGTCGCCTTTCGCTTCTGGACATCGGCGAGGTATTGGAGCGCCGCGCCGATGTCGGTGCCCCGCGACCTCGGTTGCGCCCAGAGCACCTCTCGCACGACGCGCAGGACATGCGTGGCCCCGCCGGCCGGGCGAATGTAGCGCTCGGGCTCGCTGGCAAAGAGAAGCAGCCCTACGCGGTCCTTGTTGCGGATCGCCGCGAGGGCAAGCACGGCGCAGATCTCGGCGGCCAGATCGCCTTTCGAGCGCGGCAGCGCTCCGGCTCGCTGAGAAGCGCTGATATCGACGACGAAGACCACCGTCAGGTCCCGATCCTCTCGGTACCGCCGCACGAAGGGCGTGCCCGTTCGCGCGTACGTCTTCCAGTCGATGGCTCGGACGTCGTCCCCCGGAACATAGGGCCGGAGTTCGTCGAATTCGATGCCGCGACCGCGAAAGATGGCGTGGTACTCCCCAAGGAAGAGGTCGTCGACGAGACGGCGGGCTTTGATCTCGATGAGCTTCACGCGCTCGAGGAGCTCCGGGGGAATGGAGCGCGGACGGCCGGACTCGGGGTCGCGAATCGAATGCTGCACAACGGCGGGGGATCGCGCGCGACCCGGGAGCTTCATCGTCCGGCCTTTGGTTCTAGGATCGTGCGGAACTAGGGAATGGCCACGCTTTCGAGGACACGGTTGATGAGGTCATCGGTGGTGAGTTCTTCGGCCTCGGCTTCATAGGTTGTGACGATGCGGTGGCGGAGCACATCGTGAGCGAGGGCTTTTATGTCGTCGGGGGTGGTGTAGGCGCGGCCCTGGAGGAACGCATGAGCACGGGCGGCCTGGGCCAGGGCGATGCTGGCCCTCGGCGATGCACCAAAGGCGATCAGCGGTTTGAGCGCCGGGAGCTGGTAGGCGGCCGGCCTCCGTGTCGCATGGACCACCTGCACGATGTAGTCCTTCAGAGAATCGTCGAGCGCGACATCGTGTACGGCCTGACGCGCGACGGAGATGTCGTCGTGGGTTGCCACGGCATCGGGTGTCGGCACGCTCGCGCCGAGGCTCATCTCCATGATCAGGCGCTCTTCCTGGCGTGTCGGGTAGTCGACCCGGACCTTGAGCAGGAAGCGATCCAGCTGCGCCTCCGGCAGCGGGTACGTGCCCTCTTGCTCGATCGGATTCTGGGTCGCCATCACCAGAAACGGCTCATCGAGCTGCAGCGTCTGGCCGCCAATGGTGATGTGGCGCTCCTGCATGGCTTCCAGCAAGGCCGACTGAACCTTCGCCGGCGCACGGTTGACCTCGTCGGCGAGCACGATGTTGGCGAACAGCGGTCCGCGACGAACGGTGAACCGGCCGTCGGATGGGCTGAAGACCTCCGTGCCGACGAGGTCCGCGGGCAGGAGGTCCGGGGTGAATTGGATGCGGACGTAGTCGAGGTTGAGCGTGCGTGCGAGGGTGGAGACAGCGAGCGACTTGGCCAGCCCCGGAACACCCTCGACCAACACATGGCCTCCACAAAGAAGTCCGATGAGAAGTCGATCGATGAGGAGATCCTGGCCGACAATCACTCGGTGAATCTGTGTGCGAACCCGCGCGAGGACGCCCGCGGCGGCGGTGGCCTGCGGCGAAAGGGTGCGGGCGCCAGCAACGGTCATTGAATCTCCGGCGGCGGAATCCCGGCCGAGTCTGTCCCGGGTGTGTCAATTGTACGGCGTGGGGGGAAAGGGGTGATTAATGACCTTGCGGTTCGCTGCCGCCCGGAGCCGCGTGCCGGTCAGTCGTCGATGCGCTCCTGAGTCCCCGGTGCGTAGTTGGCCCGGGCGAAAGCGAGGACGCGAACGCTGTGCGCGCCGAAGTCCTTGAGCACACGTGCGCACTCGTTGGCCGTGGCTCCCGTCGTCACGACATCATCGACGAGGGCAACTGACAGGCCGGAGAGCCCGGGCCCCCTGTAGCGAAAAGCGCCGCTGACGTTCGATCGGCGCTCGTGGAGGCGAAGACCGACCTGGGTGTCAGTCTTGCGGACGCGCTCCAGCGATCCCGTTCCCGGCCGCCAACCGAGGTGGTCGAGCAGGACCTCAGCCTGGTTGAAGCCACGTTTCCGGCGGCGTGAGCGGTGGAGGGGTATGGCATAGGCAACATCGAAGCCGCACTCCTGGCCCAGGGGCCGGAGGCGGGCTGCCATCGGAGCCGCGAGCGAATCAACGTAGCGGTACTTGAGGCCGTGGACGACGCGCCGGGCGGCACCTTCCATGTCAACCGCTGCAAGGGCCCCATCGAGCGCATCCCACCCAAAGCAGCGCGGGCAGTTGCCGCTCCCCTCCCAGCGAGCAGAGCAGTTGCCGCAGCGTGGGCCCGCCGAACATGGAGTCAACAACGCGTCGCACCCTGGGCAGAGACTGCGCCCGAACCGGCCGCAGGCAACGCAGCGCTCCGGGTAGAGCAGGTCGATCAACTCGCGGACTGGTCCGGCGACCATGGTAGCGAAGGGTACAGCGAGGCGGAGGCGGGCGCATCGCCTACAATGGCAGGATGAACATCACCGTGCTCCTGTTCGCCTCGCTTGCAGATCGGGTGGGCAAACGGAGGCTCGAACTCCCCTACGAAGAAGGGGACACTGTCGAATCCATTCGCAACCGGTTGATCGCGGCCTACCCCGTCGTGGCCGGGTTCGTGCCATCGCTCATGTATGCATTGAACGAGGAGTACGTCCGCGCGAAAGACCCTGTGTCACCGGGGGCGACCCTGGCGCTCATTCCACCGGTTTCCGGAGGCTAGTCGTGCTCATCCGCGTGACCGGCGACAAGCTCAACACGGACGAAGCCGTGCAGCATGTTGCGTCGCCCGAAGCGGGAGCCGTCAACGTCTTCCTGGGCGTGGTTCGCAACCACAGCCTCGATCGGGCAGTTGACCACCTCGTCTACGATGCGTACCCGGGGATGGCCGAGAAGGTGATGCGGGAGATCGCAGACGAGGCCCGCGAGCGGTTCGGGCTGGTCGACTGCGCGGTGCTACATCGCACGGGCCGGCTGGAGATTGGCGAAACCAGCCTGCTGGTCGCTGTCAGCAGCGGTCACCGTGCCGAGTCGTTCGAAGCTGGCCACTGGCTCGTGAACGAGATCAAGAAGCGTGCGCCAGTATGGAAGAAAGAGGTCTGGAGCGACGGGGAGGAGTGGATCGAAGGCCCCGAATCGATGGGACTCCGCGACGCTCAGCAGGCGACGGGCAACCCGCCCCGGTGAGCAGCCACCCGCATTCCTTCAGCCGGTTCTGCATGCAATGCGGCCAGCGTCTCACTACGGCCATTCCCGAAGGCGACACGAAACGCAGGCTGGTCTGCCTCGATTGCGGATTCGTGCACTACATCAATCCCCGGCCGGTCGCAGGCTTGATCCCGGTCCGGGCGGACGGATCGATCCTGCTGACGAGACGGGCGATCGAGCCGCGGCTGGGAACGTGGGTGTTCCCGGGCGGCTACATGGACGTGGGGGAGACGGTTGAGGAAGCGGCAGTGCGGGAGACGCTGGAGGAGGCGCACCTCGATGTCAGCGACCTGGAACTCGTGGGCGTCTACACGCGCTCCGGACCGGGGGTCGTCGTCATCGTGTACCAGGCGCAGGCACTGGGCGAGGGCGAAGTGGGGCACGAAACGTCGGAGATTCGCTGGTTCGCCCCGGAGGAAATCCCGTGGACGGACTTGGCGTTCGACTCGACTGAGTGGGCGTTGCGGGATTTCGTGCGGCGCCAGGGCACCGGGTAGAGGCGCCTTGCCCGCATGGTTCCCTACCGGCCACGCCTGGAGGTCACAGACGGCTGCGTTTCGACCGCGCGGCCAAGGCGATAGTGTGGCGCACCAATGAAGACCAATGCGCCGCCGTGCGGGTCGGCTATGCGTGCGACGACGCGGGGGTGAGCAGCCTGGAGCTCCTGGAGGGTGCGGTCAGTGGTGACCACGGCCGCGAGCCCGGCGACAGTGCGGTAGTTGACGATCTGGTAGAGCTTTTCCTGGGCCCAGGACGAAGTTGCCTGGGCACCGAGGTCATCGAGCACCAGGAGGTCGGCACTGCGTACCTGGTTGAAGAGCTCGTCGTAGCCAACTTCCTTGCCGGGTGCGAACGACGCGCGGAGATGATCGAGGAGGTCTGGCACAACCGCGAAGAAGACACTCTTGCCGCGGCTGAGCGCGCGATTCGCGATTGCTGCGGCGAGGTGCGTCTTGCCGCAGCCGTTGGCGCCCTGGATCACCAGCCAGCCTTCGGGCTGGTCGGCAAATGCCATCGCAGAGCGGTACGCGGCGTCGAGTGAGTCGCGCTCCTCGGCGCGAAGGCCGGCACCACGCACGTCGAAGTCACGGAACTGCATCTCAGCAAGCCGCTCGCGGGCCATGCCGCCCACCTGCACATATGATGCCCTTGCGGCGCCCTCGATCACAAACACCCTCGAGAGGCGCTCGTCGCACAGGCGGGTGGCGAGGCGCTCGTCTAGCTGCTGGGGACGTGCCGTGCAGGTGAACACGGTGGGAAGCTCGGCGTTGTAGCGGTGGTTCACAACCTGGAAGAGCTTCTCCCGCGCCCACGGGGTCCCGGCAGCGGCATCGATATCATCGAGCAACAACAGCGGAGCGGTGCGGATCTGCTCAAACAACTGGCCGAATCCCATCTCCTCATCCGTCGCATCGTAGCTGGCGCGAAGGTGGTCGAGGAGGTCCGGAACGACCATGAACAGCGCAGGTTCGCCGAGGTCGATGCGGGTGTTGGCGACCGCGGCCGCGAGATGCGTCTTCCCGCAGCCGCTGGGGCCGCTGAAGACGAGCCATCCGGCTGGCTCGGCGGCAAAGGCACGGGCGCCGACAGAAGCAGCACGGAACCAGTCGCTCTCCCCATCTCGGCCGCCCGGAACGAGGGAAGCGAATGTAAAGCGGGAGAGTGACCCGAGGTTGCTTAGGCGTTCGAGGCGGGAGCGGCGCACATCCTCGGCCTCATCGAGGACGCAATCGCAGGGCTCCGCCCTCCCGAAGCGGGGATGGTCGACTGGGCGCTCGCGACGGACGAACCCGGCGCCCCGGCAAAGCGGGCAAGCCTCGTCGCCGGTGTCCTCAGGAACGGCGGGAGAGGGAGTTGAGGGTTCCGCCGAGATAGCGTCTCTTGCGCTCCTCGAAAGAATCTCCTTCAGTTCCTTCATTTCCGCGTCCCTCCTCGGCCCAGCGTATCAGGATACGTTCAACGTAGCGCCAGTTGCGGACGTTGAGCTCAGCCGCGTGGCGAAAGGCTTCCTCTACCCACTCCGCGGGGTACTTCTCCGCCGCATCGAGGAGACGCTCGCCAACCAACGGCGTGATCGTGCCGATGTTCTCTTCGTAGAGCCGGAAGATGCCCGGCCTGTTGCGCGGGACGACCAGTTGCGCAACCGTCTCGGGCCGAAGGCGGAGGTCGCCCGCCCGCGCTCGCGCCACGGCCCGGCGCGAACCGGGATTGTTGACGAAATACACCGTGTCGTCGTGCCCCGGCCCCGTGAGCCGGAGGCCAAGGAGCGCGCCCAGTTCGAGGCAGCCGGCGAGGCCCGAATCCAGCCCCGCCCGGCCCCCGGCCAGCCGGGCAAAGGACTCCTGTGCGCCATCTTCCGCCCACACCTGGTCGGCAGAGGCGAACCGCACCGCCCCGCTTTGTTCCTGCACGAGCCGCGCCACCCAGAGGAACGCCAGGAGCTCGCCCGGGGCGGTCATGTCAGGCAGAACGGTCGCGAAGAACAGGTTCGGGATGGCCGTTGCCCGCGCGACTCCGGGAAACCCTCCGAACGGCTCAGCGCGACCCATCGTTCTCCTCCGTGCGGAGCACCCAGTCCTCGAACTTGGCCAGCTTCTCGCGGAAGCGGAGCTCGACTGACACCGTGGGGCCGTTGCGGTGCTTGGCGACGATGACCTGAGCGACGCCCTTCGGGTAGGCGCTCTGAGGGAGGTCAGGGTGCTGCTGTGCCCACTGCTCGGGGGTCGTGTACATCTCCTCCCGGCTGAGAAACATGACCACATCGGCGTCCTGTTCGATGGAACCGGAATCGCGAAGATCGGAGAGCATGGGTGTGCGTGGATGGCGGCTCTCAATCGCGCGGGAAAGCTGTGCCAGGGCGACGATGGGCACGTTGAGCTCGCGCGCGAGGCCCTTGAGCGTGCGCGAAATGTGGCTGATCTCCTGGACGCGATTCTCGCTGCGCCCGTAGGTTTCGCCCTGCATGAGCTGGAGGTAGTCGACCACGACCAGGTCCAGCCCGCGCTCCCCCGAGAGGCGCCGCGCGCGAGCCCGCAGTTCGGCGACCGTGAGAACGGGCGAGTCGTCGAACCAGATGTTGGCTTCGGAGAGTTCGCCCGTGGAGCGGATGATGCGACGCTCCTCGAGCTCGCTGTGCTGGCCAAGGCGAAGACGGTTCTGATCGACGCCCGACTCGGCCGATAGCAGGCGGATGGCCAATTGCTCGCCGGACATCTCCAGGGAGAAGAAGGCGACGTTCGCCTGCTGGACAATCGCGGCGTTGCGGGCGATGCCGAGCGCGAACGCCGACTTCCCCACGCTCGGGCGCGCGCCGACGATCACGAGGTCGGAGCGTTTTAGGCCGCCAAGGAGCACATCGAGGTCGCTGTAGCCGGTGCGAATAGCGGCAAGGTCCCGGCGCTCGATAGCCTCGACGTCTTCCTCAAGGTAGGCCTGGAGGAGCTGGCGAATATGAACAAAGTCGCGGAAGTTCTCGCCACCTCGCAGGCGCGCGATCAGGTCCTCGGAGCGGCTGAAGACCGTCTCTATCTCGGCAGGAGCTTCGTAGGCCAGCTGAAGGATGCCGGTCGCGGCGTGGATCAGGCCCCGGTATGTGCTGTCGCGCTTGACAATCTGGGCGTAGAACTCGACGCCGACACTGGTTGGCAAGCGGCGGATCGTCTCCGCCAGATAGGTCTGGCCCCCGGTCTCCTCGAGCCGATCCTTCCTGGCGAGTTCGTGCGCGACCGTGATCTGGTTGATCGCCTCATCCCGGTTCCAGAGGTCGAGGCATGCCTCGTACACCCAGCCATTCTTCTCCCGAAAGAAGTCCTCGGGCTTAAGGATGGGGGAGACGTGATAGATGGCCTCGGTGTCGACCAGCAACGCGGCGACGACGGCCTCTTCGGCCTCGATATCGTGCGGGGGTAGCCGTTCGAGAACAGGAAAGGTCATGCCTGAAGGAGGAAACCGGGCGGCTAAAAGGGCCGTGCAGCGAAGGTCGCGAGAGACGCCCGGCTACCTTTTCCTCCTTCCGGCGCTATTCGGGGTCGTCGGTACCGTGCTCGGCGGCGGACCTGGCTCTGGCAGCCTTTTCGGCCTCGCGCTCGGCAGCGTATGCGGCTTCAGCAGCCTTCTTTGCCTCGACGGCCGCGGCCGCCTCCCTTTCGGCCTGCAGCTTCGCCACAATGGGCTTCGATTCCTCATCCGGGTGCACGTCCACATTGATGTCGATTGAGACATTCCGAGTGAACTTGATCGTGACGGGCCGGCTCCCGAGTTCGCGGATGGGCTCGGGGAGGAGGATGATGTGCGGATCGACCTCCAGCCCGGTGGCAGAGGTCAGTTTCTCCGCAATGTCCCTGTTGGTGACAGAGCCAAAGAGCCGTCCGCTTTCGCCCACGCGCGCTTCGATCGTGACGGTGTAGCCCGCCAGCCGGTCGGTGTGCTTGCGGGCGTCGGTGTCGAGGCGTTCCTGGCGGCGCGACTCCTTCTGAGCGAGCGCCTGAGCGTGTTGCAGGTTGTCCTTCGTGGTAGGACCGGCCAGACCGCGGGGAACGAGGAAGTTCCGGGCGAAGCCGTTCTTCAC
>CAZCDK010000094.1:6890-10199 GCA_964497285.1 uncultured Anaerolineaceae bacterium | reverse complement strand
AGCGCCTCGTTCGCAAGGACAACGGTTACGGCGTTGACCGCCGGGTTCACCGCCGCGATGCGCGTAAGGTGCGCTTCCACCACTTCGCGGCTCTTCACCTGCCGGTCGCGGATCAGCGCTGCGAGATCGCTGGTGCCCAATCGCCAGAGTTCGTCTGCCATCGGTCCATCCCTGCCGCCGGTCGCGGCGAGGGCATCATAGACAGTGGCCTTCTCCCGGTCCGTTCAGCGCGCCGGTTAGAACATCTGTCCGCTATACTGCGCCCATGGCCCCGCCCGAAGAGCGCTTCCTGGCGCCCACGCCCATCATCGAAGACGACGAGCTTGAGCACTCGTTGCGCCCCAGGGTGCTCGTCGACTTTCCGGGCCAAGAACGGGTCAAGCAGAACCTGCTCATCGCCATCGAAGCGGCACGAAAGCGCGGCGACGCCCTCGACCATCTGCTCCTTTATGGCCCTCCCGGCCTCGGCAAGACAACCCTGGCCAACATCGTCGCGCACGAAATGGGCGTGGCCGTCCGCACTACCAGCGGACCCGCCATCGAGCGGCCGGGCGACCTCGCCGCCATCCTCACCAACCTCAAGCAGCACGACATCCTCTTCATCGACGAGGTGCACCGCCTCTCCCGTACGGTCGAGGAGATCCTCTACCCGGCGATGGAGGACTTTGCCCTCGACCTCGTCATCGGCAAGGGGCCCGGCGCCCGCTCTGTGCGGCTCGCGATGCCGAAGTTCACCCTCATCGGCGCCACCACGCGCTACGCCATGGTCAGCGCCCCCATGCGCGACCGCTTCGGCTCCGTCTTTCGCCTCGACTTCTACGAGGCGGCCACGCTCGCTCAGATCGTGAAGCGGTCGGCTCATCTCCTTGGCGTCCCGCTCCCCGACGACGCCGCCGGCGAGATCGCCCGCCGCTCCCGGGGCACTCCACGCATCGCCAACCGCATCCTCCGCCGCGTTCGCGACTACGCTGAAGTGCGCGGCGAGGGCGCCATCACGCTCGATGCCACTCGCCAGGCGCTCGTGCTCCTCGATATCGATGAACTGGGACTCGACGACACCGACCGGATGGTCCTGCGCTGCATCGTCGACAAGTTTGCCGGCGGGCCCGTGGGGCTCGAAACGATCGCTGCCTCCATTGGCGAGGAATCGGACACGATCATGGACGTCTACGAACCCTTCCTCCTCCAGTGCGGGTTCCTGCAGCGGACGCCACGCGGCAGGGTCGCCACGGCCGGCGCCTACCGTCACCTGGGCCTCGAAGCGCCCCGTGCCCTCGATTCCCAGCGCGCTCTCTGGGGCCAGCCCGCGGAGGAGCAGACCGAGGTGGAGCCGGCATGACCCGGCAGCGCATCTCGTCGGGGCGGCCGTGGGAGAGCATCGTCGGCTATTCCCGTGCGGTCCGCGTCGGAAACCACGTCTGGGTCTCTGGCACAAGCGCCACCAACCAGGACGGCACGACGCACGCCCCCGGTGACGCCTACGCGCAGGCCAAGCGCTGCTTCGAGATCATCGAGGCCGCCCTTGTCGAAGCCGGCGCGACCCTCGCCGATGTCGTTCGCACGCGGATGCTCGTGACGGACATCTCCCGCTGGGAGGAGTTCGGCCGGGCGCACAGCGAGCGCTTCGACGCAGTCCGGCCAGCCACGACGATGGTCCAGGTCTCTCAGATGGGGCTCATCGATCCGGAGCAACTGATCGAGATCGAAGTTGAGGCCATCGTCGACGACTGACGCCCGTTTGTCTCTCCATTCCAGGAACCGGCGGACCGCTTCTCCCTCGACCACCGCATCGACCGGATCACCGCGGCCTGCCTGAGGACGCCTTCGATGAGCAGTTGGCTGGCTCCGGCCCTCGCCTTCGCGCAACCGCGAGCGCTTCATAGAGCATCCAGTTGGTCGTGATGAGGGTTGGCGTGCCGGTGTTGGCCAGTGCGCGGCGCAGGCAAAACGCCTCTGTGGAGTCTCGCTATCGCAGAGACACGATGGCGTCTCGGGCGCAAGGTTCCCCCGACCGCCCGGCACCCCTACAATCTGGGTTCCGCGCATCGGGGTCGCGGCTCGTTCCATGTTCAACAAGACGGTTCTTCCCAACGGGCTCCGCGTCGTTGTGGCCGAATTGCCCCACACCCGCTCGGCAACGGTGAGCGTCTATGTCGGTGCTGGAAGCCGCTACGAACTCGACGAGGAGGCCGGCCTTTCCCACTTCCTCGAGCACATGCTTTTCAAGGGCGCTTCCCGGCGTCCAACAGCGCGCGAGATCGCCGAAGCCATCGAGTCAGTCGGCGGCACGCACAACGCCGCCACGGACCGCTAGGTCACGGTCTACTACGCCAAGGTGCCCGACATGGCGGCACTCGAAACGATTGACATCCTCTGCGACATGGTCCGGGCTCCTGTCATGGACCGGGGTGAACTCGAGAAGGAACGCAATGTCATCCTCGAAGAGCTCGCCTCCGTCGAAGACAGCCCGGCCGAACTCGTCGGCATTCTCATCGATGAGACGCTCTGGCCCGCCCAGCCGCTCGGCCGCAACGTCGGGGGAACCCCCGCGAGCGTGCGGGCCATCCCGCATGAGGCGGTCAATCGCTATCTTGCCGCCCAGCACGTGCCCTCGAACATGGTCCTCGTCGTCGCGGGGAACGTCCACCACGACGAAGTGCTGGCCGCCGCAGAGCGCTGGCTTGGGGATATGCCCGGCGAGAGCCCCGGCTGCTGGTATCCCGTCCGTTCGCGGGATGGTGCGCCCCGGATCGCCGTCCAGCACAAGGACACCGAGCAGGCCCATATCTGCATCGCCTACCCCACCGTCCCCGTCGATCACCCTGATAGGTTCGTCGTCGACCTCATCAGCACAATCCTCGGCGAAGGCATGTCGAGCAGGCTGTTCCTCGAACTGCGCGAAGAGCGCGCGCTTGTCTACGACATCCACAGCTACCCGAGCGAATTCCGCGATGCTGGCTCGTTCACGGTCTACGCTGGCTGCGATCCCCAGAACGCTCGCACCACGGTCGAAGTCTCGCTCGCTGAGATCGCCCGCTTCCTTCGGAACGTCCCCGCAAGCGAGCTGCACAAGGGCAAGCAAATGGCCAGGGGCCGCATCCAGCTCCGCATGGAAGATACCCGGTCCGTAGCCGGCTGGATGGGCAGTCAGGAGCTTCTCCTGGGCAACATCCTCACCGTAGACGAAGCCGTCGCCAGGATCGAAGCGGTGAGTGCCGCGGACGTTCTTCGCGTCGGTCGCGCACTCCTCCAGCCCGACAGCGCCACGATCGCCGCAGTCGGGCCCTTCGAAGGCGATCACGCGTTCGC
>CAZCDK010000094.1:0-6880 GCA_964497285.1 uncultured Anaerolineaceae bacterium | reverse complement strand
CTGGTTGCCCTGGACGGTCCTCGACTTCAGCGCCAATCCCTACGGCGCTGCCTCGGAACTGGCCGAGAGGTGGTGTCAGGGCGCAGTCGGCGAGCTCTCGCTCGCCGACGTAGTCTCGCTTGCCCTTCCCGGCGGAGGTTGGGAGCTCGCAATCGTCTTTCGGGCGGTGCTCACGGCAGAACCGCATCCGCCGGCCAACGGTGCGGTCTTCCTCCTCCCACGCGGAAGCATCGAACCCATCGGGCCTTTCGCTCCCGTGGATCTGGAACGCTGGGTCGCGGAGCGCGTCCGGGCTCTTCCCCCGGGTGAAAGACGAGCCCGGGACGAGTGGAAGCTGTTCTGAGCGCCCCCGGCCGAGGCCGCGCCTTGAACATAAAGACAGAAAAACTGACAACTACTTCTAAACAGACCCGAACCGCGGTACGCTGGGCTCCAATCGTCTCAGGCGCTTGCCCGCTCGAGCCCCATGGAGGACCGCCATGACCAGCCTGGCTGCACTCACGATCGAAAAGCGTGGATACGCACACCCGGAGGCCCTTGTCAGCACGGAGTGGGTCGCCCAAAACCTCTCCGACCCTGCAATCCGGATAATCGAATCGAACGAAGACCCTCTGCTCTACCCGTCGGGCCACATTCCCGGCGCCGTCCAGGTCGATTGGACCCTCGACCTCAACGACCAGGTGAGGCGGGACTACATCGACCGCGCTGCCTTCGAGCGCCTCATGTCGCGCGCCGGCGTCAGCAACGACACGACCGTTGTGTTCTATGGCGACAAGAGCAACTGGTGGGCGACGTATGCCTTCTGGATCTTCCAGCTCTTCGGCCACACCAACGCGAAGATCATGGATGGCGGTCGTCTGAAGTGGGAGAACGAAGGCCGCGAGCTGACGCGCCAAGTGCCCCGCTACGCGCCCACCGCCTACACCGCTCCGGAACGCGACGACACGGCGATCCGGGCGCTCAAAGCCGATGTCCTGGCACACCAGGAAGCCCGTCGGCCGCTCGTCGATGTGCGAAGCCCCCAGGAGTACACCGGTGAGCGCACGCACATGGCCGACTATCCGCAGGAGGGCGTTCTCCGGGGCGGCCACATACCAGGGGCTAAGAGCGTTCCCTGGGCCCGCGCCGCCAATCCCGAAGACGGCACCTTCAAGAGCGCGGACAATCTCCGTGCCATCTACGAGAATGAGCAGGGCCTCAGGCCCTCCGATGACGTCGTTTCCTACTGCCGCATCGGCGAGCGCAGCAGTCACACATGGTTCGTCCTCAAGTACCTGCTGGGCTACCCGAAGGTCCGAAACTACGACGGCAGCTGGACCGAGTGGGGCAATTCCGTGAACGTCCCCATCGAAAAGTGACCTCCGAAAGCCCGCCCGAGATGCCGCGCCTGCTCGCGGCGCTGATCGAGGAGTTCACCCGCGCCGATCGGGCCGCCCGGATCGAGCTGCTCATCGATCGCGCGGATCGTTTCACCGAGGCTCCGCCAGCGATCGCAACGCGCCCATTCCCAGAAGCGAACCGCGTCCCGCACTGCGAGTCGGAGGCGTTCGTTTGGGCCGAAGACCGGCCCGATGGCACCATCAAGTACCACTTCGCGGTCGAGAACCCGCAGGGCCTCTCCGCGCGGGCGTGGGCGGTGATCCTCGACGAGACCCTCTCGGGCCAACCGCTGCAACAGGTAGCAGGAATCCCTGGCGACGTCGTCTTCGATGTGTTTGGCCGCGAAGTCTCGATGGGCCGGGGCGAAGGGCTGATTGGCATGCTCGCCGTTGCGCAGCGGCTCGCGCGGCAGCGGATGCGTACCCGCAAGGACGAGTAGGGCCGCACCAGGCCCAGGCTAGCGTGGTGACTGGTGCAGCACGCTAGCACCCCACGGGCGGGCCTGCACATCGACCAGACCCCCGATAGAGCGCGACAGCGTTCTTTCTGCGCCGACGGATCCGCAATTCCCTCGCACAAGGGCTTGACGACGAGTTCGTCACTGCGCTATCGTTCATTCATCTGAATGAATGGTCGTTCATAAAAGAGAACGATCGTTCAGCCTGGAGTCGGCAAACACGATGACCAAGGTCACACAGGCCCATGTCGATGCCCGCGCTGCGGCCATTCGCAAGGCGGCCGGCTTCGTCTTCGCCCGCCGCGGAGTGGAAGCCGCAACGATGCAGGAAATAGCTGCGGCCGCCGGTCTGAGCACGGGCGCCATCTACCGCTACTTCCCGGGCAAGGAAGACCTCATGGCGGCGACGTTCGAAGAGGCCCGCGAAACAACCCGACGCGTCTTTGAGACCGCCGCGGTCGCGTCCTCCTCGCCCCTGGAAGTCCTGATTGAGGTTGGAAAGCGTTCCATGGACGAGCTTCTGAAGGTCGACGGGGCCTGCCTGGACATGGAAATGACCCTTGCCGGCGCGCGGACCGGTGGCCGGGTCAGGCAGCTCACCAGCGACTTCCGCCTCGCCGTGACCGACATGATCGAGAGTCTGGTTGTTGCCGCCCAGCAAGCCGGCGAGGTCGATCCGGCCCTCGATCCCCGCTGCCTTTCCATCATTCTCAACGCCTACGTGCTCGGCATGAGCACCCTCAGCCTCCAGATCGGCGAAGAGATCGACGTTGCTGCGACACTCGATCTCTTCGCCGGCCTCCTTCGCCGCAAGGCCCAGCCCGGCGAATAGCCCCGCCGAACCCCAGAGAGGAGAACCCAATGGCTTCCACTTCCTTCACCGAACGGCTCGCCCGATCCAGCACCAGCCATCCCTGGTGGGTGGTCGGCGTCTGGGCCATCCTGCTCGCCGCCGGAGCGTTCCTCGGCTCGTCCGTCGGCAGCGTGCTCACCACCAACGACCGCTTCTACGTGGAAGTCGAAGCCGAACGCGCGGAGCGGCTCGTCGAGGATCGCCTCCACGGCAAGGAGCCGGCCAAGGAGTTCGTCATCGTCCGGTCGAATCACGGGACGGTGGACGATGCGGAATACCGCGACCTTGCTGACCGCTTGGTCGCAGATGCGCGGGCCACCACAGGCGTGGCGGCTGCCGTCAGCTACTACGAGAGTCGAGACCCGAACCTTGTCTCCGTCGACAAGGCCACCCTGCTCATCCCGGTCATTCTCACCGGCGATATCGCAGATGCCGCGGACACCGTGGAGCCGCTCATGGCGACGCTCGAACGGTATGACGGGCAGGACGGCTACACGGTTCTTACCGGCGGCGATGGAAGCCTCAACAAAGCGTTCAGTGAGACCGCCGCAAGGGACCTTGAGGTCGCCGAGATCTTCGGCCTGCCGGTGGCCCTTCTCGTCCTGGTCGTTGTGTTCGGCGCACTCGTGGCTGCCGGGGTGCCCCTGGCCATGGGCCTCACCTCCATCGCCATCGCCGTCGGGATCACGGCTGTGGTGGGTCGGCTCTTCGACCTGTCTACGTTCACCATCAACATGATCTCGATGATCGGCCTGGCCGTGGGCATCGACTATTCACTCATCATCATCCAGCGGTTCCGCGAGGAACGGCGGGCCGGCGTGGCTCGCGACGACGCCATTGCCCGCACTGGTGCGACCGCGAGCCGAGCCGTGCTCTTCTCCGGCCTGGCGGTAGTCGTCGCCCTTGCCGGACTCATCATCGTCCCCTCGAGCGTCTTCCGGAGCCTCGCGGCCGGTGCCATCATCGTCGTCATCGTTGCTATCGTCGCTGCCCTCACCCTTCTGCCGGCAATGCTCCGGCTCATGGGCGACAGGGTGAACCTTGGCACCATCCGGCTTCCCGGCCGCGAACGTGAGCCCGGCCAGGGCAAGCTCTGGTCGGCCGCCGCCGGACTCGTCATGAACCATGCCGCGCTGAGCGTCGTCGTGTCGATCACCATCTTGCTGGCTGCCGCCTTGCCCTACCTGAATGTGAAGCTCGGTTCTGCAGGCATCAGCTCGCTTCCACACCAGACCGACGCGTACCGGGCCTTCTCGATCCTCGACAGCGAATTCAGCGGCGGACTCCTAACGCCCACCACGATTGTCGTCGAAGCGCCGAACGTGAATGCCCCGGCTGTCCAGGACGCCTTGGCGAAACTGGAGATGAGCCTTCACGACGATGCCGATTTCGGCCCTGTCAGGCGCGAAACGAACCCTGCCGGCGACCTTGTGCTCGTCACGGTCACCACGGCTGGCGACGCTCAGAACGACCGTGCCATCGCCTCTCTCGATCGGCTGCGCTCGGACTACATCCCGGCCGCATTCCGTAGTTCGGGTGCTGACGTAGCGGTCGGTGGCGCCACTGCGGAGAGCGTCGACTATCGCGCCGTGATCGACCGTTACACACCGGTTGTCTTCACCTTTGTCCTCGGCTTGAGCTTCCTCATCCTCCTGCTCGTGTTCCGCAGTGTGGTCGTGCCTCTGAAGGCGATCGTGATGAACCTGCTCTCCGTCGGCGCGTCCTATGGGATCATGACCCTTGTCTTCCAGGACGGTGTCGGTGCGGGCGCCCTCGGTTTCCAGCAGGTCGAACGCATCGAGTCCTGGGTGCCGTTGTTCATGTTCGCCGTCCTGTTCGGCCTCTCGATGGACTACCACGTCTTCCTGTTGACGCGGATCCGCGAGCACTTCGACCAGACCGGCGACAATCGGGACTCCGTCCGGTTCGGCGTCCAAACGACCGCCGGCATGATCACCGGCGCCGCCCTCATCATGGTGGCCGTCTTCTCCGGCTTCGCCATGGGCGAGTTGACCATGTTCCAGCAAATGGGCTTCGGCCTTGCTGTCGCCGTCATCCTCGATGCCACGATCGTCCGCACCGTCCTTGTGCCCGCCAGCATGTCGCTGCTAGGCAAATGGAACTGGTACCTGCCCTACTGGCTCGATTGGCTCCCCAATGTCCACGTCGAAGGTCCGGCTGCCGGACCCGAGCACCTGTCAGTCTGTTCGCTCGAGCCGGGCCGATAGCGCCTTTCGCGCCGATTCCTTGGGATGGGGCTGGCCGGGAAATCGGCCAGCCCCATCTCGGCAGGCATCTCCCTATATACTCGTTCCCGTCATGGATGACCTTGCTCCCGCCGGCATCGAACCCTCCGGCGTCTCTCGCTTCTTCGCGGAACATGTTCCTGGCGGCGATGGCCCGCTTGCCATCGAGCTGATCGCAGGTGGCAGGTCGAACCTCACCTACCGTGTGGGCAACGGCCCGCAGCAGTGGGTATTGCGCCGCCCGCCGCTGGGCCATGTGCTCCCAACCGCCCACGACATGGCGCGCGAGTACCGTGTCCTGGCGGGCCTCGCGCAAACGGACGTGCCCGCTCCGCGGCCGATCGCGCTCTGCGAGGACCCCTCCGTCAATGGAGCACCGTTCTACGTGATGGAGTATTGCCCCGGCATCATCGTCGTGGAGGAGCTGCCCGAGGGCTTCGCCGCCAACCCTGACGAGCGACGCCGCATGAGCCTCGGCCTCGTGGACACCCTGGTGAAGCTGCACTCCGTCGACTACAACGCCGTCGGACTGAGTGATTTCGGCCGGCCCGAAGGCTACCTTCAACGCCAGGTGCGCCGCTGGTCGGAGCAATGGGACCGCTCCGTTACGCGCGAGCTTCCGACGATTCGCGAACTCATCCGGCGTCTAAACGCCTCCATCCCCGAATCGCCCGCCCCGACCATCGTCCACGGCGACTACCGCCTGGGGAACATGGTTCTCGACGCGAACGACCCGGGCCACGTGGTGGCCGTCCTCGACTGGGAAATGGCCACCCTCGGCGACCCGCTTTCCGACCTCGGCTACACGCTTGGCTACTGGGCCGAGGCAACCGACTCGCCGGAACGTCTCGGCGCTGTCACCACCGGTGCGGTAACGGCACTTCCCGGGTTCCTTACGCGCGACAAACTGGTTGCTGAATACGGCCGGCGGAGCGGTCGCAACGTCGACCATATCGAGTTCTACGCCGTTCTCGCGCTCTACAAGCTGGCCGTCATCTGCGAGGGTATCCACGCCCGGTTCCTCAAGGGCGAAACCGTCGGCGAAGGCTTTGAGGGCTACGGCGAGCGCGTCGAGCGCATTTCGGAACTCTCGCTCTCCCTCGCGGATGCTGCCGCCGATCCACGTCTCCGGGGCGAAGGCTGAAGAGTGTCAGGTCAGTTCGGCCTCTTGGACGGGAGATGGCACAGAGGCCTGCCGTGGGTGCTCTGCGGAGCAGGCGTAGGGTTCGCTGGAGTGCTGCTTGCGATACCGCTGATTGTGGGCTGCGGCGGAGGCGGATCGACTGCTCGCCCGACGCCCATGACGACTACGGGAGCGGCTACGAAGGCCGTACCGCCTCCAACGGGAACCCCTCTTCCGGGCCGGCTTCTGACGCCAATCCGGGGGTTCTCCGCAGGCAAAGGTATGGACCTGGCGGGCGCTTGCGGTGACGTGCCGGCGACCCGGGCTGGGGAGATGTTGTTTTGCTACGACGAGCCTCGTTTTGATGGCGAACTGATCAGGGTGAGATTGGCCGCTCCATTCGGGGCATTCCAACACGAGCTGCTACTGAAGCGAGAAGACGATGGTACCTACACTCTGGTGTCTGTGACGGCGCTTTCCGGAACATAGGACGCCAACGTTGTTCTTTGCCGGCGTCAACGCGACGCGGCGGGCCGCGCTCCGACGAATCGCCTGGGAATGCGGACGGTGAACACGGCGCCACCGGCGGGTGCGTTCGCGGCCTCGGCGGTCCCGCCGTGAGCGCGAACGAGGTGCTTGACGATGGCGAGCCCCAGCCCGGCACCCGTGGTCGCGCGCGAGGCCTCGCCCTTGTAGAAGCGTTCGAACACGCGTGACAGATCGTGCGCCGGTATCCCCGGGCCTTCATCGCGCACTGCGACCGCTACAAGTTCGCCCTCGCCGGCAATGCCTACGTGAACCGTCGCACCCGGTGGACTGAA
>CAZCDK010000093.1:6900-10355 GCA_964497285.1 uncultured Anaerolineaceae bacterium | reverse complement strand
ACAAGTACATGGTCGGGCTGTCCTTCCGCGAGGATCTGTACGGTGCCGTGACCGGGTTCGCGGAAACCGCCGAGGCGAGATCGCTGACCGGCGAAGACGCACGCCTGCTGGCGTTCGAGCTGCGGGACTACCGACGCAACGGATTTGGGTTGCCGCCGGACGAACGCCGGCGGGTGCGGGAGCTCTTCGACCGGCTGGTAGAACTTGGCGTCCAGTTCCGCAACGCCATCGACGACTGGGAGGACGGGATCACGGTTCGACGCGAGGACCTTGCCGGGATGCCCGAGACGTGGATCGACGGGCTCAAGAAGGTCGACGGCGAAGGCGAGGCACAGTACTTCGTGTCGCTGGACTACCCGGAGGCACAGCCGTTCCTCGCCAACGCGGAGTCGGAGGAGTGGCGCCGCGAACTACTCATGAAGGACCAGTGCAAGGGCGGAGTGGAGAACGTCAGGCGGCTCGAAGAGGCGATCGCCGTGCGCAGCGAGATCGCACGGCTCCTCGGCTATGACTCCTGGGCGGCGTACCAGGTTGAGGTGCGGATGGCGAACCGCCGCCAGAATGTCGACGCCTTCCTCTCGGACCTGCGGACGAAGGTCTCCGCGAAGGCGGCAAGAGACATGGCCGGTCTTCGCGCCGAGAAGCTGGGGCATGCGGGCACGGACACGCTCCACATCTGGGACTGGCGCTTCTATCACAACCGGCTACTGAAGACGAGATTCGCCGTCGATGAGTTCGAGGTCGCAGAGTACTTTCCTCTCGAAGCCTGCGTAGAAGGCCTCTTCGGAGTCACTCAGGAGTTGCTTGGGCTGCGCTTCGAGCCGGTGCCAGGGGCCCCCGCCTGGCACGCCGACGTCCGCGCATTCGACGTCCTGGAGCGGGACGGAGCGGTTCCGTTCGCGCGGTTCTACATGGACCTGTTTCCGCGGCCCAACAAGTTCGGGCACGCGGCCGCGTTCACCCTGCGGCGCGGTCGCCAGCTGCCGGGAGGTGAGTACCAGGCACCTGTGAGCGCGATCGTCGCCAATTTCACCAGGCCCTCGGCCACGAAACCGTCCTTGTTGCGACACAGCGAGGTGGTGACGTTCTTCCACGAGTTCGGGCACATCCTGCACCAGACTCTGACCCGCGTGCGGCGGGCGCGGTTCGCGGGCACTGCCACCGAACGCGACTTCGTCGAAGCGCCGTCTCAGATGTTGGAGCACTGGTGCTGGGACGCGCGCGTATTGCGCGGCTTCGCCCGGCACTACGAGACGGGCGAACCTCTGCCCGAGAACCTGCTGCAAGCCATGGTTTCGGCCAAGAACCTCGACTCGGGCGTCCTGACGCTGCGGCAGTTGTTCTTCGCAACGCTGGACTTCGCATACCATTCGCCCGGGTTTGCGGGCGACTCGACGGTGGCGGTGGAGCAGCTGCACGACATCACGGGGTTCCCCTTCACCGCCGGAACGCACTTCCAGTCGGGATTCGGGCACCTGTTCGGGTACGACGCCGGGTACTACGGCTACCTGTGGTCGCACGTCTTCGGCGACGACATGTTCACGCGGTTCGAAGAGGCCGGTCCACTCAATCCGGCGCTCGGACGCGAGTACCGCGAGCGGGTCCTGGAGCGGGGTGGCGCGGTTGACGGGGCCGAGCTCGTGCGGAGCTTCCTTGGCCGGGAGCCCAACTCCGACGCGTTTCTGCGCGGGCTGGGACTGGACGAGTAGTCCTTTTCCGGCCGAAGGGCCCCGGCCGTCACTTCGCGCACCACCAGTGCCATAACATGTAATGGGGCTCATGCCTACCACTCATGGACCGGGGCACTTTCGTGGATGTGGAACCGCCTTCGCCGTCTCCGCCGCCGTTTCTGAGTCGCGCCGCCACGAGGCGGGCGCTGCTCGCGAGCGGCGCAGCAATCGCGGCGGCTGGCGCGGCGGGCACGCTCGTGGCGCTGGGTATGCGGGGCACGGAAACCCCACCACCCTCCGGCGGCGGAATCAGCAACGCCGGCGGAGGCAAACAGGCCGGGGCGCCCGCGGAGGAACTGCAGCAGCCCATCGCCGATGCCAGGCGCCGGGCCGCCCACCTGTTGCGTCGAGCGGGATTCGGGGGAACAAGGGCCCAGATCGCCGAGTTCGCCGGGCTCTCGCGGGAAGACGGCGCTGATCGGTTGCTCAACTTCGAGACCGCCGACAACTCCGCGCTCGATGGGATGATCGCGAAGGCGGGGTACAACCTCGTCGACAATCCGGCCGACGTGCAACGCTGGTGGCTCCTGCGCATGGCCTACTCGGCCAGGCCGCTGGAGGAACGGATGACCTTCACCTGGCACGGGCTTCTCACGAGCCAGATGAGCAAGATCGGCGGGCAACGGGCGAAGCTCATGGTGCTTCAGAACGAGCTCTTCCGGGCGAACGCACTGCCGAAGTGGGATGCATTCGTCAAGGCGGTGAGCCGCGATCCCGCCATGCTCGTCTACCTCGACAACGTCGAGAGCTCGAAGGAACACCCGAACGAGAACTACGCCCGGGAACTCATGGAGCTGTTCACCCTGGGGGTGGGCCACTATGCCGAACAGGATGTGCGGGAGGCCGCCCGGGCGTTCACTGGATGGCGGTTCACCCAACCGGCAAAGCCCGCCATCGACCTGAACACGCTGACGAAGGAGCAGCGCGCCGAACTGGAACACAGGCTTGTCTCGGAGTGGACCCCGCAGTTCACCATGGCGAAGGCCAGGCACGACGAAGGCCAGAAGACCTTCCTCGGCAAGATCGGCAACTTCGACGGCGATGACATCGTCGAGATCATCATGCAACAGCCTGCCGCGGGGCGGTTCATCTGCACCCGGCTGTTCACGGAGTTCGCGAATCTAAACCCGGCGAAGGAGACGATCGACGGCCTGATGAAGGTCTGGGACGAGAGCGGAAAGGACATCAGGGCGATCGTGCGGTCGATCCTTGTGAGCGACGAGTTCAACTCGGAGGCATCCTACCGGGCGTTTGTGCGCAGCCCGATTGAGCTCCTTGTCGGCGCGCTGCGCGGGCTGGAGATGGCGGAGCTGCGGCCCGGGGCCGTGAGCGAAAAAGCATTCCGGGGCATGGGCCAGGTCCTCTTCGAGCCGCCGAATGTAGCGGGTTGGCCGGGTGGCGCCGCGTGGCTGTCGTCGAGCACATTTTTCGCCCGGGTCAATCTACTCGACCAGCTTATGTTCAGCGGCCCGGGTGGCAGGCCCTCCACGTTGCCTGCCCTCGCCGCCGCGTCCGCGCCCGACGAACTGGTCGATTCCGCGCTGGAAATCCTCGTCGACGACAACGTGCCCGACGCGTCGCGGCAGGCGCTGTACGCGTTCGCGCGGGACATCGCGAACGTGCAGGAACGGGCAGCGGCCGTGGCCTGCCTCGTGCTCGCCAGTCCAGAGTTCCAGCTCACGTAGGAGGCCGGTGAATGCTCTCGCGCAGGGACTTCGTGAAGGG
>CAZCDK010000093.1:0-6881 GCA_964497285.1 uncultured Anaerolineaceae bacterium | reverse complement strand
TGGCTCTCGTCAGCATCGGGACGACGGCCAACTCGATGCTCAAGGGCTCGTTGGCATTCGCAGCCCAGAATCCGGCCGACGTGACGGGCAAGGGCAAGATCCTCGTCCTCGTGCAGCTCGCGGGCGGGAACGACGGACTGAACACCGTTGTTCCGATCGGCGACCCGGTCTACCGATCCGCGCGGAAAGTGCTCGGCATTACCGATGCCGCGGCGCTGCCACTCGAACAGGGATTCGGCCTGCATCCCAATCTCACGGGGATGAAGGCCCTCTGGGATGAGGGCAAGCTCGCCGTTGTCCGCGGCGTTGGCTACCCCGACCAGAGCTACAGCCACTTCAAGTCGATGGCGATCTGGCAAGCTGGCGATCCGGAACTGAGGCTCGCCAACGGCTGGCTGGGACGCACGCTGGATTCGATGGAGTCGGAGCAACACGACCCGTTCTTTGGGTTCAACGTTGGGGCATCGACCCCTGCCGAGATGCGGTCGGAGAAGGTCACGATACCGTCCGTGCAGGATCCAGCGGACTATGGCTTCCGGGTAGCTGGCAGGCCCGGAGATGGCGGCGATGCACGTTCTGCGACGCTGATGAAGCTATATGAGCAGTACCCGGCGACCTCGCCCTACGGTGTGTTGCTGGAAACGACCGTCGAGAGCGCGGTGGCGAGTTCGAAGCTGCTTGCATCTGCCGCGAGGACCTACAAGCCCGCCACGACCTATCCGAAGACGTCCTTCGCCGCGGGACTTTCGCTGCTGGCCGAGGTGATCATTGGCGACCTCGGGATGCGGGTCGGGCATATCACGCTTGGCGGATTCGACACGCACTTCAACGAGGCGAAGGACCATCCCCGCCTCATGCAGGAGCTGGATGGCGGGCTCACGGCCTTCTATCGGGACCTGGCGGCACAGGGGAAGGCAGACGACGTGCTCGTGCTCACCTGGAGCGAGTTTGGCCGGCGGGTGCAGGAGAACGCCAATGGCGGCACCGACCATGGCGCCGCAAGCGTGCTCTTTGCCCTTGGCAATGGCGTCGAGCGCGGTCTCTATGGCGATCCGCCCAACCTCGCGAGGCTCATCGACAACGGCAACCTCGGCTTCACGACGGACTTCCGATCGGTCTACGCGACCGTCATCGATCGGTGGCTTGGCGTGCCGTCTGACGTGTTGATGGGCAAGAAGTGGGACCAACTCGGGTTCGTCAAGCCGATTTCCCAGGCGCGGTAGCGGCGCTGCTTCAAGTCGAGTTTCCCGGGGGAGCGAAGTGCAAGCTTGGACGCCAACCGGGAGGTAGAATCCCTGCGATGGACCTCAGGGCGCTCATCCGCGACGTGCCGGACTTCCCACAGCCGGGCGTTCTCTTTCGCGACATCACGCCGCTGCTCGCCAACGCCGCCGCCTTCGCCGAAGTGCTCGACTTCCTGCAGGAGCACGCTGCCAGCACGAACCCGGCCGCGATCGTCGGCATAGAATCGCGCGGATTCCTGTTTGGGGGACCACTCGCTGACCGCATGGCGTTGCCCTTCGTGCCGGTGCGCAAACCGGGCAAACTGCCTGCGGCCCGCATGTCGGTCGAGTACTCGCTCGAGTACGGCGAAAGCCAGCTCGACATCCACGCCGACGCTCTGGCGCGGGGGGCACGGGCCTACGTGGTCGACGACCTGCTGGCGACAGGCGGGACAGCCCGGGCAGCGGCGAAGCTCGTGGAGCTCGTGGGCGGGGTCGTCGCGGGCTTTGGGTTCGTGGTAGAGCTCGATGCCCTCAACGGGCGGCACGCGCTCAATGGCTATGAGGCGTTCGCGCTGCTGCGGTACTGAGACGCTCGCAGAGGATTATGGCACATTGGCTTTCCCTAAACTTGACTAGTCCTAGGAGTTATTGTGGAAACAGTATGCGAGTATGGGGTGAGCGTGCTATCATCGCGCCATGACCCCCACGGAAACACTCGTCGACGGCGAACTTGACCTCGTCACCAACCTCTATCGGACCGCGAACGCTTTTGTGCGCGAGCTTGACCGCCGCCTCGTGCAGGACCACGACGTCACCTTCGTGCAGGCAGTGACGTTGCTCGCGATCGGGTCGTTCGATCGGCCGCAACCACGGCTGGTAGCCGATTTCCTGTCCCAGCAATCGCAGACGGTGACAGGAGTGCTCGACCGCCTCGAACGGGCAGGCCACGTTCAGCGCGTGCGGGATCTCGAAGACCGGCGTGCAGTACGCCTGGAACTGACCGATTCCGGCCAGGAATTGGTCAAAGCGATCGAGCAACGGCTTCGCAGCCATGTGTCCGATCTGCTTTCCGATGTCGACCACTCGACTCGGGGCAGACTGCAAACGGATCTGGTGTCTCTGGAATCCGCCATCAGAGTCGCGTGAGCGACCGGCCGGCACACAAATCCGAGCGCACTGGATCGGCAGAGGAGATCGAACCTCTCCGGCTTCTTCCCGGCGTTGGCATCGACATCCTCGATCAGACCCTGCTACCCGGCGCCGAACGCCGCCTCGTTCTTTGTGATGTCCAGGACGTGGCGGAGGCCATCCGCTCCCTCCGGGTGCGCGGCGCTCCGCTACTCGGGGTCGCCGGTGCCGCCGGGATGGCCATCGCGGCGGAGACAGGCGAGGCAAGCGACGCCGCGCTGGAGGCCGCCGCCCGGACGTTCGATCAGACCCGGCCGACGGCGGCGGACCTGGGGGCCGCTATCCGGGAGGCGCTGAGGGTCGCAATCGCGGCGGGGCCATCGGCCGAAGCACGGCGGCAGGCTCTCTGGCGCCACGCCGCGGCCGTCATGGACGTGCGGCGTCAGCAGGATGCTGCGATGGCTGAGTGGGGCGCGAGTCTGTTCCTTCCTGGGACTTCGGTGCTGACACACTGCAACGCGGGAGCACTCGCGACCGGGGGAATAGGAACGGCCCTGGGCGTTGTCCGGGCGGCGTGGAACCAGGGCCGAATCGAGCGATGCTACGCGACCGAGACACGCCCGCTGCTGCAGGGGGCTCGCCTGACGATGTGGGAGCTCGCCAGGCTCGGCATCCCGGCCACGCTCCTGCCCGACACAGCGGCCGCCGCACTCATCGCTTCGGGGATGGTGAAGGCCGCGATCACGGGTGCGGACCGGATCGCTGCCAACGGCGACGCGGCCAACAAGGTCGGAACATACGGCCTCGCTGCGGTTGCGGCCCGGCACTCTGTCCCCTTCTACATCGCCGCGCCGTCGTCGACCTTTGACCCGGCGTGCGCGGACGGCCGGGGGATCCCGATCGAGTTCCGGGCGATGGAAGAAGTCGGCGGATTCGGGGCTTCCCGCTGGTCGCCGGATGGGATTGACACGTACAACCCGGCCTTCGACGTGACCCCAGCGGAGTGCATCGCCGCCATTGTCACGGAGCGCGGAATCCTCCGGCCGCCCTACGGATCGTCAATCGCCGCCAGCCTCGGCCAGCGATAGCAACCGCGACCGGCTACACTGCACTGCATCCTCACCCGAAAGCGCGAACGCGTGCCACGTCCCATCGATTTCGCCGTGCTTGGCGGCTCTGGCTTCTACGAGATGCCGGGGCTGGCAGCGGTCGAAGCGGTCGCGGTGGACACGCCGTTCGGACCGCCCAGCGATGCGATACGCATCGGCGAACTCGCGGGAAGGCGGGTTGCATTCCTGGCCCGTCACGGACGGACACACGGGTTGCTGCCCTCGGAACTGCCCCAGCAAGCGAACTTCTGGGCACTGAAGTCGCTCGGAGTCGACCGGGTCCTCGCCGTCTCGGCGGTAGGGAGCCTCCGTGAGGACCTCCATCCGGGCGACATGGTAGTGCCCGACCAGCTCGTCGATCGCACCCGAGGCCAGCGGCCGCACACTTTCTTCGGTGGTGGGGTGGTGGCACACATCGGGTTCGCGGACCCGTTCTGTCCGGGTTTGCGTACAGCGGTCCTCGGGGCGGCTGGAGCGGCGGCAAGGGACGGCGGCAGCTATGTGGTCATCGAAGGTCCTGGCTTTGGGACACGGGCGGAAAGCGAGCTCTACCGCTCCTGGGGCGCGAGCATCGTCGGAATGACTGCCCTGCCTGAAGCGAAGCTCGCGCGCGAAGCAGAGATCTGCTACGCCGTCCTCGCAGCTGTGACCGACTACGATGCCTGGCACGACGGGCACGATGCGGTCGATGCAAAGTCGGTCTTCGCGATGCTCCAGCGCAACGTGGCGACGAGCCGAGCGGCAGTGCTTCGTCTCGCCGCATCACTGCCCGATGAATGGGCCTGCGACTGCGGCGCCACGCTGGATGCTGCGCTCGTGACGCCTCTCGATGCGATCAACGAAGGAGCGATGAAGCGACTCCAACCGATCCTGGCGCGGCGAGCGGGGGTGCGGAAGTGACGCTCCTCGTTGCCGGGTGGGTGGCAATCGACGAGATCGAGACGCCTTTCGCGAAGATCCGCGACTCCCTGGGCGGCTCGGCTACCTGCGCGGCGCTCGCGGGCTCGTTGTTTACAGGCGTGCGCCTGCTGGCGGCCGTCGGCGAGGATTTCCCGGCCAGCGAACGGAAGAAGATGGAGGGACGCTCGATCGACCTCGCGGGTTTGGAGGTCATTCCCGGCGGAAAGACCAGCCGCTGGGGCGGGCGCTATCACTTCGACATGAATACGCGCGATACCGTCTACACCGAGCTTGGCGTGAACTCGGGCTGGAAACCGGTTCTGCCGCCGGGCTGGGCCGATTCAGAGACGGCCTTCCTGGCAGCGGGAGACCCGGTGTTGCAGCGGAATATCATGAGCATGCTCTCCGCCCCACGCACGACGATGGTCGACACGATCAAGTTCTTCATCGACAGCTCCGCGGACGATCTGCGGCGAACCATGCACGCGGCCGACTTCGTTTCGCTCAACGAGAGCGAAGCTCGCGAACTCGCCGGCACGCCAAGCATCGCCCGGGCGGGACGCGCTCTTCTCAACGGCAACCCGGGCGGGCCAAAGGGAGTGCTGATCAAGCTGGGCGAGTACGGGGCCGCGTTTGTTAGCGAGCAGGACTACTTTGTCGCCCCGGGCTATCCCATCGAGGAGGTCGTCGATCCGACGGGCGCCGGCGATGCTTTTGCCGGTGGCTTTCTGGGGCATCTCGATACCGTCCCGCGGATCACTTCCGCTGAGATCCGACGCGCCGTGATCTACGGGTCGACGGTCGCTTCGTTCCAGGTCGAAGGCTATGGGCCTGACAGGCTTCTGAACCTGACCCGCGCGGAGGTCGAGGCTCGCTATCGCGAGTTCCGCGCGCTCACCCATTTCGAGGTAGGGGAGTAGTGGCCGAGAGCGAGATGCGCTGGGAGAGGGCCACGCGTCGCCACTTCGACTACGTGGTGCGCCGGTTACGCGATCCCGACGAAATCCGCGCTCTGCTGCGCCCGCGCATCGACTACACGGCCTACGCCCTCGGACAACTCGAGCCCGGGCTCTACGAGCGGACGCGCTGGTACCAGGCGCGCGGTGACACCGGGTCGGGGCTGGTGCTCCACAGCAAGGGGGGACTCGGCGACGCGACGTTCGTGATGGGCGATGCCGACGCCGTGGCCGCGATCCTCTCCATCCACCCCGGGCCGGCGCAAACGTATGCCACGAGTCAGCCGCAACACCTCCAGCCCCTGGGCCGCGTCTACCGCCTCGCCAACCAGCTGCCCATGATCCGCATGAGCGTCACCGCGGAGGCGTTCCTCCCCTCCGCGGGCATCCCGACGGCCCCCCTCTCGGGGCTCGACATTAGGAAGGTGAACGCGCTCTATGGCTCTGACGGGGGGCCGAGCTACTACGTGCCAGAGCACATCGAGCACGGCGTCTATCGCGGCATTGTGGCCGACGGGCGGCTGGTGGCCGTCGCTGGGACACACGTGGTCTCGCACCAGGAAGGGGTGGCGGTTGTTGGAAACGTGTTCACGCATCCCACCTACCGCGGGCGGGGATATGCCACGGCAGCAACGAGCGCCGTGACCCAGACACTGCTGGAGTTTTGCCACACCGTGGTGCTCACGGTCGATCCCAACAACCGCCCGGCGGTGGCCGCCTATGAGCGCATCGGGTATCACGAGGCGTGCCAGCTCGTTGAGGTGAGCGCCGCCCGTCGCGACCCCGTGGGAATGGTTGCGGCGCTGCGGCGCGTGCGGGCGGCAATCCGCGGGCGGAAGTATGATGGCTCCTTCGTGACACTCAGGCACTGAGCAGGCCCGCCGGCCGCGGCGCTCAATATGCGCCCGTCCCCCGGCGGCCATTCGCCACCGCTCCGCGGAGACAAGGAACGCACACATGACCGTCCCCAATGACATCGCCAACGCCAACCTCGCCCCCGAAGGGGTGAAGCGCGTGGAGTGGGCTGCGCGGGAGATGCCCGTCCTGCGGCTCATTCGCGACCGGTTCAGCCGCGAGCAGCCACTGCAGGGCATCCGCATGGCTGCCTGCCTCCACGTGACCTCAGAAACGGCGAATCTGGCCATCACTCTAAAGGCAGGGGGCGCTGACCTGCGGCTGTGCGCCAGCAACCCGCTTTCGACCCAGGACGACGTCGCGGCGGCCCTCGTCGCCGAATACGGCATCCCCGTCTTCGCGATCTGTGGCGAGGACAACGAGACCTACTACCGCCACATCCATCAGGCGATCGAACACAAGCCCCAGCTCACGATGGATGACGGGGCGGACGTGGTCGCGACGCTCCACAAGGACCGTCGCGACCTGCTCGAAGGCATCGTCGGCGGGACCGAGGAGACCACGACCGGCGTCATCCGCCTGAAGGCGATGGCGAAGGATGGCGCCCTTGGCTATCCGATCGTGGCGATCAACGAGTCGGACACGAAGCACCTCTTCGACAACCGCTACGGCACCGGCCAATCCACCGTGGACGGCATCATCCGCGC
>CAZCDK010000092.1:6626-10401 GCA_964497285.1 uncultured Anaerolineaceae bacterium | reverse complement strand
GCACTGCCCCCTCAAGACAGCGTGTCTGCCATTCCACCACCTGGGCACGGCAACCAATCCTATGCAGTCATCGGGCTGAACGGCAAGCCGCCAGAGGGGTGCACCGGTGCTGCGGTCCGCTTCCGCGGAAGGAATGGCAGGGGTGGCAGGATTCGAACCCGCGACACTCGGATTTGGAGGCCGATGCTCTGCCAACTGAGCTACACCCCTGTGCAGATAGATCTTAGCAAACAGGTGGCAACAGGGAATGCGCGGGCGGCGAGTCAGGCGGCAATGCGGGGCTGCGCGTCGTAGCCTCCGCAAACCGGGCAGCGCGCGATGCGAGTGACGCGCGGCGTGTCAGGGAAGTTGAAGCGGGCATGGCAGCGGATGCACTCCAGGCGCTGGAACATCTTCCCCTCAATGAACTTTGCATTCCAAGCCGGAGACAATGGCGCACCTTCCTCAGCATTCTGGTCTCAACAGGTATTACGACAGGTTGTGGACGGAATGAATGGTGGATGTCTTCGGCGTCTACGGGCAGGCAGGGAACGCGAACTCCGCGACTGTTCGAGCGTGCCTGCGTATACTCGGCCCATGGGAGATCGCATTCGCCATCTCCTCTCCGCGGCGGACATCAGCGGGGAGGAGATTTCGTTTCTGCTAGACCTGGCTTCGGCGCTAAAGCGCCGTCCGCAACGGGTGCTTGAAGGACGGCAGCTTGCCCTGCTCTTCGAAAAGCCATCGCTGAGGACGCGGGTGAGCTTCCAGGTGGCGATGCGTCACCTGGGGGGGGAGACGATCTACCTCGCGCCGCAGGAAGTGGGCCTTGGGGAGCGGGAGGCGATCAAGGACGTGTCCCGGGTGCTCAGCCGGTATGTCGACATCGTGGCAGTACGCACATGGGGGCAGGAGATTGTCGACGAGTACGCGCAGTATTCGGGCATCCCAGTCATAAATGCGCTCACGAACGAGGAGCACCCGTGCCAGGCACTGGCTGATCTGCTCACTGTGCGGGAGAAGATGGGCCAGTTGAAGGGCGTCTCGCTCGCATTTGTGGGCGATGGGAACAATGTCTCTGCGAGCCTCGTGGTGACTGCGGCCTCGCTCGGGATGGACGTTCGCATGGCGGCCCCACGCGGATACATGCTGCCAGAACCGATTGTCTCAGAGGCGAGTGCGAGGGCGGAGGTGAGCGGTGGTCGCCTGACACTGGTTCATGAGCCGATCGAAGCTGTCCGGGGCGCGGACGTCGTGTACACGGACGTGTGGACATCGATGGGGCAGGAGCGCGAGGCCGAGCGGCGGCGGATCGCGTTTTCAGACTACCAACTCAATGCCGACCTGGTCTCACACGCGGCTCCGGGCGCCTACATCATGCATGACTTGCCGGCGCACAGGGGCGAGGAGATCACTGATGAGGTGATTGAGAGCGACCACTCGATCATCTTCGATCAGGCGGAGAACCGCGTCTGGGCTCAGGCCGCGGCAGTGGCGTTTCTCCTCGGAGTGGCGAACCAGGTGACGGCTTAGCGCGGGGCCGGGACCGGGAAGCGCGAAGTTCGGAGTATCATTGGCCGGCGCTTCCCGAGGGACGACAGAGACTCCATCCATGCCCGACACTGAACACGTCCGCGAGATCCTCCAGCAATTCGACGCGTCAAGTGCGATCGATATCCTGCTGATTGCATTCGTAATCTTCTCCTCGGTGCGCTTGCTCAGCGGGACTCGTGCGATGACGCAGCTCCGCGGCGCCCTGCTCCTGCTCTTCGTGGCGCTTCTCCTCGGCCGGTCGTTGGGGCTGACCGTTGTCAACTTCCTCGTGCGGAACTCGTTCACAGCCCTGGTGGTCGGCGCGGCGATCATCTTCCAGCCGGAACTGAGACGGGCCCTGGACCGGATCGGCCGCGGAGGGGTCCAGGGCTGGCTGAACAGACCACAGAACGAAGCGGTGATCGACTCGGTGGTGCGCGCAGCGTCCCAGATGTCGCAGGGGCGACATGGCGGTCTGTTCGTGATCGAACGGGAGACGGGCCTGCAGGACATCATCGAGACGGGGATTCCGGTTGACGCCCGTGTCTCGCCGGAACTGCTGGCCGGGATCTTCTATCCAAACTCGCCCCTGCACGACATGGCCGTTGTCCTGCGTGGCGACCGGGTGGTGGCGGCCAGCTGTGTCCTGCCGCTTGCCAACGAGCTTCCGGCCGACGGTCGCGGGCTTGGAACGCGTCACCGGGCCGCGATCGGGATCACGGACCAGACCGATGCGCTCACGGTGGTGGTTTCGGAGGAGACGGGCGGGATCAGCGTGGCGTTGGCGGGGCGCCTGACGTACGTTGCTGACGATCGGAGGTTGCGCGCAGTGCTCGAGTGGCTCCTGGAACCGTCGGAGGCGGTGCGCGCAGCGCGCAACGGGAAGGACGCACCGGGAGGATGAAGAGGTTGGCGAAGAGGACCACCGCGGTGGCGCGCGCGAGCTGGCTCCTTGGCCGCTCTGGGGCCGTGTCGCTCAGTCAGAACTGGGCGCTTGCGCTGTTGAGCCTCGCGGCAGCGTCCGCAGTCTGGTTCGTGGTGGAAGACGTGGAGAATCCGCGCAAGGAGGGCACCGTCCCGATCGGCCAGCAGAGCATACCGATCGAGATCGTGAATCGCGCGGATGGCTACATCATCGACGACCTGCCGCAGGTGAAGGTGAAGGTCGAGGCGCGGAAGTCGGAGCTCACCAATCTGCGGGCGGCGGACTTCCGTGCGACGGTCGACGTGAAGGGCCTGGGCCCTGACCAGCAAGAACCGCGTCCTGTGCGGGTGGAATCGCAGCGCGACGGTGTGAAAGTGCTTGGGGTGGAACCGTCAACGGTGGAGGTTCACACAATCAAGGCGGCCAGGAAGGACGTACGGGTGGAGATGCGGCAAACGGGCGATCTCCCAGCAGGGTACAGGTTGGGGGAAGATCCGGTGGTGGATCCTGCGTTTGTGACTGTGAGCGGGAGGCCGGAGCTCGTGGATGGCGTGGAGTCGGTACAGCTCGATGTGAACCTTTCCGGAGTGCGCAGCGAGACCTTCGACTTCGAAGGCCAACTGGTGGCGCGGAGCGCGGGCGGTAACTCCCAGACAGTGGAACTCTCGCAATCACGGGCGAAGGCGACGTTCAGAATCGTCCAGGTGTTCACGCAGCGCACGCTGCCGGTGCTCCCCGTGGTACTGGGGATCCCGGCTCCTGGGTACCGGGTGACAGCGGTGACCTGGGATCCGCCGACCGTCACAGTGACGGGTCCCAAGGCAGTAATAGACAGCCTGCCCAATGCAATCTCGACCGAAGGGGTCGCCGTCACGGGCGCCAAGACCGACGTCACGGCGACCAAGTCGGTCGACCGGCCAACGAACGTGTCGGTCGATCGGGTGTCGGTGGTTGTTCGAGTGAAGGTCGAACCGATCGACTGCGGCAATCAGACCGCCGGTCCGTGTGCATCGGCGTTGGCGGTGGTCGCCCCGACATTCGATGGCTATCCTCCAGGACTGATGGTCCAGCCGGGGACAACGTATGCGATCCAGGTGCGGGTGACGGGGCCCTTCGGCCAGATGGCACTGCTCAGGACGAGCGAAGTGAAGGCGACGGTGTCTTTGATCGGAGGCTCCGCGGGTGGTGGGACGTTCCCAGTGAGGGTCACGGTCCCGGCGGGTCTTCAGGTGGAGAGCGCGGACGCCGTGCTTTCGGTGACCCTGGTACCGGTGGCGCCGTGACCGCTTCGACGCGGGTTCTGCCGAGGGTGGTCATTGCCGGGCGGCCGAACGTTGG
>CAZCDK010000092.1:6249-6616 GCA_964497285.1 uncultured Anaerolineaceae bacterium | reverse complement strand
TTATCCAGCGCTCGTACGAGTTGGGCGCGCCGGCGCCGCTCTTCAACCGGATTCTCGGCGAGCGACGGGCGATTGTGGAAGACGAGCCCGGAACGACCCGGGACCGTGTGGAAGCGGACGTCGAGTGGCTTGGCGTGAGATTCCGGTTGATCGACACGGGGGGTTACGAGACGGACGCAGAGGACGTCTACGCGGCCCTTGTGGTGGAGCAGATCCGGGCGGCGATTGGCGGCGCGGCGCTTGTGCTCTTCTGCGTCGACGCGCGCGACGGTCTGACCGCAAGCGACCACGACATCGCGGATGTGGTGCGGCGCGGAGGAGGGCGGTGGAGGGTGGTGGCGTCCAAGGCAGACTACGTCTCGGTGGG
>CAZCDK010000092.1:0-6239 GCA_964497285.1 uncultured Anaerolineaceae bacterium | reverse complement strand
CCGGCCGGTGCTGGTGGTGGCGACGAAGGCTGACAACGCGCGGCGGGAGAACGCGGGCGTCGCGGAAGCGGCGACGTTTGGCCTGGGGGAGGTGCTTCCCGTGAGCGCACTCCACGATGTGAACGTCGGGCTGATGCTCGATGAGGTTGTGAGCAGGATTCCCACCGGGTCGGCGCTGGTGGAGGAGGACCGTGTGCGGATCGCGATCATTGGGCGGCCGAATGTGGGCAAGTCGATGCTTCTGAACGCGATCGCCGGGGAGCAACGGGTGATCGTGAGCGATCTAGCAGGGACGACGCGGGACGCGATCGACACGGAGATCGACACGCCTGGCGGAGCCTACACACTGATCGACACGGCGGGAGTACGACGGCCGGGGAAGCTCGGCGTTGGTGTGGAGCGCCACTCGGTCATGCGGACCACGGCGGCGGTGGAGCGTTGTGACGTCGTGGTGCTGGTGGTGGACGGGACAGAGGGCGTCACCTCGCAAGACACGCACATCGCGGGGGTTGCCATCAAGGCTCACAAGGGACTGATCATCGCTGTGAACAAGACGGACCTCTGGGAGGATCCCGAGGAGCGCAAGGTCTGGTCGGAGCGCCAGATGAAGAGCCGGCTGCAGTTTGCGCCATGGGCCCTGGTGCAGAACATCTCCGCACTCCGGGGTGAAGGGTTGGAGGCGTTGCTGAGGCTGGCGAGCGTCGTGCGGGAGTCGCGCCGCCGCCGCGTGACAACGGGGGAGCTGAATTCACTGCTGAAGAAGGCGACGCAGACTCATGTGGCGCCGATGGTGCACAACAAGCGGCTGAAGCTGTTCTATGCAACGCAGGCGGCGGTTGAGCCGCCGACCTTTGTGCTGTTCGTGAACGACCCGAATCTGGTGCACTTTAGCTACCGGCGATACCTCGAACGAGTGATTCGAGAGGCCTACGACTTCGAGGGGACGCCGATCAAGCTAGTACTCAAAGCCCGGAACGAGGAGGATTCCGAGTCGTGATCATGGAGTACCTGGGCAATGTCGTGCTGGGGTATCTGCTCGGAGCCGTGCCGTCCGGGCTGATCGTGGGGTACATCTGGCTGCGGCGGGACATCCGCGAGTCGGGCAGTGGGAAGACAGGCACGACGAATGTCCTGCGCACAGCAGGGAAGGCGGCAGCGGCGATTGTCGTGGTCTGCGATATCGGCAAGGGCACAGCGCCGGCGTTGTTCGGGCGATTCGTCCTGGACAACGATGGGGTGGCGGCCGCGGGCGCGGCGGCGGCCATCGTCGGACATGTCTGGCCGGTCTTTGCAGGGTTCCGCGGTGGGCGTGGATTGGCGACAGGCTATGGCGGCATCCTCGGACTGAGCCCCCTTGTGGCGGCGTTCTTCCCTTTGCTGCTTGTCATCCCGGTTGGGCTGACGCGCTACATGTCGCTAGGGTCGATCCTTGGAACGCCGATTGCGGCTTCGGTGATCGTGATCGGAGCGGCGCTTGGCTGGCAGCCGCCGGCGTTCGCTCTCTATGCAATCTTCGTCGTGGTGCTGGTCGAATACATGCACGTGCCGAACATCCGGCGCTTGCTGGCAGGAACGGAACCGAAGATGGGCCAGGGCGGCGAGCGCCCGGCTACGGGGTAGGCGATGGTGGCAAGCATTGCCGTCGTCGGGGCCACATCGTGGGGGACGACGCTTGCTTGGTTGCTGGCGGGAAACGGGCACCAGGTGTGGTTGGCTGTACGTTCGGAGAGGGAGGCGGTGGAGGTCAGGGCGCGACGCGGGATCGCACGGCTGCCTGAGGTGACGCTGCCCAAGGAAGTGGCGGTTGTTCCGAGCACGGACGTACCGGGTAGCATCGACGGGATGGTGCTGGCGGTGCCTGCGCAAGCGGTGCGTCGAACGTTGGCGGAATTCGATGTGAGCCGCGAAGTGCCGGTGTTGTCGGCGGCGAAGGGGTTTGAGCACGACACGACCCTGCGAATGAGCGAGGTGCTGGTGGCGTTGGGATGGGCCTCGTCGAAGGTGGCGGCGCTCTCCGGGCCTAACCTTGCCCACGAGATCGCGCGCGGACTCCCGGCTGCGGCGGTGGTGGCATGTACGGACGAGGTGCAGGCGGCCCGGTGGCAACAGGCAGTTTCGACGGGGGCCTACCGTGCCTACCGGTCGACGGACGTGACAGGCGTGGAGGTGGCGGGCGCACTCAAGAACGTGATTGCGATAGCGGCGGGTGCTGCGGCGGCGCTCGACCTTGGCACGAACACGATGGCGACGATCCTAACGCGCGGCCTGGCGGAGATGACGCGGCTCGGGACGGCACTCGGTGCGGATCCACTCACGTTCCAGGGCCTCGCGGGGGTCGGCGACCTCGCGGCAACGTGTTTCTCGCCGCTGAGCAGGAATCGCCGCCTGGGGGAACTGATCGCGAGAGGCCGCTCGCCGGAGGAGGCGTTGGCGGCGATTGGCGAGGTGGCTGAGGGGGCGTCTACGGCGGCGGCGGCGGTTGAGCTCGGGACGACGAACGGAGTGGAACTCCCGATCGCGGCGCAGGTGGCGGCAGCCCTGGATGGCCGCGTCACGGCAACTGGGGCGATGGCGGCGCTACTCGGACGGACGTTGAAACCGGAGGCGAACGACCGCCGCTGAATGCTAGACTTGGCCGGTGACGCCGTCCGGTTTGCGCGACCTCACGTTGTTGCTGCAGAAGCTCGAGGCGGGTGACGATGCCAGCAATGCGGAGCTGGTGGTTCTGTCACACCTCGACCGAGCGGAGGCGGCCGAGCTGCGGGCCGCCTGGGAGCGGATCCCCGTGGCGGCACGACGGGCCATCGTTCGCCGAACGACGGCACTCGCCGATGACAACGTTGAGCTGGGATTCGGAGAGCTTGCGCGCGCCGCGCTGGAGGACCCTGAGGATGACATTCGGGTGCTCGCGATTGAGGCGCTGTGGGAATCGGTAGATCGGGACGTCTCGCACGCGCTAGCGGAGATGCTGCGGGCGGATGGGAGCGAGGTGGTGCGGTTGGCTGCGGCCAGGGGGCTGAGACCGTTTGTCTGCCTTCGAGAGCTGGGCCGGTTCGATGCGCAGCTGGGCGATGAAGCGGTGGAGACGCTGCGGAGCATCGCCACGGAAGCGGGGTTGTCGGCCGAGCTTCGGGCCGCGGCCGTGGAGTCGCTCGGGCCGCGGGCCTTGCCGTGGGTGGGGGAGATCATTGAAGGCGCGTACTTCGACGATGACCGCCGGATGACGCTGGCGGCGATCAGGGCGATGGGTGGTTCGGCGGATGAACGATGGTTGGAGTATGCGCTGGAGCAAGTCGTGTCGGACGATCCGGAGTTTCGCTACGAGGGTGCCCTGGCGTGTGGCGAGATCGGTGCCGCGGACGCGATTGAGCCGCTGGCGGACCTGCTGGGTGACGACGACAGCGATGTTGTCCTGGCTGCCGTCCAGGCTCTGGGGGAGATCGGGGGCAAAGACGCCCTGCGCTATTTGCGGGAGTTTCGGGAGCGCGTCCCGGATGGAATGGAGGAGGCAGTGGACGAGGCGATAGACGCGGCCGGGCCTGGCGCCGGGGACGTGTTCCGCGCGGGGTCCGGCGGCCATTGAGCGAGCAAAAGACCATCAAGGACGCGGTTTCCGCAGGTGGCGTGGTCTGGCGCCGTAGCCCGGAGGGTGATGTCGAGGTTGTTGTCTGCGGCCGTCGCAGCGACCAGTTCTGGGGGCTGCCGAAGGGCACTCCGGAAGGCGACGAGGGACTGGAAGGTGCGGCTCAGCGGGAGGTCGAGGAGGAGACAGGGCTCCGGGTCCGGGTGGGGGAGAGACTGGGGTCAATCCGCTACTGGTTTGTAGCCGGGGGTGCTCGCTACCGGAAGCGTGTGCATCACTGGCTCATGGAACCGGTAGGGGGAAACCTCGCCGATCATGACCTCGAGTTCGACTTCGTGGTGTGGCTGCCAATTGCGGAAGCATGCCGGACGCTCAAGTTCGAGAATGAACGCCGCGTGGTCCGTCGTGCGGCGGCGGCTCTTGGTTGCGACTGTGGATGAGGAGGACCTGGGACACCTTGTCGTGGCCGATATGGCACGCGTGCGGCTTCGCCGTAAGCACATGCGGGATGCGCTAAACGACTTCCACTGGCGACGCGATCCAGAGATCGCCCGATACGACGCGGCGATGCCGCTCGCGAAGACATTTACAGAGTTCCTGGGGCAGTTCGAGCGCGACCTCCTCCTTGGAGATCCACGCCGGCGAATGCTCGCGATCGAGAACGCCGAGAGAACCCAGATCGGGAACATCATGTACTACAACGCCGACGAATCGCGCCTGACGGCTGAGCTGGGGATCTGTATCGCGTTGCCGGAGTATCGCGGCTTGGGACTGGGCACGGAGGTGGTTGTGGGCTTCCTGCGGTTCATTTGGAACGAGCTACCGTTTCGCGTCATCTACCTTCACACACTCCAGTGGAACGACCGGGCAATCCGCTGCTTCGAGAAGGCCGGCTTCAACCCGACGGCGAGAGTCCTGCGCCAGAGGCAGTGGTTGCTGAGGATGGAAGTGCGCCGGGAGTGGTGGCTGATGTGGGAGCAGGAGGGGAGATTCGCAGTCCATGGGCGCGCGGAGGGGGCTACCGCGGTCACCGGGCCGGGACTCGCGCCAGGATCGTAACGGCCGGCTGCGGTGATGCCAGCGGCCCGAGCCCGAAGATCCCGGGATCTGCGAGGAGCGATCCCACGGCGAGAACCGACCGGCCCGCGTTCACCTGCTCGTCACTGATCGATGGTGGCCGATTTTCGCGGTTGATCTGGGCGGGAACCCAGGAGTGCCGACATTCTCCCTAGGAGCCTCTTGGTTCTCCGGACTCAACAGGCCCGGTCAATCGTCAGGAAGGCGCAAATGGAAGACGGACCAACCCGGACGGCGGGTGATGTTGCTGTTGCCCGCGACTTCCGCGAGGACCCGCCCCCGTTCCGGCCGCCGCAGGCGCCGTTCCGCGCCGTTCCCCAGCTTCCGGCGGTGCCGGCCACTGCCGGAGATCTCGGCCTCCCCACGCGGTTCATCGAGGATCTGACGCTCAAGACGTTGCATCGGCTGCCGGTGCCGACGCCGATCGGCATCGCCAACGCCATGCGCATCCCACCCGCACTGGTCCGGGATTTCCTGGACGAACTGAAGCGGCAGAAGCTGATCGAGACAACCTCGGCATCGGGACGGCTTGAACAGGACTGGCAGTACCGGTTGACGGACTTCGGCCTGACGGAAGCCGCCAAGGCGCTAGATCGAAGCAAGTACGTGGGCCCTGTACCGGTCCCCATCCAGGACTACTTCCGCATCCTGGAGGACGATACGGAGGTGGGCGCCCCGGACCCGGTGCGCCTGGCACGGGCCCTGCAACAGCTGGTCCTGAGCCGCGACACGGTGGCCAAGGTGTGCCTGGCGTTGACTTCGGGCCGGCCAGCGATGCTGTACGGAGCTCCTGGGAACGGGAAGACAACCATTCTGGAGCTCACGAGCGAGTCAATCCAGGGCGTCACGCTCATGCCGATTGCGGTCTACGTCAGTGGCCACATCATTAGACTCTACGACGATCTCGTTCACGTGGTGCTGGAAGGGGACCAGGCGCTCGACGCTTCATCGGCGGTGGACCGACGGTGGCTACGGATCCGCCGGCCGTTCGTGTTCGTTGGGGGCGAGCTGCGGCACGAGGACCTGGACCTCGCCTACGATCCGGCGACCGGCTATCACCAGGCACCGCCGCACGTGAAGGCTCACGGGGGCCTGCTCGCGATCGACGACTTCGGCCGGCAGCAGGTTTCGCCCCACGCGCTGTTGAACCGGTGGATCGCGGCCCTCGAACGCGGGGACGACACGATGGCGCTGGTGACGGGCGAGCGCATCACGTTTCCGTTCCGATCGACAATCGTCTTCAGCACGAACATCGATCCGCGGACGATGCTGGAGGAGGCGCATTTGCGCCGGATTCCTTACAAGATCCGCATGCCGGAACCAACGAAGGAGCAGATGGCTGAGATCTTCAGGCGCTTCGCGGACGCGATGCGAGTGGAAGGGACCGCGGAGCAGATAGCGGTCGCGGTGGAGATGGTGCGGCGTGCGAGCGGGAACAACATGCGCAGCTGCCATCCGCGGGACGTGCTGCAACTCGTGCTGGAAGAGGCGCGTTTTGTCAGGCGTCCGGCGGTGCTGGATGCGGGGGCGGCCCGCCGGGCCTGCGATTTGTACTTTGCTGTTGACCCGGGGATGACCG
>CAZCDK010000091.1:0-10431 GCA_964497285.1 uncultured Anaerolineaceae bacterium | reverse complement strand
CGGTTTGGTCGAAGTCCTGACCGGCGTGCGCAGCCGCGCGATTGCCGTGCGATCCGTCGAGACTCGGCAATCGTCCCCGTTTGCCCGCTCGCTGCTGTTCGACTGGGTCGCTGCCTACATGTACGAAGGTGACGCGCCGCTGGCCGAACGGCGTGCGCAGGCTCTGGCGCTCGATCGAGGGCTTCTCCGCGACCTCCTGGGCGACGACGAGCTGCGCGAACTCCTCGATGCGGACGCGATCGACCAGACGGAGATCGAGCTCCAACTCCTCGCCGAGGGGCGCAAGGCGCGGAATGCGGACCATCTCCATGACCTCCTGAGGCGCCTCGGCGACCTCTCTGCGGATGAGATCGCGGCCCGCGTGGACAGACCCGCCGAGGCCGGGACGTGGCTCGAGGCGCTGGAAGCCGGGCACAGGGCCTGCATGATCCGGGTTGCGGGCGAGGAGCGCTGGATCTCCATCGAGGATGCCGGGCGCTACCGCGATGCGCTTGGAGTTTCCCCGCCACTCGGCGTGCCGGAGGTCTTTTTGAAGCCCGGAAGCATGGCCCTCGAGGGCCTGGTGGCTCGCTACGCGCGCACCCACGCGCCATTCGTGGCGGCGTCCGTGGCAGGGCGCTGGGCCATCCCCGAGCCGCTGGTCGCGGAGGCGCTGCGCAACCTCGAAGCGGAGGGCTCGGTGCTCCACGGGGACTTCCGCCCGGGCGGCTCCGAACGGGAGTGGTGCGATCCCGACGTGTTGCGCCTGTTGCGGCGGCGCTCCCTTGCCAGATTGCGCAAGGAAGTGGAGCCGGTCAGCGGTGCTGCCTACGCCCGCTGCCTCTCTCGCTGGCATGGAATCGCTGGCATGGGGGCGGGAATGGACCGGCTTCGTGAGGTGCTGATCCAGCTGGAGGCCTTGCCCGTCCCGGCGTCGGTGCTTGAACGCGACATCCTTGCCGCGCGCGTCCGCGACTACCAGCCTCGAATGCTGGATGAGCTGTGCGCGGCCGGCGAGTTCGTCTGGCTCGGACGAGGCGCCCTTGGGCGTGACGACGGGCGCCTCGCGGTGTTTCGCCGGGACCGGTTCTTCGATCTTGCACCGCGCCCGGTCGCGGGGGCGCCGGCCGATGCGCTTCAGCAGGTGATCATCGACACACTTCGCGCCCGCGGCGCATCGTTCTTCGTAGACCTCATGAGCGCTGCCCGTGCGCCCTCGCGAGAGGTGCTGAGTGCGCTTTGGGACCTGGTGTGGGCCGGGCTCGTGACAAATGACACCTTCGCGCCGGTGCGGGCGCTTGCGTGGCCGAAGCGATCGAGCTCGGCGCCGCCGCAGACACGTGGATCGCTCTTGCCGCCCGAGGCGGCAGGACGCTGGTCGATCGCCTTTGCCGCTGGTGACGCGGCAAACGCCACGACTCGTGCCCACGCGCTGGCGGAAGTCCTGCTTGAACGCTACGCCGTCGTTACGCGCGAGGCTGCAGCAGCCGAAGGCCTGGCGGGCGGGTTTTCGGTGGTCTACCCGGTGCTAAAGGCGATGGAGGAAGGCTGCAGGGTTCGTCGCGGCTATTTCATCGAGGGTCTCGGGGGGGCCCAGGTCGCCTTGCCGGGCGCTGTCGACCGTCTACGCGCGGAACGAGACACGCCGGCCGACTCCGTTGCCCGGGTGCTCGCGGCGACCGATCCGGCCAATCCCTACGGCGCGACAATCCCCTGGCCGGGCCGCCATGGCGATGAACACCGTTCGCTTCCGCGCGCGGCCGGGGCGTACCTGGTGGCGGTGGACGGCGAACCAGTGCTGTACCTCGAACGGGGCGGTCGCGGCCTCATCACTTTCTCCGCTACCGACGCCGTATGCCGGTGGCAGCTCGCGGCCGAGGCGCTGGCGGTGCACGCGGTCCATTCCCCCGGGCGGTCACTCACGATCGAACGCGTTGATGGTGCGCCTGTTGCCGACGCGCCCCTGGCAGTGGTCCTCCGCGAGTGCGGCTTCATTCCCGGATACAAGGGGCTGACGTTCCGCGCCCGGCGGGAAGGGATCGGCGATGCCCGAGGGCGATAGTGTCTTCCGATTCGCTTCCCGCCTGCAGGAGGCACTTGCAGGCAAGGCGGTTCGGGCGGCGCGGGCCCATGGCCCGGGACCGGTGCCTCAGGTGCACCGCATCGTGGGGGCCACCTGCACAGGGGTCCGCACGCACGGCAAGAACATCGTTGTGAGCTTTGACAACGGCCTCGCCCTTCGGGGACACCTGCGCATGTTCGGCACGTGGCACGTCTATGCTCCGGGCGAGGCGTGGGACCGGCCGGACCGTGATGCTCGGCTCGTGGTCGAGGTTGAGGGAGCGGTTGTCGTGAACTTCAAGGCTCCGGTCATCGAGCTGATGGAGGAGCGCGCGCTCGCCGTCTATGGACCCGTGGCCGGCCTCGGACCTGACCTGCTCGACGACGCATTCGACCCGAAGGAAGCGCTTCGCCGATTCCGCGATCCGTCGCGCGCGAGCCTGACCATCGGAGATGCGATCATGGACCAGCGCGCGATGGCCGGCGTTGGCAACATCTGGAAGCACGAAACGCTGTTCCGGTGTCGCACCAATCCATGGCGGCGCGTGGGCGAGATGGATGATGCGTCGCTGCTGGGCCTCATCCTCAAGGCGCGAGAGCTTCTGCGCGCGAGCGCCGGCAAACCGGGGAGCGGCGAACGCCCGAGCTTGCTGGTCTATGGCCGCACGGGAAGGCCGTGCCCTCGCTGCAGCACGCGCCTGCGGAGCGCCACTCAGGGCGCGGACATCAGGCGCACGACATGGTGTCCGAAGTGCCAGGCGTAGACCGCCTGGCAATGGCGGTGCGAACTGGCTAGGCAGTGAAGAGGCGCGTGACGACGCGGGCCAGGTCCTCGTCGCCGGATGCGCGCAGCCGCTGTGTGGGCCGATGAAGGATCTGGTTCACCAACGAGCGGGAGAGGATGTCGAGGGTGCGTTCTGGGATTCCCGGGTGGAGGTGCCGCGCGCGTTCGAGTTCGTGTCGGCGGACGCGTTCCACCTCAAGCCGCAGAGCGGTTGTCGCTGCCTCGATCCCTGTGAAGCGTGAGAGGCGCTCGTCAACGATCGTCCGCAGCCGGAGCCTGAGCGCGCTTCGGCGCCCGGTGGTATGAGGCCGTTCGCACTCCTCGAACGCCAACAGATCCGCGATCTGGAGCTCGGAGCTGCTGCACTCCCCGGCGAAGTTCCGCGGCGTCCCGAAGTCGAGCAGAAGGCGCCGCACGGGAGGCAGGTCGGCAGAGCTGAGTTCCGGGGCGCCGGATCCGAGGCATCCGACAAGGATGTCGACCGGCGGAAGGCGGTGGATTCCCCCAAGTGGTTCGAAGGACAATCGTCCGTTTGGGTCGCTGGGGGGCATGCGGCCGGCCACGACGACCTCGTCGAAGCCCAGGGCGAGCGCTCGCTCGCACACCAACCGACTCATCGTTCCGGTTCCGAGAACGAGAATCCGGCCACTCGCCGGAACGGCGGCCAACCGCAGGGCGCGGTCCAAGAGGTGACCGGCATGGCTGTCGAATCGTGTCTCCCGGCGCAGATCGCGGGCGGAAGAAAGAGCGATGTGGCCCAGGCCGAGGAGCGGCGGCGGAGCGGACGCAAGCGCTTCACGCACCTGCCCGAGGATCTCGCGCTCGCCCAACACGACGGAATGCAGGCCAGCCGCGACCTCCGCCAGGTGCACAAGCGCCTCGATCCCGGCTGCGTGCTCAGGTGCGATGCAAGTGCAAGGCGCGAGGCCGTAGGCCTCCAGGCGCTGGCAGCTCGTGATGACGACGGAGCCGAGGTGGCCAGCCGCTTCGGCGGTCATGGCCGCGACCTGGCTGCGAGGAAGCGACACGGTGCTCCAGCAGCAAGCATGGAGGGAGGAAAGCGGTCCGGTAGGGTCGAAGGCCATAAAGTCGATTCAGTTTGTCATCTTTACAGCCGAAAAGGAACCCGTTCTGTCCGGGCAAGGCGGTTGCGGTCCTATCCCCCGAGCGTCTGGACTGCCGGAATGGGCCGTTCGCTCGTCCGGTACTGCTTGCGTCCCTCGTCGAGGAGATCGCCTCCGCGGCAGTCGTTGACCACGATTGCCGGGAAACCCTCGACATCGAGCCGGCGGATGGCCTCGGTGCCGAGGTCCTCGAAGGCGATCACCTCGGCTTTCTTTATGTGACGGTTGAGCAGCGCGCCGGTACCGCCCACGGCAATGAAATAGACGGCGTGGTGCTTGACGATCGCTTCGCGGACACCGGGTCCCCGGCCGCCCTTGCCGATGATGCCCTTGAGTCCGAGCTCGAGCATGCGCGGCGTGTAGGGGTCGAGGCGCATCGCCGTAGTCGGACCGGCCGAGCCGATCACGCCGCCTGGCTTCGGTGGCGTCGGGCCGACGTAGTAGACAATCTGTCCCCGCAGGTCCAGGGGAAGGGCCTCGCCCTTGTTCGCCATCTCGATCAGCCGTTTGTGCGCGGCGTCGCGAGCAGTGTAGATGATCCCCGTGATGTTCACGTGGTCGCCGGGCTTGAGCCGTTCGATGGCTTCGTCGGTCAGCGGGGTAGTCAGCGCGATCGAATCGCTCATGGGATGGCCTCCTCAAATCGGGCTGACAAGGGCGTCAGCGGCTTGCTCATGATGATGAAGTGGCAGGGTAGTCTCGTCTTCCCGGGGTCGGGGAATGGCTCGGTGCCGGCTTCCGCATAGCCGAGCCGGCGGTACCACGGGGGGAGTTCCCGGCGCAGGTTCACGACGTGCAGGTCCATGACCGTGCACCCGGCGTTTGAGCAGAAGTGCTCCGCCGCGTCGACCAGTTGCCGGCCGAGTCCGCGGCCCTGTGCGTCCGGGTGCACCGAGAGCATGCCGAAGTAGCCCCGTTTGCCGTTGACCTTGATGTGCACGCATCCGGCGATTCGGTCCGCGTCTTCCGCGAGAAGGAAGTGGTCATGCTGAAGGAGTGCCACCACTTCGCGCAGCGTCGTTCGGTCGCCGTCGATGAAGAAGTCCTCCACGCGATAGGCGAGAACAACAAGTGCTGTGATTGCCGAGGCGTCGGTGGGGATCGCCTCGCGCAAGCGGATGCCGGCGGTTGTCGTTGGCATGACCAACCTACAGCACCGCCTGACCGGTCCGCGCACTGTGGCACTGGATGCTCACTGCCACCGGCAGCGAGGTGATGTGCGTCGGGTGGGTCTCGACGAAGATGTCGAGGGCGGTTGTGGTCCCCCCGACGGCCTGCGGACCGACGCCCAACGCGTTGACCGCTTCGAATAGCTCGTCTTCGAGGTCAGCGACTTCCGGGTCTGAGTTTCGGGACCCGATCTTGCGAAAGAGCGAGTGCTTGGCGATCGTCATTGCCTTCTCGGCGGTGCCGCCTATGCCCACGCCGATGACGAGCGGCGGGCAGGGATTGCCGCCGGAGATGTCGATGGTCTCGCACACGAAGTCGACAACAGCCTTTTTCCCCATGCCTGGAAGGAAGTTCTGGTAGCGCGACATGTTCTCGCAGCCGCCGCCCTTGGGCATGAAGAGGAGCTTGAGTGCGTCGCCGGGGACGATCTCGACGTGGATGACGCCGGGGGTGTTGTCGCCCGTGTTGGTGCGGGAGCTGAAGGGGTGGGCGGCAATCGACTTCCGGAGGTAGCCGTCGGCATAGCCGCGCCGGATGCCTTCGTTGATCGCGTCCACGATATACGCGCCGGTGATATGCACATCCTGCCCGAGCTCCACGTGGACGACGGCGGTGCCGGTGTCCTGGCAGAGTGGCAGCATGCGGCTCCGGGCGATTTCGGCGTTCTCGAGGATCTCGCCGATGATCTGAGCTGCAAGCGGCGACTTCTCGGATTGGCGCGCGCTGCGCAAGGCCCCTTCGACATCTTCCGGGAGGAAGTGGGTTGCCTCGACTGCGAGCCTGGCAACTGCGTCCGTGATCTGGGCTGCGGGGATTTCTCTCATCGGCTTTCCCTGGCTCTAGGCGCGGCCGGGCAGGTCGCGCGATTTCCCCAGAGCGTACTGCGCCGGACAGTCAGCCGCACCGGCCTGGAACTGGTTCAGGTCACTGCGATCTCGCCCGGCGAGCCTGCTATTCTCCTTCGAACAGCAGCCAGGGAGGGAACGAATGGGCCGTTTGGACAACAAGGTAGCCATCGTAACAGGCGGCGGCCGCGGAATCGGCCGTGGGATTTCGCTGGTGCTCGCGCAGGAGGGTGCCGAAATCGCAATTGCTGATGTCGATATCGAGAACGCTAATCGCACGGCGGGCGAGATCCGTGACCTTGGTCGCCGCGCCATCGTTGTGCGCACCGACGTATCGGACTCGGCGTCGGCGGAAGAGAGCGTGGCGAAGGTGGTCGAGGCTCTTGGACGGGTGGACATCCTCGTCAACAACGCGGGCGTTGCGGGCGGGAACATCGGCCGTGCGCTGACGGTCGAGGATTGGGATGCCTGCTACGAGGTGAACCTGAAGGGTATCTGGATCATGTCGCAGGCGTTGGTCGAGCACTTTCGGCAGAACGGCGGCGGCAAGATCGTGAACATCGCCTCGATCGCGGGGCGGCGTGGCGATGCAGCCCTGATCCACTACTCCGCTTCCAAGGCAGGGGCGATCAACCTGACCCAATCGCTGGCGCTTCAGCTTGGACGAAGCAACATCAACGTGAACGCCGTCTGCCCGGGGCTGTTGTGGACAGACATGTGGCGCGGGCTCGAAGGGATGCTCGGGCGCAACCAGGACCCCGAGGTAGTCGAGCGCCGCGGCATCTTCGATGCCTACATCCAGTCGAACTGCCCCATGCGGCGCGAACAGGTGCCAGAGGACATCGGGCATGCAGTGGCCTTCTTCGCTTCGGAGGAAGCCCGGAACATCACCGGCCAGTCCCTGAACGTCGATGGCGGGATCGTTATGAACTGAGGCGGGTCAGAACGACAGTTCGAGCCCGATGTCGATCGCCGGCGCGCTGTGAGTGAGTGCCCCGGCGGAGATGGCGTCGACGCCCGTGGCGGCGATTGCAGCGATCGTATCGAGGGTGACGCCGCCACTGGCCTCTAGCCGGGCACGGCCGGAAGTGCGGTGGACCGCCTCCGCCATTTCTGCCGGGGTCATGTTGTCGAGCAGTATCCACTCCGGGCACCCCGCCAGGGCGGATTCGATCTGGTCGAGGCTGTCCACTTCGATCTCGACGGCAATGCCGGGCGCGGCCAAGCGAATCGCGGCCACTGCCTCGGCCAGCGTCGAACCCGCACGCGCCAGGGCTTCGCGGTGATTGTCCTTGATCATGGCCATGCTCGCGAGGTCGCGGCGGTGGTTCGTGCCGCCGCCGCAGCGGACAGCGTACTTCTCGAGGTCGCGCAAGCCCGGGGTGGTCTTCCTGGTGTCGAGGATCACGGCCTTCGTGGCGGCAACCGCCGCCACAAACGCACGGGTTGCGGTGGCCACCCCGCAGAGCCGCTGAACGAAGTTGAGGGCCACGCGTTCCGCTTGGAGGAGTGCGCGCACCGGCCCGGTTGCCTCGGCGATGACGTCGCCGGCGGCGAACGGTGATCCTTCCCCTGTGCGCTGGATGAACACGACCGAACCGTCGACTTGCCGGAACACCTCGGCAGCCACGACCAGCCCTGAAGCCACACCAGCCTGCTTGGCGAGGCAGACTCCGCGGCCACGGAGACTCGCCGGGACGGTGTTCAGCGTGGTCACGTCATTGCGCGCCCGGTCCTCGTCCAGCGCCAGGGCGGCGGCTCGCTCAATGGCCCCGGCAGGGGCTGGCTCAACGGGCACGGCGGAACACCTGGTGGCGCAACCAGCGCTCTTCGTCCGGAAGCGGGAAGTCGCTGCGGAAGTGCGCGCCGCGGCTCTCAACCCGGCTGCGGGCTGCGGTGAGGACTAGCCGGGCAAGAACCGCCATCTCGCGGCGTTCGTGCGAGGCTCGCGTCGGTTCGAGGGCCGCGGCAGGCCACGTCTGAGCGATCCCCAGCGCCCGGGCGAGTCCTTCGCCGGAACGCTCGATGGCTGCGTGTTCCCATAGCAGCGATTGGAGGACCGCATGATCCGGTGCAGGGCCTCCCTGGTCTTCGATCGGGATTGCATCCACGGTGGAGGGGGTGGCCTCCGCGTTCCCGGGCAGGATCTCGACGAGCCGCTTGCCAAAGACCACCGTTTCCATCAGGGAGTTGCTTGCCAATCGGTTGGCGCCGTGGACGCCAGTGCAAGCAACCTCTCCGACCGCGTACAGCCCCCTCACCGTGGTGCGTCCCCATGTGTCCGTGCGCACGCCGCCCATCAAGTAGTGGGCCGCGGGGGCGACCGGGATGGCTTCGCGCGCCATGTCGATCCCTCGCTCCCGGCAGAACGCGTGGATGCCCGGGAACCTTGCGGCGAGATCGACCGCCGTGAGCCCGGTGCAGTCGAGATCCACGTGGTCGGAGCCGCCCGACCGCATCTCCGCCACGATGGCGCGGGCGACCACGTCGCGTGGTGCAAGGTCGCGCTGCGGGTGGTATCGGGTCATGAATGCGTCGTCTGTGGCGTTGCGAAGCACCGCGCCCTCGCCCCGGACGGCCTCGGAGATGAGGAATGGGGGGGCACCCGGGCTTCGGAAAGCAGTGGGGTGGAACTGGTAGAACTCGATGTCCGCGATCTCTGCACCAGCTTCGAAGGCGAGCGCGATGCCGTCGCCGGTGGCGACATCCGGGTTCGTCGTGTGCGAGTACAACTGACCGGCCCCACCGGTCGCCAGCACGACGGCCGGAGCTGTGTAGGCGGTCATCTCGCCCGAGCCGAGATCGAGGGCTTCGACGCCTCGCACCATCCCGCTTTCTGCCATGATCCTGGTCGCGATCGTGAAATCGAGGATTGTGATCGACGGCGTGGCCGCCGCTGCCGCGAGGGCGGTCTCGATCGCGGCGCCTGTCCGATCTCCGCCTGCGTGAAGGACGCGGGCCTGGCTGTGCGCTGCCTCGCGGCCGAGGGCAACCTCCCCACCGAGCGAGTCGAACGCAACGCCGTAGCGCACAAGGTCACGGATGCGCGCAGGTCCCTCGGTGCAAAGGACGCGGGCCGCCTCGGCGTCGACCAGGCCCGCGCCCGCGGCGATCGTGTCGGAAAGATGCTGTTCGGGCGTGTCGAGGGGACCGACGGCGGCAGCGATGCCGCCCTGGGCCCATCGCGTGTTGCAGTCGTCCACGCTTCCCTTGGTCAGGACGAGGATGGGGCCGAGGTGGCGGGCCTCCAGGGCGACAAAGAGGCCGGAGATGCCGCTCCCGATTACGATCAGGCGATAGTCGGTCCTCACTGGCAAGCGGTCGTCGATTCGGGCATAGGCTTAGTGTACTTCGTACACGAAGTCGTCGGCTACAGCTGAGCGCGAGTGCACGGCGCACGCTAAACTACAGCGCGGCGCGCCGACGCCAGCGAACCCACTCCGGAGCCGCTTCTTGGCCATCCTTCCTATTCGCCGTGCCGGCGATCCCGTCCTGCGAGAGAAGGCGCGACGGGTTCGAGTCCCGGTTGACAGCTCAATCCACAACCTCATCGAGGACATGTGGGACACGATGTACGACGCGCCAGGGGTTGGGCTTGCGGCGCCCCAGATCGGGGTCTCACTGCGTGTGATCGTGATCGACGTCCCGAACAACGACCGTGTCGCGCTCGTCAACCCCGAAATCGTGAAGCGGTCGGGCGGCCGCATCGTGGACGAGGGCTGTCTTTCGGTGCCGGGATTCCGCGGGGAGATCGAGCGGTCGGTGAAGGTGCTGGCCAAGGGCATCGATCCGTATACGGGGAAGGAGGTGCGCATTCGGGCGGAGGACGACCTCATGGCGGAGGCCCTGGAACACGAGATCGACCACGTCAATGGGATCCTCTACATCGACTACTTGCCGAGCCCCGATGCGCTCGTTCCGCTTGGCGACGCCCCGGAGGTCAAGGCCCCCGCGCAGTGATGATCGCGGTCATCGGCGGTGAGGCACGCTCGCAAACCGAGCGTTCGCCCGCCTACGCCGTGGGGTCGGAAATCGCCCGGCGCGGCCATGTGCTTGTCTGCGGCGGCAGGCACGGTGTGATGCGCGAAGCCTGCCGGGGCGCTCGCGATGGCGGTGGCCACACAATCGGCATACTGCCCGGAGATGACAGCGCCGAGATGAACGAGTTCGTGGAGTTCCCGATCGTCACGGGATTGGGCTTTGCGCGGAACACGATCATCGCCCGGACCGCAGACGCGCTCATTGCCATTGGTGGGCGCTACGGTACCCTCTCCGAGATCGCGTTCGCGTTCCTCAGTGGCAAGCCCGTAGCAGGCATCGGCACGTGGTGCCTGTCCGCCCCCGGTGGGGAGCAGGTCCCGATCGTCGTCTGTGCCAATGCGGGCGAGGCTGTTGACTACTGCGAAGGCGCCGTTGGCAGGGAGTAGAGCATGTACATTGATGAAGTCACGGCTCGCGAGATTCTCGA
>CAZCDK010000090.1:6692-10450 GCA_964497285.1 uncultured Anaerolineaceae bacterium | reverse complement strand
ATCGGTCGATACCTTATGCCAGCACGATGCCTTTGGAGCGAGTCCCTTCGCGGCCTGCGACAAGGCGGCCCGGCCGGCTCGTGGGAGGAAGAAGGGGGGCCCGGGTTGGCACGGCTGTTGGGTCGCCTGAGCCTCACCTGGCAATTCGCTCTGGCGGCGTTCGCCGTCATCGCGGTTCTCGGCCTGGTGCTGGCACGCGTCTTGAGCGAGGCCATTACGAGCAGTGCCCTCAGCAACGCCCGCGACGAGGCGCGCGATGTCGTCGCGCGCCAGATCCTGGCGCAGCTCTCGCCCACGGATCTCTCCGCACCCCTCGCCGGCGACCGTCTGGCTGAGTTCGACCAGTTCGTCGCGCGCCACGTCGTCTCGGCCCGCACCGCGCGCATCAAGATCTGGAACACCGAGGGTCGCGTCATCTACACCGACAACCCCGGGGGCATCGGCCAGACGTTTCCGATCAGTGCATCGCTGGCAGCAGCCCTGTCCGGGAAAACCGCATCCGAGGTGATGTCTACGCCCACAGCCGAGAGTGCCGGGGAGTCCCAGTTCGGCAAGCTGTTCGAGGTCTACACGCCGATCATCTTCCCCGACTCGGCGCAGGTGGCCGGGGTCTTCGAGATCTACCAGGAGTACGAGCCAGTCGCTAGCGAGATCGCCACGCTGCAACGCGACGTCATGATTGGCCTGGGCGGCGGACTCGCGCTCCTCTACCTCACGCTGCTGGGGATCGTCCATCACGGAGCCCGGACAATCGGGCGCCAACGCCGCGAACTGGAGCGGGCGTTCGTTGATCAGGCCCTTTCGGAAGCAGAGCGAGCACGGTTGGAGACCGGGCTTCGCCAGTCGCAGAAAATGGAAGCCGTGGGCCAGCTGGCTGCGGGCGTCGCGCACGACTTCAACAACAAGCTCGCCGTCATCCTCGGTGCCGCAGACCTGGCGGTATCGTCACTTGACGACACAGCGCCGGAACAGGCTGACCTTCTGGAGATCCGAACCGCCGCTTTGCGGTCCGCGGATCTCACGCGGCAACTCCTCGCCTTCGCCCGCATGCAGCCCATCGCGCCCAGACAACTGGACCTCAGCGACATGGTCGGGTCGATGCTCAACATGCTCTCCCGGCTCACCGGCGAGGACGTCGGGCTGTCCTGGAAGCGGGGCCCGGAGACGTGTGGCGTGCACATGGATCCCGGCCAGGTTGACCAGATCGTGGTCAACCTCGTCATCAACGCCCGCGACGCCATCTCGGGCAGGGGGACAATCACGATCGCCACCGCGAACGTCGAACTGGACTCCGACCGCCACCTGTCCGGCGCTCCCACGCTTTTCGGGCCCTTTGCCGTCCTGGAAGTCACCGACGACGGGTGTGGCATGGACCGGGAGACGCAGGCGCGAGCCTTCGAGCCGTTCTTCACCACGAAGCCCCACGGCAAAGGGACTGGCCTCGGCCTGGCCACAGTGCACGGCATCGCGCTCCAGAACGGTGGCTTCGTTGACATCGAGAGCGAGCCAGGGCGGGGAACGATAGTCAGGGTCCTCCTGCCACGCAGAGACCTGGATCCGATCGCCAGCTCGTCGCCTTTGCAAACGGATTCAGAACGCGCCACGGAAACGGTGTTGCTGGTGGAGGACGAACTCGCTCTGCTCCGGCTCACCGCGAGGACTCTCGAAGAACTTGGCTACACCGTCCTCGCCCGTGCGAGTCCAGGCGAAGCGATTCAACTCGCAGGCGAATACCCGGGCGACATCGACCTCCTGGTGACGGACGTCATGATGCCTGCCATGAACGGCCACGAACTGCGACAGCGGATCCAGACCGTGCGTCCTCGGCTGCGATGCCTCTTCATCTCCGGTTACCCCGCCAAGGACCTCGCAACGACCGGCGTGCTCGACCCGGGCGTCGTCCTGCTGCAGAAACCATTCGCCCGCGAGTCCCTTGCCCTCAAGCTCCGAGAGGCTCTCGCGCCGCGGTAGCCTCTCGTTGCTCGCTGCTCTCCCGGCTAAGATGCGCCTACACCACACAGGAGGTCGGGCATGAAGCTCGAAGAGATCAAGACCATCGGCTGCCTTGGCGGCGGCGTCATGGGCGGCGGGATCGCCCAGATCTACGCCCTCGCGGGCTACAACGTCGTCGTCAACGACATCAGCGACGAGGCGATCCAGGCGACGAAGGACGCTACCTTCGACGGCAAGTGGGGCATCAAGCGCGCGGTCGAACGCGGCAAGGTCTCCTTCGACGACGCCGTCACCGCCATGGGACGCGTCAGCTTCACGACAAGGCTCGAAGGGCTGAAGGACTGCGACATCATCATCGAGGCCATCCCGGAGAAGCTGGACCTGAAGCAGCAGGTCTTCAAGAACCTGGACGCGATCGCGAAGCCTTCGGCCATCTTCGCCTCGAACACCTCCGGCTTCGTCATCGCTGAAGTCGCCCGCGACGTCTCGGACGCGCGCAAGCCGCTCTTCATCGGCATGCACTTCTCGAACCCGGTGCCCACGATGAGGATGTGCGAGGTCATCTACACACCGGAATCGAGCGAAGACACGATCGCGGCGACGAAGGGGCTGGCCGAGGCGGGCGGGAAGGTCGTCTCGATGGTCAAGGACACGCCGGGGACGTACGGCTTCCTCCTCAACCGGATCTTCGGCGCCGCCGCGCGCGAGGCGCGTGCCATCGCCGAGGCCGGGATCGCGACGAAGGAGGACATCGACAAGGCGATGATCACGGGCCGTAACTGGCCGGCGGGTTTCTTCGGTGGCCGCGGCGGCATCGGCTCGCAGTGGTAGCCGCTCACCAGTGACCTGAGCCCGCCTCCACAGGCATCACGACCGCGTCGGCGCTCCCGGGACTGGATGCTGGATCGGGCCTCGGGGCGACCGCCGCCGTCCGCCAATTGCTCGGTCCTCTCTCTGGACCGAGGTGTCGCTCACCCGCGGAGACGCGCGCTTGGTGGCCCGGTCGGGGGCCGGCTCAGGCTCCGATCGGACAGCGTCCGCATTCACCCTTCGTACAGTGCTCGGCATGCAGCGCGAGCCCTCCCTGCAGCCTGCCTGCGCCAACAAATGGCTTCTCGCCCACGACGGTGAGCCATCCTTCGAGCCGACGGAGCTTGCCGTACGTGCCCGGCGACGGCAGCGACCGCCACGCCTCTTCCACTGCCGCCAGGGGCCAGGCTCCGGCCCCAAGTGCCACCGGCAACACGGCATTCGCTGCCATCTCGATTGCGGCGCGCCGTCCCACGCCCGGCGCCGACAGCACCTTCAAAATGGCCGCACCATGCCTCAGCGTCTCTGGCCAGCCGGCATCCGAGCCGGCCGTCCAGAGACGCCCGACAATGCTTCCGGCCGCCTCCAACCGCATCGCTGGGCATGCCATCGGCCGAAGCCCGGCGCGCCGCAATACCAGTCGGGCCGCCACTGCTTTCAGGTGCGCCGTGACCGTCAGCGCGCGGTCGCCCCGGGCGCTCGCGCAATCCGCGCTTTCAAGGAGCGCCCCCAGTGGCAGCCGCCATGCCATCGAGCCAAACGCGGCCCGGTTCACGGGCCCGGCGAGCGTCTCCAGCAGGAGAGCGTAGAGCGCCTGCCCCGCCCCGCACTCACCGGCGATGACTCCAGCCCGCGACGCCTTCGCCCGCAGCCTGCGCAGGCCCAGCTGGTCAAGAACCGGCCCCGCGTCGCGCCCCCGCGCCGTAGCCAGAGCGCACGGCGGCGCGAACGGTAGCGGGATCCCGTCACAGCGCCACCCCCTCGGCGCCACCAGA
>CAZCDK010000090.1:0-6682 GCA_964497285.1 uncultured Anaerolineaceae bacterium | reverse complement strand
GCGCCCGTGTCGTTCGCCCCCACCACGTGGAGGGCAACATTGGCGTAGGCCGGATCGAGGTGGTGGCGATGTCCCCGCCACAAGCTCGCCCGCACGTGCACTTCCACGTCGCCGCGCAGCAAATCGCCGCCCGCATCAACGATCGCACCCCGGAAGTCTGGCCCGCTCGCACCCCCTGGCACCCCCGGGAAGACCACCTTGAGCAGCCGTCCATCTTCGAGCCGCATCGCGCAGCCGAGACCGGCCCCCCAGCGGTCGGCCAGTCCCGCCTCGGTCGTGCCGCCCGCGGTAGCAGCCGATTCAGCCCTCACGAGCCGGGCCCGGCGTCGCGTCATACTCAGCCGCGCTCTCGGCCACGAGCCCGAGCAGTCGCATGCTCGCCCCGCGCGGCGCGTAGCGTCCCGTCTCCCATTCGCTCACCGTCTGCTGGCGCACGCCGAGCTCCGCCGCCAACTCGGCCTGGCTCATGTGCAGGGCTGCCCTCAACGCCGCCACCCGTGCCGCAGTCCATGGTTCTTCCGGCCGCCTCCGCCTCGCGTCATACGTTCGCCGGCTCTCACTCACACGCGCATCTTACACGTTTCCGTGTAAGAGCCGCAATCATCCCTGGCCTTCCGTTCCCGCTCGACGCCCACCGCCGGGCGCGTACAATCCAACCTTACCGACGTCCCCGGAGGGCACCGATGGACCTGCTCGCATCCGCCTGGAATCTGGCCGACCGCATTCGCACACAGGAAGTCTCTGCGCGCGAGGCTGTCGACGAGGCCCTCCGGCGCATCGAAGCCCGCAACCCGCAGCTAAACGCCTTCGTCTTTGTTGATGCCGCTGGCGCCCGCCGCCAGGCCGCCGCCGTCGATGACGCGGTTGCGCGCGGCCTCGATCCCGGTCCCCTCTGCGGCGTCCCCATCGGTGTCAAGGACCTTGAGCCCGTCGCCGGTTTGCCCCACACCTTCGGCTCCCGCGCCTTTCGCGACAACGTCGCCACCACCGACTCGGTTCAGGTACAGCGGCTGCGCGCCGCTGGCGTGGTCGTCGTCGGCAAGACCAACACCCCCGAGTTCGGCTACAAGGGCTTCACCGAGAATCGCCTCTTCGGCCCGACGCGCAACCCCTGGAATCCCGAGCGCACCCCGGGCGGTTCGAGCGGCGGCAGCACCGCGGCCGTGGCCGCCGGCATGGTTCCCCTCGCCACCGCCAGCGACGGCGGCGGCTCCATCCGCATCCCTTCCTCGTTTTCCGGCTGCTACGGCATCAAGCCCTCCGCCGGGCGCATCCCACGCGCCGGCGAGAACGCTCCCACCTGGGGTTCGCACAGCAGCGTCGGTCCCGTCAGCCGCACCGTGCGCGATGCCGCCCGCTACCTCGACGCCGCGGCCGGCCCCCACCCGAACGACCTCGACGCCCTGGACGCGCCCACCGGCGTCTACGAAGCTGCCGTACTGGCTCCTCCGCCTCGGCTGCGCCGCATCGCCTGGAGCCCCGACCTCGGCTATGCCGTCGTCGAACCCGAGGTTCTGCAGCTGGCCCACGCGGCTGCGGTCGCCCTGGCCCAGGCTCTCGGTGCCGAGCTGGTAGAGGCCGGTCCCGGCTTCCCGGACCCCATGACTGCCTGGTACACCATCGCCGCCCCCGGCGACATCCGCCTCATCGACGCCCTGACCGAGGCGCAGAAGGCCGAGCTCGAGCCCGGTTTCGTCCGTTTTGCTGAACAGGCCAACAACATCAGCGGCGTCGACATCGCCTACGCGCTCGAGACGCGCCACCAGGTCAACCGCTCGCTGACCGCGTTCTTCGAACGCCACGAACTCCTCCTCACGCCCACGGTTGCCTGCACCGCCTTCCGCGCCGAGGGCCCGCCCCCCACGGTCATCGCCGGCAAAGAGATCAGCCCCGCGGGCTTCATTCCCTTCACGCCCGCCTTCAACCTCACCGGCCACCCCGCCGCCTCCGTCCCGGCGGGTCTGGCGAGCGATGGCCTCCCTGTCGGCCTCCAGATCGTAGCCCCGCGCCACTCCGACGCCCTTGTCCTCGCCGCCAGCGCCGCTTTCGAAGCTGCCCGGCCCTGGGGATGGCCGGCATAGCGGCCATCCCCAGGGCCGGGGCTCCACTGGCAGTCAACGATCGCTGCACCCATCGCGCGTGGCCACAGCCCACTGTGGCCGCTGGTGCGCCACATCCCGTTCTCGCCACGCATCAGGCCCCTTCAGTCATCCAGCCGCCGGACCCGTCACAGTCGCAGGTGCGGGTCGGGCTTGAACGAGGAGGTCGTTGGCCTTGGGACCCGGCGGCGGTTCTGAATCGGCGCGGCCGGGCGCCCGCAAGACGAACCGGGCCGGGCGGCGTTGGCGTCCACGATCGCCTTCCCCGCCTGCCTCACCGCGCGCTGTTGGTTTCCCCAACCTGCACCTTGATCTCCTTCGGCTTCGAGCTCGCGGCATCGACTACCGTGACCTTGACGCTCCCGGTCTCGGGGATTGCCCGGCAGTAGTCCTCGAACGTCTTCACCGCCGTGCCGTTGATCTGCGTGATCTCCTGGCGGATGGCGCCGTCGCTGCCGAGGCCCACGAACCCCAGCCTCTCCGCTTCGCTCCCCGGATACACGGAGGCGACCGCAAGCGCCACGGGCGTCCCGCTCCTGTTCATCGCCGAAAGCACGCGAATGCCGAACCACGTCGGGGAGGTCCCGGCCTTCATCGCCGCCAGGAGCTCATTCACCCGCCCGACGGATATGGCGTAGTTCTGGCCAGAGACGTTCTCCCGCGCAGAGGTGTAGGAGTTCACGCCGATCTGCTCGCCCCTCAGGTTGAACATCGGCCCACCCGAATTGCCGTGATTGATTGCCGCGTCGGTTTGGATCATGTTGGGGAAGTGCGGGGCATCGGGGTTGATCTCGTAGACCGTCCTTGTTTTGGAGACGATGCCGCTCGTCGTCGAGAGCCTGACATCCGCGAAGGCCTCGTCGGCACCGGGATAGCCGAGCGTCACGACATGCTCGCCCTGCACGAGCTTCGCCGGGTCAGCGAACTTCACCTGCTTGAGGCCCCTGGCCTTGTCCTTCAGCCCCGCGACGCGGATGACGGCGAGGTCGTCGCACGGCGTCGTTCCCACGAGTTCGGCGTCCAGCGGATCCCCGAGCAATTCGCTCGCGACCACTGCCCTTCCGACCGCGACGACGTGGTTGTTCGTGAGGATGAGACCACGGTCGAGATCGATGATTGAGCCGCTGCCGCTCGACATCAGATCGCCGCCTTCATCGAGGATCTCCACGCGAACGGTCGCCGGCGCCCACTCCCGGACAACCCTCGCGACCTGCTCTTCGTTCGATGGTTCCGGACCTCGCGAAAGGGACAGCCAGACTCCAATACCCGCGCCGGCAATCGCCACCAGGGCCACCGCCGCGAGGACGATGACTAGCTTCTGGTTGCTCGCCGCCACGGCCGCGCTCACTTCGCGCTCGACCGCCGCGCTCACCTCGCGTTCCACAACCGCCGCCGAGGACTCCGAGACAAAGCCGATGACAGTCGGAGTGTGGCTCACGTCCACCGCGCGGTCGACAGCGAACGAGATCACGGTCTCACCAACCTGGATCTCGGCACCGTCCGCGCCCCGGGCGGAGCCCTTCACGGCCTTGCCATCGAGCAACGTGCCGTTCGCGCTCCTGAGATCGGCGACCTCGATCGCCTCTCCTGCGAGCCGAATCCGCGTGTTCTGGTCGGACACTCGTGGATCGGAGATGCGCAGGTCGCAGGCGGCCCCTCGCCCGATCGTAAAGTCGCGCCCTTCGGCAAGCAGGACTTCGAATCCTGCCTGGCTGCCTGTGCGCACGATCAGCCTCGGCGCCGGCGGCCTCCTGGCGACAGGCGAAGCAGGCCCGGCAACCTCGACTGCGGTCGTCGAGAATGCGAGGCTATCCCCGGGCTGCAAGACCGTGGGGTCGCTGATGCGCTGACCGCGGACAAATGTCCCGTTTCTCGAGCCCAGGTCCGTTACCTCGATGCCGCCAGGGACGGGACGGATCGTCGCGTGCCGCCCGGAGACGCTCTGGTCGGCGATCTGGATGTCGCTGCCGGGCGAACGCCCGACTATTAGCTCGCGGTTCACCTCGAATTCGTGACCCGCAGACCCACCCGGCTTGATGATGACGCGCATGGCTCCCACCCCCAAGACAGCGACCCGGACCCAGGTGACTGGCGATTATCACCCGAACTGCCGGGTTGGGCGAGCGTCCCGAGAATCGTGCTGTCGGTTTGGGCGGGCCGCGGGCAGAACGGGACCGTGTCGTCCCGAGACCGCCGCGACTCCACGCCCGGGTATGGACTGAATAGTGCCCATCGGCCTGGGAGCCCTGTGAGCCGCTGCCAAACCGATGAGGCGCCGATTCGGCCCTGAGGCGGGAGGCTCGGACGACCATCGCCTTGGCCGGCGAGGAAAAGGGTCTGGCCGGTCATCAAGGAGGATTCGTCGCCGTCGCGGAAGACGGCGAGGCGGGCAACGTCAGTACCGGCAGGCCACCAGGTCCGTCCTACCTTCACCACCAAACGTGCGCAGGTAGGCGCTCAGTTGCCAGCACGGCGTGTTCGGCTGAACCAGGCCCACGAACTGCGGGTACACACGAACCCAGATCTCGCGCGCCGCACCCGGCGACGGATCCCTCGCGAGCGCCTCACAAGTGGCTATGTATTTCGCCGTGCTCTCCGGGACCGTGCTGTCCAGCATCCAGTACTCCATCTCCTCGCATGCAGACCCAATGCGCGAAAGGCCGTCCTTCGCCGGGAGGAGGATCTCGGTTCGCCAGAGATAGGCGACCCCGGGGTTCGCTGTCTCGAACACGAGAATCGGGCGACCGTACCGGCCGAAGGTGCAGTGGATGACCTTGCGTCCGTCGGAGTTACCTACTCCCGGACCAAGCATCCACGGGAAGATCTGCTCACACGGCCGCCCGTCCTCGGGCGCGTCTGCCTTCACCACGACGTCTACCACCGGCGCAGCAAGATCGACGTCGTGAAAGAGCGCGAATCCTGCAGGGATCGGCACCACCAGGGGCGGCAGCGCGGGCAAGGCGGGATCTCGAGGGAGAACCTCGAGGCTGGTGTCGGCGCCGGCATCCCCGGGCTTGCAGTTTGGCGTTGGGTTCAAGGCATCGACGATAGTGTTGGGGGGCACTCCGATGCGGACCTTCGCATCGTTGACCGAACAGCTGTTGTTCCAGCGGAAGCCGGCAACCGGCCGACCGGTCGGCAGGGCCGCGGCCATGTCCGCCCACGGGAACTCGAAGAGATCGTACGTCCCGGTCGCCGTGTTCTTCTGCGCATGGCGGTTGTCCGCCCAACCGATCACCAGTTGAACCCTGGCGCGGAGCACGCACGGGTTTGCATCCCGGGCGAAGACATGGATCTCCTTCCCGGGGCGACCCTGGCCGTCCGAGTTTGCGATGTCCAGCACCTCAAGCCGATACGTCAACGTCGCCGTGTCGCAGGGTACCGAGGGCAGCGGGAGGTTCGGCGCGGGCGTCGCTGTTGGAGTGGCGGCGGACGTGGGTGGAACAGTAGCGTCGGCCGTGATCGAAGTGGCCGAAGTGGTGGCCGCCGGCTTGGGGTGGGTTCCGCCGCAAGCGGTCGCCGCCAGGACAACCACCCAGAAACAAGCCGCGATCAGCCGTGTGCGCATCGCCGGTGCCTCCCCATCCTTCAAACGACCGGCGGGCCCGGATCGTTCCGCTATCCGGCCCTCATCCCATCCCGAAGAACCGAAACAGCTCCGGGTACTTGGTGAGGCTGGCGCCGCCGTCGAGGAAGAGGGTCTGGCCAGTCATCAGGGCGGACTCGTCGCTGGCGAGGAAGAGGGCGAGGCGGGCGACATCTTCGGGTTCGCCGGCGCGGCCCAGGGGCGCCTCGTGGACGAACGCGTCTTCCAGGCCCGGCACGGCCATCATCGGCCCGACGGCGGGCGTGTGGACGAGGCCCGGACCGATGGCGTTGGCGCGAATGTTATGTCGCCCGAGTTCGAGCGCGGCGACTTTGGTCAGCATCGACACACCCGCCTTGGCGGCGCAGTAGGCGGCGAAGCCCTCGGCCGCCTGGATCGCGTTCAGGCTCGAGATGTTGATGATGCTGCCGCCCTGCCCCTGCGCGATGAGCCGCGCCGACTCGTGCTTGATGCAGAGAAACGTGCCCGTGAGGGTGGTCCGGATGACTCGGTCCCAGTCGGCGAGCGGGTAGGCCTGGATGGGCGAGAAGCCGCCCACACCGGCGTTGTTTGCGGCGATGTCGAGCCGCCCGAAGCGTCGCACGGCCTGCTCGACCATGCGCCCGACGGCCTCTTCGTCGCCCACGTCCACGCGCGCGCCATCGACGTAGTTATGCCCGAGGCTGGCGACCATGGCGCCGATGCCGTCCGCGTCGAGGTCAACGATGAGGACGCGGGCGCCCTCCGCAACGAACAGCTCGGCGATGCCCTTGCCAATGCCGGAAGCGCCGCCCGTGACGATCGCTACCTTCCCATCGAGTCTGCCCATGTACGCACCTCCGCGGCCCGAAACCGGCGGTGGATTGTGCGACCGCTGGCGGGCAATGGGCAATGAGCCGGGAAAGCGCGCTAGTTGCCACCTGCCTCAGGGAAAGTGACGCACGTGGTTGTGCTCTCGATTCCGTCGACCACGCGGATGTGGCGGCTGATGACGGCC
>CAZCDK010000089.1:0-10469 GCA_964497285.1 uncultured Anaerolineaceae bacterium | reverse complement strand
ACATTTTCAGGCAGCCCCCTCGTCCCCTCCGTCCACAACGTCCACCTCGTCCACACGTCCATCGCCATGAACTCCCCCGATAACATCATCACCGTCCTCCTCGCCCTGGTGATCATCCTGCCCGTGGCCAGGCTGGGCGCCAGCGGCGCCGCCCCGCTCTGGGAAAGAAGGAACCCGAGCACAAGCGCTGCTGCCACGCCAATGAGCCCCGAAAAGAGCAATCGCGGCGTCAGGTCGCCGAACACGACGCTTAGGCTGGCGGCCGGTTCGGCGACGACCAGCGCCACCGCTCCAGAGGGAAACGCCCGCGCCACCGCTGCCGAAAGCGGAATGCTCACACAGAGCTGCTCCTTGGCGCCCGGCGCCTGCAACCTGCAGTGCGTGGGCGTGCGTGCTCCCGGGGGCAGGGTGGGTGATGCCCCGCTCTTGAAGTCCTCGACCAGCGCCGCCTCCAGCGAGATGGAGCTTGCCCAGCCCCCGGTCAGGACCTTGCCAGAAGCGTCGACCACCGCGAGCGACGTCTCCGCGTCCGAGGGCGAGTGGCTACCGTTCACGTAGTTTCGGAGATCCAGGAGCAAGTCGGCCGCGCTCGGCGGCTGCGACGACGCGCCTTGCATGACCGTTTCGGCTCGAAGGTCGACGAGGCGTCCCAGGTCCTCCAGGCTGTTGTACGAAAGCGAATCGCGGTAGCCGCCGACCTGGAGGAAGAGGCTCAGCGCCGCGAGCACAAGCGTGACCACGATAATCACGAGGTACGTCATGAAGAGGCGAACCTGCAGACTGTCCATGGCGCGCCGCGCCTCCCAGTCGACGCTCAGGCGGGGCTTTCGATCAGCTTGTAGCCGACCCCGCGGAGCGTTTCGATTTGCACCTTTGCACCAACCAGTTTCGCCCGCAGGTGCTGCACGTGTACATCTACGGTTCGCGTTTCGCCCGCATAGTCGTAGCCCCAGACAGATTCGAGCAGCTGGTCACGTGTAAGGGCAATCCCCGGGTTCTCGACGAACGCGATGAGGAGATCAAACTCCTTCGTCCGGAGGACGAGCGTGTCGCCGTCGATCCTCGCTTCGCGCCGGGCCTTGTCGACCGAGAGATTCGCGATGGAGATGGCGTTCTTGGTGCCCCGCCCGGTCTCGGACCGTCGCAGGATGGCTTTGACTCGCGCGACGAGTTCTCGCGGGTTGAACGGCTTGGTCATGTAGTCGTCGGCGCCGAGCTCGAGCCCCACGATCTTGTCCACATCCTCACTCCGGGCCGTGAGCATGAGAATGGGGACATCGTGCTCGCGTCGCAAGGTCCGGCACACTTCGAAACCATCCATGCCCGGCATCATCACGTCGAGGATCACCAGCGCCGGCACAGTCTGCCCGAAGCGCGCGATCGCCTCGCGGCCGCTGCCCACACCGTCGACTGCGAAGCCTTCCTTCTCCAGGTATAGCGACGCCAGGTCCCGTATGTTCTCTTCGTCGTCGACGATCAGGATGCGTTGCGCCATCTAGTGCGAGACTCCCGGCGAAGCCGCCCCGGCAAGGGCCCTCATTATGCGCTGGGGGCTCCAGGCCTGCCACCCGGGAGTCCGGGGCGGAGGTTGGCGTACCTGGAGCCCCCAGCAGAGGGGTGTTCCCGCGGGCGGGGCCGTTGTCCACCCGCGTGCCAGACCTACCATGAGCCGGACGCGTAACGCCCGGACGCGGAATTCGCAACCACTCTGTAAAATGCCGCCCCGTTTCACCCATGCCGTTAATCAACCGTTAACCCGGGCGGTCTACGGTCGATCCGATGTGCGCGACCAATGCCCTTGAGGGAGTCCAGCTACTGGCGCGGCGCCTCCTGCTTGGCACTTTCGCCATCTCCGCAGCCGTTGCTTCGGCGCCCGCGTGTGGCGCCGGCGATGCTCCGCATGGCGCAACGCCCGCGCCCGACGACGGCACCGGTATTTCGTGGAACGTGGGCCGCTCCGATCACGCCAGCATCACTGGAGCCGGGGCCACCTTTCCGGCACCGATCTACCAGGCCTGGTTCGACGACTACCACCGCCAGGTTGCACCCGGTGTGAAGGTCAACTACCAGAGCATCGGCTCCGGCGGCGGCATCCAGCAGTTTACTGAAAAGACCGTCGACTTCGGCGCAACGGATTCTCCGATGTCGGCAGCCGACCTGCAGAAGTCGCCCGATGCCCAGCACATCCCCACCGTGCTTGGTTCCGTTGTCGTCACCTACAACTTGCCGGCCGTGAAGAGCCCCGTGAAGCTCGACGGCCCGACCGTTGCGGCCAGCTACCTCGGCGCGATTACGAAGTGGAACGACCCGGCGATTGCCAACCAGAACCCGCAGGTCAGGCTTCCGGATCGCGCGATCCAGGTCGTCCATCGCACGGACGGCTCCGGCACAACATTCGTCCTCACCGACTGGCTCTCAAAGGTGAGCCCTGAGTGGAAGAGCCGTGTCGGCGTGAACAAGAACCCCAACTGGCCGCTCGGCCAGGGCGGCAAGGGAAACGAAGGCGTTACGAGCATCGTCAAGCAAACGCCGTACTCGATCGGCTACGTCGAACTCAACTTCGCTGTGCTCACCGGACAGCCCTTCGCCGACGTCCTAAACCGGGCCGGGCGCTACGTCACACCCTCGCTCCGGTCCACGGCCGAAGCCGCAGTCGGAGTCGAAGTGCCTGAGGACTTCCGCGTCTCCATCACCGACTCCGAGAGCGAAACGGCCTACCCCATTGCATCATTCACCTACCTTCTCCTGCGAAGGAACACCGACGACTGCGCGAAGCAGCGGCCGCTGGTCAACCTCCTCTGGTGGGCGTTTCACGATCCGTCCGCTGCGAAGACCGCCGCCGAACTCGGCTACGCCCCGTTGCCGCCACCGATCCTGGCAAGGGTCGAAACGGCCCTCCGGGCCCTTCAATGCGAGGGAGAGCCGATTCTTCCGCAGCCCTAGCGCCGCTCGATCGGCAACGGCATCGACGAGTCAACCCTGCGCAGCCGGGGTACAAGGTCCGGGAGAGCCTGATCATGCTCCACCGTTTCAAGTCCCGGCGGGCACAGCGAGGGCTTCGGCTCGAGAACCGTCTGCGTCCCGGCGACTGGGTGTTCGCCGCCCTCGCCGGTTCGGCCGCGCTCACTGTGCTTGCCGTCGCCTTTGGCCTGTTCTACGAACTCACGCACACCGCCTGGCCCGCCGTTCGCGAGTTCTGCCCGGCATTCATCTGGAACACGACCTGGTACCCGCCGAAGGAGGTCTTCGGCGCCGGGTCCATGATCGTCGGGACGCTTGTCACTGCGACAGCAGCGCTCGTCATGGCCACCGTCGTGGGCGTCCTTGTTGCCCTCTACCTGGTCGAAGTTGCCCCCGATTGGGTAGCGCGCCCCATCTCATACATGGTCGAGCTGCTCGCGGCGATTCCCAGCGTCGTCTTCGGCGTCTGGGGAGTGTTCGTGCTCGGTGTCTTCATACGTGACCATCTTGGCCCGGCGCTCGTGACTTCGCTCGGCTGGATGCCGGTGTTCGGCGGCACTCCGCTCGTCACCGGCCTCTTCTCGGCAACCGTCGTCCTCTCCATCATGATCCTGCCCACCGTGGTGGCCGTCTCACGCGACGTCATCGCCGCCGTGCCCCGCAGTCAGCGCGAAGGCATCCTCGCGCTCGGCGCGACCCGTTGGGAGATGATCCGGCTCGCTGTCATCCCCTACGCGCGTTCCGGGATCCTGGGAGCCGGCATTCTCGGTCTTGCCCGTGCCGTAGGCGAAACGCTGGCCGTGACGCTGGTGATCGGCAACCGGGCCGCGATCCCTCACACCATCTTCGACCCGGCCTACACCATGGCCAGCATCATCGCCAACCAGTTCGCCGAGGTCGAAAACGACATGCACCGGGCGGCGCTCATGGAGGTTGCGCTGGTCCTCCTCGTAGTCACATTTCTCATCAACGTCGCGGCGCGCCTGTTGGTGTGGCGCGTGACCGCCGGACGACGCGTGGCGGTGATCGAATGAGCCCGCAGTCCTCCGCCGCCAACTCGCTCTACCGGCGCAGACGCGCCACCGATCGCGTCATGACCGCCTTCATGATGCTCGCGGCTGTGCTCGCCGTGATTCCGCTCGTGCTCATCCTCCTCTACGTTCTCAAGGAGGGCGTCGGGGGCCTGAACCTCGACCTGGTGACGCAGGATCCCAATCGCGTCGGGCGGCCCGGTGGAGGAGTCCGCAGCGCCATCGCCGGGAGCGGGATCATGGTCGGCGTAGCGGTCCTCATCGGAATGCCGATCGCAGTCGGCTGCGGCATCTACCTTGCCGAATTCGGACAGAACCGCTTTGGCACGGTCATCCGCTTTCTCGTGGATGTACTCGCCGGCATACCCTCAATCACGGTGGGGCTCTTCGTCTACGGGCTTATGGTCCTGCCCCAGAGACGGTTCACCGCGTTGGCAGGGGCGGTGGCTCTTGCCATCATCTTCTTGCCCATTGTTGCCCGCATTACTGAGGAGATGCTCCTTCTCGTGCCTCGCTCTTTGCGCGAGGCCGCCCTCGCACTCGGCGCGCCGCGCTGGCGAACCGTCGTCGGCGTCGTCCTGCCCACCGCCGTTCCGGGGATCATCACCGGCATCATGCTGGCTCTCTCGCGTATCGCCGGCGAAGCGGCCCCGCTTCTCTTCACCGCGCTTGGCAACCAGTTCTATTCCACGGACCTGTTCGGGCCGATGGATGCCTTGCCGCTGCGCATCTTCACCTATGCCACGGGACCTTACGAATACTGGCACCGGCAGGCCTGGGCCATGAGCCTCATCCTCGTCAGCACCATCCTCTTCGTCAGTCTCGTCGTGCGGGCGTTCTTCGGCACCCGCGTCACGGTCAAGCAGTAGGAGGCCACGATTGACCCAATCGGGAGTCCGCGACGAACAACCGGCCATCGCAGCGGCCGATCCAGGACTGGACCTCACGAACACGGAGACCAGACAACCATCGGGCCAGGGCCTCGGAATAGCCGTCAGCGTGCGCAATCTGTCGGCCTGGTACGGCCCGAAACTTGCGGTCGCCGGCATTTCGATGGACGTGCACGCAAGGACCGTCACCGCCCTCATCGGCCCGTCGGGATGCGGCAAGTCGACCTACATCCGCTGCCTGAACCGCATGCACGAAGTCGCTGCGCACGCGCGAAGCGAGGGCAGGGTCTTGCTCGAAGGTGCCGACATCTATGGCCCGGGAGTCGACCCGGTGCGTGTCCGCCAGCGGGTAGGCATGGTCTTTCAGAAGCCGAACCCGTTCCCGACCATGTCCATCATCGAGAACGTCGCTGCCGGACTGCGGTTCGCCGGCATCCGCTCTAGCTCCGAAATCGCCGACCGCGCCGAACAGGCCCTGCGACGGGCGGCACTGTGGGACGAAGTGAGGAGCGACCTGAAGAAGCCCGGCATTGCCCTTTCGGGCGGGCAACAGCAACGCCTCTGCATCGCCCGCGCCATCGCCGTGGAACCCGAAGTCATCCTCATGGATGAGCCCTGCTCGGCTCTCGACCCGGCCGCAACGCTCAATATCGAAGACCTGGTGCGCGGCCTCGCCGAGCGCTACACCATCGTGATCGTCACCCACAACATGGAGCAGGCGGCGCGTGTTTCGGACTACACTGCTTTTCTGCTCATGGGTGACGACGGGGCAGGCCACCTCGTAGAGTACCGGAGCACCGCAGAGATCTTCACAAACCCGCAAGACCGGCGGACAGAGGACTACATCACAGGCCGATTCGGTTAGGCCGGAGCAATCGCCCCGGGGTTCCGCAGAGAGGCGCAGGCATGACTCGTGAGCTGTTCCACCAGGAACTTGTTCAGCTCCAGGACCAGGTCCTGGTCATGGGCTCGATGGCAGAGAAGGCGGTCCTCGACGCCCTCCAGGCCCTGCGCGATGGCGACACGCGATGGTCGCAGAGGATCATCGAAGACGATGCCCGGATCAATGCCAAGCGCTTCGAGATCGAGGAGAAGTGCATCTTCGTCGTGGCTTCGCAGCAGCCGATGGCTTCAGATCTCCGCGCCCTGGCGAGCATTCTCTACATCATCACCGACCTCGAGAGGATCGCCGATCACGCCGAAGGCATCGCCCGCATCAACATCCTCCTCGGCGATGAACCGCTGCCCCGCAGGCTCGGCTTCATCCCTGCCATGGCCGACCGCGCTGTCGCCATGCTTCGCGATAGCCTGAAGGCCTTCATCGAACACGATGTCGACTCCGCTCGCCGGACCTGTGACGCTGACGACGAAGTTGATCGCCTCCAGGATGCTGTCTACGACGAGTGCCTGAAGGGCATGATTGCCGCTCCCGCGACCATTCAGCGCAACACCTATCTGCTCTGGACCGCCCACAACATCGAGCGCATCGCCGACCGTTGTACGAACATCTGCGAACGGGTCGTCTATTTGGTCACCGGCCGCATGGAAGAGATCAACATCTCGAAGTACTGAGCACCCCGGCGCAACCCGCGGCAGAGTATCGATCTTCGTGGACGCGGTGGAGGTGGGCCCGACCGGCCCACCTCCACCGCGAAAGCGGGAGGTCGCCTACTTGGGAAGCGGCGCGACCTTGCAGGAGATGGCCGCCGACTTGTTGCCGGAGGCATCGACGGCGTAGACGAGAGCGTCGCCCTTCAGTTTGAGCTGAGAAGCAATGACGCCCGGTCCCGGGCGGGCGTCACTCGGTGTGGCGCCGGGGGCCTGGGTGATCTTTACCTTGTCGCCGCTGGCGAATGCGCCAGAGACGAAGCTGCTTGCGCTGTCGGCAACGTAGATCTTGGTGTTTGGATCGACGCTGTCGCTGGAGAGGAGTTGGTAGAAACCGTCAGGGTTCTGACCGCTCTTGCCGGCATCGGGGCCCGACTTCGGGATGCTGTTGCCGGCAGGATTCGTCGTCTCCACGCACTGGGCGCGGGGCGGAGTCGTGTCGCGCCAGAGCTTTGTCGCCTTCGCGCAGATGTCGTTGCCAGCCGCGTCCTTGAAGCACGCCTGGATGGTGTCGGTGCCGAGGCCCGCCAGCCCCTGGACCCCGGTGTACGTGAACGTGGCCTGTCCGGCCGCGTCGGTTGTGGCCGAGCCAGTTGCTCCGGCGTTTGGACCCGAGGTTACGGTGAAGGTCACTGGCACACCGGCCTGGGGGCCAGCGCTGCCGGCGGTGATTGTGGCAGTCACCGAGTGGGTCTGCCCTGGCGTCCCGAGCTCATTCGTGGCGGTTGGCGGCGTCAGGTCGATGCCAGGCACGTGGATTGTCTTGGTCTCGTAGATGACGTCCCCCTGGGCGTTCGTCATCGCGTTTCCGTTGATGGTCGCCCAGTCGCGGCAGGTGTAGTCACCGGCGGCCGCGCCGGCAGCGACCGAGATCGTCTCCGTGAAGACCGCGTCGCTACCAGAGGCGACGGTCGTGCTCGCTGGGCTGAACGAGGTGCTTATCGGAGCTGCGCAGTCGCTCTGCATGGTCACATCGGCTGGCAGGTTGGAAAGGCCGGTCAGGATAGCCGCTGCGACGTCAGCCTGGTTGATGCCGGAAAGCAGCACCCCGCCGGTAGCGGCTGTGATGCGCCCCGCCTGACCGGAGGAGTTGAGCTGGTTGGCGCCGACCGAGATAGCGATCACGCGGATGCCAGTCGCCTGGAGGGCGGCGGTCGCCATCGCTTCTGTGATTCCACCGCTTGGGTCATGCCCGGGCGCGTCTCCAAACCAAACGACGATCCGGCTCGAACCCGGCCGGAAGCCCACTGCCAAATCTGTGGCGACCCGGTTGAGGGCATTGAGCTGTGACTCAGGAAGGTCGCCGCCCCCATCGAGGCAGAAACCCGTTGCTGAGGGGCAGTTGTTGACTGCCGCAATCACTCCCGCGGTGTTGCTCGTGACAGCGATCGTGAGGGCGTACTGGACGGAGTCCCCGAAGTCGTTGTAGTGAGCGGCGCCGAACTGCGCGTCGGGGGACGAGCCGAGCACGCTCGTCATGATGCCACCGATGTTGGCGTTCACGTTGCCGAGTGCCGTGCCCATGCTCCCCGTTGTGTCGGCGAGGAAGACGATGTCGGGCTTTGGCGCGATTGCGGGAGTCGTGACTGTCTTGGTAACCGAGATGCTCCCGCCGGGGAGAACGACTGCCTCGACGGTGGCCGGGCTGAGGCCGGGGTCGGCGAATGCGGACGTGTTGCCGCCAAACGCAGCGACCGACAACAGGAACAGGCCGAGGGCCGAAACAAGCCGCCGCGCTGGGATCTTGGGGTGAATGCTCAACGAATCCTCCTTGATGAGCACGAAGAGGCGAAACCGGTGCGAAGTCGCGCCTGGGGCGTTTCCCCTGCCGGGGAGTTGAGGCTGTGATACGTCGGTGGGCGCACCGGGCGCTCGGGCATGTGGATCGGGGCAATCCTTTCCGAGCCGCCGGAAAGAAACAGTCCTCCATCACTCGCGTGATGAAGGCGGCACTCGCGCCGATTCAGGGCGGCGTTCGTGCGTTCGTTCGGCGGCTTCCGCGGCCGTGCGAGATCCGACTGCGGACTGGCCCGCCGACGTATATTGCCTTTTTACTGTGCAAAGTGTCAATAGGTCCTTTGGCCCGCCGTCGAGCCCGTTCCGCCGACTCTCATCGAACCGCCACCGGAAGCCGCGCCGGGGCGGCGCTATTCCCGCCAGACTCGGTATTCGGGTGGCCACGATGGCCGGCCCGCATACTTCGCGTGCAACGCCCGCACCACTCCCAGCTCGAAAAGCACGTCGGTCTCGCCGTGGGTGGTGCCCAGCGCTGCTACCGCGGCCGACACCGCGGCGCGCGTGTCCGGATCATCCTTCCGGATCGCGCGCCCCGTGACGTAGAACTCGTCGTCGACTTCCGGCGCGGGGAACGAGTGAAGCGCGTACCGGCCGTCGCGCAAAAGGTCGCGGTACTTGGGCGATGCCTGAACCATGAACACGTAGAGGTGACCCTCGACGACGAGCGGACATGTGGGGTGTACGCGCGGCCCGCCGTCTTTCCGCACCGTGGCAAGGAACCCCAGGCCGGGACCGAACTGGTACAACAGCGCCCGCCCCGCGCCGGCCAATTCCGGCGCTGCAGCTTCAAATTCTCCCCAGGTTGCCATTCGCCCAGTCTACTCCCTCCCGGCCCGCCGGCTACCGTCCACGCTCGCCGGGCCCCATAATCCGGCCCATGTCTTCGCCCACGCCCGCCGCCGCCCCGCCCGTGCCCGAACATGATGCGGAAGCGCTTTCCCGCTACCTTCTCAGCTTTCGCTGGCCATTTCGCAACGAAGCCATCCACAGGCAGCTCGTCGATGGCGGCCTTCCTCTCTGGCGCCAGATCCTCAGGTTCGTCCCTAGTCCGGCGGAGCGCGGCAAGGCGCTCGAGCTTGGCAGCCCGCCATTCCACATCACCCTCTTGCTCCAACGCTTCCGCAACTACGAGCTCTCGCTCACCGGCGCCACCACCGACGGCCGCCCCGAGATCATCCAGGAGATCGAAAGCCCCGACTTCGCCGAGCAGTACACGTTCTCCTGCCGCTGCTTCGACATCGAGCGCGACGCCTTCCCCTATCCGGACAACACCTTCGACCTTGTCACCTGGTGCGAGGTCATCGAGCACCTCACTTTGAACCCCGTCTGGGCCCTCTCCGAGATCCACCGCGTGCTCAAGCCCGGAGGGGCGCTCGTGCTTTCGACGCCCAATGCTTCCCGGGCGGACTCGATCGCCAACTTCCTCCTCGGGCGAAACATCTACGATCCCTACCATCTCGGGGCCCCGCTCATGGGTTCGCGCCACAGCCGCGAGTACACCTTCGGCGAGCTCACAGACCTCCTGCGCGGCTGTGGCTTCCGCATCGACCGGGCCGAGGACATCGACATCTACCCGTCGGCAAGCCGGAATCGGCGCGTCTTCCGCGCCGTGTTGAACCGCATCGTGAGCCGCATCACCGGCGGGCACTACCGCTACCATCTCTTCGTCCGCGCCGTGAAGACCGATCGGTCATTCCGGTGGCACTTCCCCGACGCGCTCTTCGACCCCGGCCACCTGGGGTTCTATGTCGCCCCGCGCGACAGCAAGGTGGTCTTCGGCGAGAACGACGTCATCCACACCACCCTCGGCTGGAACGAGCTCCGCCGCACCCCGCGGGGAGACGGCTTCCGTCGCACAGGCGAGGTCGGCGACGTCTATCTCCTCTGCCGAGAGCCGGTGACGAACGTGACCGTGCTGCTCGCCAGCGGCAAGGGCGAAATCCAGACCCTCCACGACAACAGCTTCCACGACCTCGTGCTTCTCGGATCTGCGACGTTCGACGCACCCCCCGGCGAATGGACTGCCGTCACCGTGCCCGTTTCCGGCGACTTCCAGCCCGGCAACCCGCTCCACGCCCGTTGCGCCGCGCCCGCCGGCGTCGACGTGCACTCGGTAACAGCCGAGTAGGCTGATCGGGTTCAGATACCTGCGAGACAGTCGGGTATCTGTATAGACAATTAC
>CAZCDK010000088.1:0-10519 GCA_964497285.1 uncultured Anaerolineaceae bacterium | reverse complement strand
GCGCTTCGACTTCACGCACCTGGAGCAGACGCCGCGCGAAGCACTCGCCGAGGTCCAGCAACTCGCGAACGAGAAGGTGCGCGACAACCTCGATGTCGCCTGGCGAACCACGGACTACCAGCAGGCCGTCGCGGGCGGGGCGCTCGCCTTCTTCGGCGACAAGTATGGAAACGACGTTCGCGTGGTCGAGATAACCCAGAACGGCTCTGTCTTCAGCGCCGAACTGTGCGGCGGCACGCATGTCCACCGCACCGGGGAACTCGGCTTTGTCCACCTCCTGCGTGAGTCGGCCGTCGCCGCGGGGACCCGCCGCATCGAGGCCCTGACCGGCCGGGCCGCCGAAGCCTACCTCGTGGAGCAACAAGACCGGCTGCAGCGCGTCGCGGAGAAGCTCCAGACCAGCCCTGCCGAGGTCGAAGACCGCGTCGATGCGCTCCAACTGGAGCTCGACCGGCTCCGCCGGCAGTCCGAGCAGGCGCGGCGGCTCCATGGCGCGACCGTCGCTGAGGCGCTGATCGAATCCGCTTCCATGATCGGCGACGCGCACCTGGTCATCGGGCGCGTCGCCGTCGGCTCGCCCGATGCGCTCAAGGAGATCGCCGACCGCGTGCGGACCAGGCTCCCGTCGGTGCTCCTGATCCTGGGCGCCAGCATCGACGGCCGCCCGGCGTTTCTCGCCGCGGCCACGCCCGACCTTGTCGCCCGGGGTGTGCATGCCGGCACGATCATCGGTCTGGTTGCCGCAGCGGCAGGTGGCCGTGGCGGCGGCCGCCCCGATCTTGCCCAGGCCGGAGCCCGGGACGCCTCTCGAATCGATGCCGCTCTCGAAGAAGGCCGCCGGATCGGCATCGCCGCACTGAGTTCCGGATAGCGAGGCGAGCAGGCCGCCATGGCAGGCGCGAACGGCTCCGGGTTCGACGAATCCCCTGATGGAGACGACGGCCTCTCCGGGCTCGCAAGCGTTGTTCAGGTCGACCGCGGAGAGGACGTCGCCGCCATTTGTGGGCGCATCGACACAGCCCCCACGTTCGCGGTGGTGGTCCACGCGCCTGGGGGCAACCGTCAGCTTGGGACCGAGCTGGGTATGCGCCGGCTCCAGCGCCATGCCGAAGACTCCGGCAAGGTCATCGCGATCGCCACTGGCGCCGGCACCCTTGCCAACCGCGCCCGTCAGATCGGCATTCCCGTTGCGCGCCGGCCCGACCATGTCCGCTGGGATGCCGGCGGGCGGGCTACCGCGCGTGTCGTTGGCCGCACGCTGATCGTTCCCGCCGCCGGGCGCTATGTGCGGGCGGTCGTGGCCCTTGCGACTGCCGGCCTGCTGCTTGCGGCGGCACTGACCGTGGCACCTTCCGCCAGCATCGTCGCCTTCCCGCCGGTGGAGGAGGTAGCGAAGACCGTCACCATCACGGCTTCGCCTGACCGAGACCGAGTGGACCTGGCGACGCTCACCGTGCCCGCGCGCAAGGTCAGCGCCGAACAGACGATCACCCTTGCGGTGCGCACGACCGGGAAGGCCCCGGTCGCTACCGGGCAAGCGAGGATGGCTCTCGCTGTCACCAACTCGGCCACGAGTGATCGGCTGGTTGCGGCGGGCGCGCAGCTGCTGGCCGGACCCGAGAGTGTTGCCTTCGAGGTTGCCTCGGAAGCTGTCGTCCCGGCCGGAAGGACCGCTACGCTCAACGCGATCGCCCGTGAGCCCGGCGCGAAGGGCAACGTTCCGGCCGGCACGGCCCTCCGCTGGAAGGACGCCACGTACGAGCCGCTCAGCGTCACGAACCCGGCAGCCGCCAGCGGCGGCCAAACCGAAGAGCGACCCGCGGTTGATGCCAACGACATCGTCGCCATCAATGGACTTGCCGGCGACCTCGGCCTCTCCGAGACGATCCGGCGCATCGTGCTCACTGCCAGGCCGCAAGACGCCGTCCTTCTGGGAACAGCGGAAACGGCGATTGAACCCGGAGAGCTTTCCGCAGTCGCAGGCGCGCCTGCCGACATGCTCACCCTCGAGGTCAAGGTGACCGTGACCGCCTTCGCCGTGCTCGCCGGCGCACTCGAGGACATCGCCCGGCAGGTTCTGGTGGCGGAACACGCGCGGGGCGAGTTCATCCCCGGATCTGTGACCGCAGTCGAGACCGGGGCTCGCCAGCTCAACCCAAAGGACGGCACCATCACGACGGACATCGAGGTGCGGGGCCGCTTCGCCCGCGACATCACCCGCACCTCGCTCCGAAACGCGGTCAAAGGGGGCTCACGGGCCTCAGCGAAATCGACCCTCGCCAGGCGGTATGGTATTGATGACGCGGAGGTCGATGTGTCCCCCGACTGGGCGCCGCGGCTTCCGCGCTTCGGCTTCCGCATAAGTGTCGAGCTCCGTAGTCGGCCCTTGTCCGGGGCCACCCAGTCAGAAGGCGCACCTCGCGATGTCCCCGTCCGCCCCACTCCCTCCCGTGCCGGGACACCGGCTTCTCGCCCTTGATCCCGGCGAACGCCGCACCGGCGTGGCAATTAGTGACGAACTCGGGCTCCTTGCGCACACGCGTCCCGCGCTCGCAACCCGGACCAGCGAGGAATTGGTGAACGCCATCGTGCGTCTCGTGGAGAGCGAGGATGTTGAGGGCGTGGTGGTTGGCATCCCACTGTCGCTTTCCGGCGCCGACTCGCCGCAGACGACGGTGGTCCGGAATCTCGTCACAGCGCTCCGCCGACGCCTGGTGGTACCCGTGACCGAATGGGACGAGCGCTTCTCGTCCGTGGAAGCATCGCGCGTTGTGAAAGGCGCGTCTCGCCGCCGTTCGGGCGAACTCGACTCCGTCGCGGCGGCCCTTGTGCTCCAGTCCGTCCTCGATTCGCGCCGCGGAGCAGCCCCTTGAGCCATCTCAACCTGGCTCGCCTCTGGCTCGCCGGCGTGGCCGTCACCACCGTCGTCGCGATTGCGTCCGTCTACTTCGTTGCGGCGACGCCCGGGGCAGTGCTCGACCGGCAAATCATCGAGCCCTTGACTTCGACTCCGGGGACGGAGACGGTGGCCTACACCGTCCGGCAAGGCGCGTCTGCGGGCCAGGTTGGCAACGACCTCCAGCGTCTTGGCGTCGTGCGCTCGGGCCGCCAGTTCCAGGTGCTGGTGAGCCTGATGGGCTTGCAGGACAAGCTCAGCGCAGGGGACTACCGGCTGAGGAAGGGTATGTCGTCGGCGTCGATCATTCACCAGATCACGGTCAAAGACCGTGTCCCCACGCTACGGGTGACTTTTCCCGAGGGCATCCGCCTCGAAGAGATGGCCGTAGTCGCCGAGGACGCCGGGTTTGGGGCCCGTCAGGATTTCCTCGACGCGGTCTCCGCCGCGAAGCTCCCCGCCGACCTCGCGGCGACGCTTCCGCCCAACGCCACACTCCAGGGTTACCTCTTCCCCGACACTTACATTATGCCTGTTGGCTCGACTGCCACCGACCTTGTCCGGTTCATGGTCGACAATCTCGCGGCCAAATTCTCCCCGGAACTCCGAGCTGCAGCGCTTGCCCAGGGGTTGAATCCCCACGAGGCGCTCACGTTGGCGTCCATCGTCGAGCGGGAAGCTGTGCTCCCGGCCGAGCGGCCGCTCATTGCCGGCGTGTTCTACAACCGGCTCGCGGAAGGCGACCTTCTCGGCGCCGACCCGACAACCCAGTTCGCTGCCGCTCTGAAGCCCGGGAGCGTCGCCAAGTACGGCTGGTGGAAGAAGGAGCTCACCCTCGACGACCTGGAGAACCCCTCGAAGTACAACACGAGGCTCGTCCCTGGACTCCCGCCGGGCCCAATCACCAACCCGGGCCTGGCCTCCATCGAGGCGGTCGCCCGCCCAACGAAGACCAAGCTCTACTACTTCGTTGCCGATGCAAAGAGCGGAGACGGCTCACACGCATTTGCCGAGACCATCGCCGAGCATGAGCGCAACAAGGCGAGGGTGGGGCGGTGACGCGGTTTGCGGGCATCATCGGGCACCCGGTTGCCCATTCGCTTTCACCGGCGTGCCAGCGGGCGGCGTTCCGGCACAGTGGGCTTGATGTCGAGTACGAGCGCTGGGACACACCACTCGAGGCGCTCGCCGCGCGCATGGCCAGCCTTCGCGACCCCAGGTACCTCGGAGCGAACGTGACCATTCCTCACAAGGAGTCAGTCCGGCCCTTCCTCGATGAGCTCGGCGGCCAGAGTTCTCGGGTCGGCGCTGTCAACACCGTCGTCAACCGCGAGGGAAGGCTGTTTGGCTTCAACACCGATGGCCCCGGGTTTGTCTCCGCGCTCCGCCGGGAGGCGCGGTTCGACCCGGCAGGCGCCGCCGTGCTGCTCGTCGGGGCCGGGGGCGCAGCGCGAGGCATCGCGTTTGCCCTCGCCGAAGCTCGCGCCGGCAATATCGGGATCTGGAATCGGACGCCCGATCGGGCGGAGCGCCTCGCCCAGGATGTGCCCGCGGCAACGGGCGCCGCGGTCCATGCCGTGCCGGGAGTGCGGCCGGGAGCCGGCCCCCGCGAGCATTCGCAAGACGGTCCCGATCCCGGTGGATACGACATCGTCGTCAACTGCACATCGATTGGCATGCATGGCACGGGGACAGAGGCTCGCCTCCCGTGTTCGGTCGCGGGTGCACGGCCCGGCGCCCTTTTCGTCGATATTGTGTATGCGCCCCTGGAAACAGCCTGGCTGCGGGCCGCGGAGGCAGCGGGATTGACGACCCTTGGTGGCCTCCCCATGCTCGTCTACCAGGGTGGGCTCTCGTTCGAACTCTGGACCGGCGTGCCTGCGCCAATCGAGGTCATGTTCGATGCGGCACGCGCCGCTCTCATAGCACGAGATCCGATTGCCAGCGAGGGCCGAGGGGGATGATCGTTCTCGGCAGCATTGCCACGCTGGCTGTCTTCATCCTCGTAGGCTGGGCGGTTTCGACAGAGATGTTTCAGCAGCGCGCGTGGCGCCAACGCGTGGCCCAGGGCGATGTCTCCATCATCGCGGCCCTTCTCGAGGAGGCACTCGCCGGTTGGCGCCGTGAGCGGCAGCCGCGGGAGATTGGGGCAATCGTCTGGGCGCGTGTGAATGCGGCCCAGATCGTTGCCGTCTCAGCCGACGGCGTCACCGTCTCAAGTTCGGCCGAGGCCGAGTACCGCACCGAAGGCGACATCCGGGTCCAGGTCGAGTCCGCCCTCGAATCCGCCATCGCGATTGCCGCGAGGCTCGCCGATCGGTTGCTGTACGATGTCCCCAATCTGCGACTCGGCGTTGTCCGGGTCGACATCTTCTCGACCTTCACGGAGGGTGACGGCCAGCCCGTGCAGAAGCCCATTCTCAGTACCACCGCCGAACGCGGAATCGCCGACAATCTCGTCTGGGACGCGCTGACCCCAGCTGAGGTTCTCGGTCGGTTCGAGACGAGCTGGGACCGCGGCCCAACGGGCCAGGCCGTGCCCATCACCCTGCCGCCCATCGAAGGCACGCTCGCACGGGATATCCCGCGCCGGGGCGCCTCTGACGAGGGACGCTGATGGGCGCGTTTCGCTGGCTGACTGCGGGCGAAAGCCACGGCAAGGGCCTGACCATCCTGGTCGAGGGTGTGCCCGCCGGACTGCCTTTGAGCGAGGCGGACCTCGCCCGCGACCTCGAACGCCGCCAGGGCGGGTACGGCCGCGGCGGCCGCATGAAGATCGAGAGCGACCACGCTGAGATCATGGCTGGCGTGCGCCACGGCCTCACCCTTGGCTCACCCATCGCGCTGTGGGTGCAGAACCGCGATTGGGTGAATTGGACCGAACAGATGGCGATCGAGCCCGTCGAAGCCGAGGTCCAGCGCATCACCCGCGTCCGTCCGGGCCACGCCGACCTCGCCGGAGCGCTCAAGTACGGTTTCGACGATGTCCGCAATGTCCTTGAGCGGGCAAGTGCCCGGGAGACGACCGCCCGCGTGGCGGCGGGGGGCATCGCGAAGCGGCTCCTTGCGGAATTCGGCCTTGCCTTTCACAGTCACACGCTCTCGATCGGTCCCGTTCGGGCGGAGTCGCCGGCGGCCGTCGATTGGGCTGCAGTCGAAGCCAGTCCGGTGCGAGCGGCGGACCTCGCGACGTCCGACGCCATGGTCGCCGCAATCGACGGGGCAAAGGCCGAAGGCGATACCGTTGGCGGCGAAATCGAAGTGCGCGTTGAGGGCGTGCCGCCGGGTCTCGGCAGCCACGTCCAGTGGGATCGCAAGCTCGACGGCCGAATCGCGCAGGCGGTCTGCAGCATCAACGCCTTCAAGGGCGTCTCTTTCGGTGGTGGATTCGATGCCACCCGGCTTCCTGGCTCGAAGGTCCACGACGTCATCTTGCCGCTGGAGAGATGGGCAGGCCGGCCCTGGGCCCATGCCACCAACAACGCCGGCGGGATCGAAGGGGGCATCAGCACCGGCGAGGAGATCGTCGTCCGCGGGGCGGTGAAGCCGATCCCCACACTCGCCCACCCCCTGCCTTCTGCGGATCTCGAAACCGGCGCCGAAGTGCTCGCGCACTACGAGCGCAGTGACGTGTGCGTCGTTCCTGCCGCAGGGGTGGTCGCTGAAGCGATGGTCGCCCTCGTTCTGGCCGACGCGTGGCTGGAGAAGTTTGGCGGCGACAGCATTGGCGAGTGCCGCGCCAACTTCGAGGCCTTCGTGACCACCATCGACCCGCGCTCGCGGCGCCGGTAGGCGCGTGGTGAAGGAGCCGTGAGCGCCGACCGCATCTTCCTCATTGGGCTTTCTGGCAGCGGCAAGTCGACCGTCGCCCGCCTCGTTGCGGATGCCCTGGGTTGGGATGCCGCCGACACCGACAGGATGATCGAAGCAACTGCCGGCAAGACCGTCTCCGAGCTCTTTGCCGCTGAAGGGGAAGCTCGCTTCCGACTGCGCGAGATCGCCGCGCTCGAACAGGTCTGCCGCACTGAACGCGTTGTTGTGGCCACCGGTGGCGGCGCCCCGACGACGGCGGAGGGCCGCCTCTGCATTGGCCGCGGCTTCTCTACCTGGCTGGCGGTCACGCCCGGGATCGCCGCCGCTCGTCTCTGCGACGACGAGGCCGGGGAGGCCCGCCCCCTGCTTCTGGACGACCCTCAACGGCGCCTCGAAGCGCAGCTGGTGGCCCGGCGGGCTGTCTACCAACTTGCTGACGCGGTCATCGATGTCGATGGGATGTCTCCGCCCCGGGTTGCCGCCGAAGTGGTCCGCCTCTGGCGCGAGTCCCGCGCCATGGCTGCTCCCGTCAGCCGCATGGCCACCGGCGACCCTCGGGAAGGCGAACTGGGCACGGCCGCCGTTGTCAGGACGCCGGCCGCGAGTTCAACCTACCCGGTCATCGTCCGCAAGGATGCCCTCCACGATGTCGGGCGCATCTGCCACGCCGCTGGGCTTGCCGGGCGGGCTTTCGTCATCACCGACGACTCCGTCGGGCCCCTCTACCTTCCTGCTCTCGATGCGGCCCTGGGCGAGGCCGGTTTCGGCAGGGTGGTAGTGACCATCCCGTCCGGCGAGGAACACAAGACGCTCGCCACGCTCGCATCGGTCCTCGACCGGATGCTCGCCGACCGCGTTGAACGTTCCGACTTCGTTGTGTGTCTCGGCGGGGGCGTGGTAACAGACCTCGGCGGCTACGCGGCAGCCACGATCCTGCGCGGCATCGACTTCGTGCATGTGCCGACCACCCTCCTTGGCATGGTCGACGCGGCCATCGGCGGGAAAGTCGCCGTCGACCATCCTCGCGGAAAGAACATGATCGGCGTCTTCGCGCAGCCACGGGCGGTCGTCATCGACCCGTCGGTTCTGGCCACGCTTCCTCCGCGCCAGATTCACGCCGGCTGGGCCGAGATCATCAAACACGGCCTCATCCTCGATGAGCAGCTCACGGTCGCCCTCGAGTCCCGGGCGGGCGACCCATCAGCGCTCATGGCCACAGACCTGATCGCACGCAGCGTCGCGATCAAGGTCGCCGTCGTCTCCGCAGACGAACGCGAAGGCGGCCTGCGCACGTTGCCAAACTACGGCCACACGCTCGGCCATGCGATCGAGGCGGCGACCGGCTTCAGCCGCTATCTCCACGGCGAGGCCGTCGCCATCGGCATGCACGCCGCCGGTCGTATCGCCGTCGACATTGGAATGCTCTCGCCAGCCGAACTCGACCGCCAGCAGGCCCTCATCCGCGCCTATGGCCTCCCGGAGACCGCCCCGGGCCTCGACGTCGATTCCGTCCTCGACGCCACCCGGGCCGACAAGAAGGTCCGGGCCGGGTCCGTGAGGTGGGTGCTTCTCGACCGTGTCGGCAACGCAGTGATCCGCGCCGACGTTCCCGACGCCGTAGTGCGCCGGGCCGCCGCAGCCGTTCTGGGCTGATGTTCTCCTTCCGGCTCACTTCTGCCGATCGCTCGCCGCTGGCGCCCCGTACGGGCGTTCTCGCCACCGCCCATGGAGAAATCAGCACGCCCGCCTTCATGCCGGTTGGAACGCTCGCAACCGTGAAGGCCCTACTCCCCCGGGAAGTGGCCGCCACCGGTGCCGAGGTCCTGCTGGTCAACGCCTACCACCTGTTCCTCCGTCCCGGACACGAGCTCATCGCCCGACTGGGCGGCGTGCACCAGTTCATGGATTGGGACGGACCCGTGCTCTCGGACAGTGGTGGCTTCCAGGTGTTCAGCCTCGCCCGGCTGGGCAAGGTCGACGAAGCGGGTGTGCGCTTTCGTTCCCACATCGATGGATCGGAGCACACCTACACGCCCGAGCTCGCGATGGAGGTTCAGCGCGCGCTCGGCGTCGACATCGCCATGCCGTTCGACCACGTCCTCCCGGGCCGTTCCGAACATGCGGCTTCCAGGGATGCCGCCGAGCGTACATTGCGCTGGTACGAACGCTGCCGGCGGTCGGCAGGCGACCTGCCGGCCTTCGCCATCGTCCAGGGAGGCATCCACTCCGATCTCCGCCGCTGGCACGCGCGCGCGCTGACAGCCCTCGATGCTCCCGGGTACAGCATTGGCGGCCTTTCCGTTGGCGAGGGAAAGCAGGAAACGTGGCAGATGGTCGAAACGGTGACAGCTGAGCTCCCCATCGATCGGCCACGGTACCTGATGGGAGTCGGTAGCCCTGAAGACCTCGTCAATGCTGTTGCGCGGGGTGTTGATATGTTCGACTGCGTGCTGCCCACGCGCCTCGGGCGAAACGGCTCCCTGCTCACGGACGACGGACGCGCGAATGTGCGCAATGCCCGCTACCGCGAGGACGGAGGGCCCGTCGCGCCAGACTGCGATTGCCTCACGTGCTCTCGTTTCACGATGGCGTACCTCCATCACCTCTTTCGCAACGAGGAACTCCTCGGCTACCGGCTCGCCAGCATCCACAACATCCGCTACCTCGTACGCCTCACGGAGCGGATGCGCTCGGCGATCTCCGCCGGCAACTTCCCGGGCTTCCGGGAGGCATTCCTCGCCCGCTATCGTCCGGTGGACGATGCGGTGAGGGCGGAACAGAAGGCCCGGTGGCTCGCGCAATCAGGGCTGCAGCCCGAACCGGATAGCGAGGAGCCGCTGCCACGTTGACCGCAACCTCATCGCATCCGATGATCCAGAGACCGAACGAGTGTGACACGGCTGCCGTGGCAGCCATGCTGGCGCTCGCCAACCGCGGCGGGCCAGGGCAGGTGTTCCCGTTGACCTTGACAGGCCAAACTGGATCCGATAGTCTTTTCGTTCGGGCCTCGCGAGGGGCCGGCGCACTTTAACAACTGGATAGCGGACGAAAGAGAACGTTTGGGAACCCGTTTAATGGGACCTGAATCGATCTTCGGATCGATGTATTGGTTTCTTTTTTTCGGAGAGTTTGATCCTGGCTCAGGACAAACGCTGGCGGCGTGTATTAGGCATGCAAGTCGCGCGTGAAACTCCTTCGGGAGTGGAAAGCGGCGGACGGGTGAGTAACACGTGGGTAACCTGCCTCGTAGTGGGGAATAACTCGCCGAAAGGCGAGCTAATACCGCATATTACTTCCGGTGAGAATCCGGAGAGTAAAAGCTTCGGCGCTACGAGAGGGGCCCGCGGCCGATTAGCTTGTTGGTGGGGTAATGGCCTACCAAGGCGACGATCGGTAGCTGGTCTGAGAGGATGGTCAGCCACACGGGGACTGAGATACGGCCCCGACTCCTACGGGAGGCAGCAGCTAAGAATCTTGCGCAATGGGCGAAAGCCTGACGCAGCAACGCCGCGTGGGGGACGAAGGCCCTCGGGTTGTAAACCCCTTTTGCGAGGGAAGAAGTTCTGACGGTACCTCGCGAATAAGCCACGGCTAACTACGTGCCAGCAGCCGCGGTAATACGTAGGTGGCGAGCGTTGTCCGGATTTATTGGGCGTAAAGAGCCCGCAGGCGGCCTGTTAAGTTTCAGGTGAAATCTCCCGGCTCAACTGGGAGGGGTCCTGGAAAACTGCCAGGCTTGAGGTATGGAGAGGGATGCGGAATTCCCGGTGTAGCGGTGAAATGCGTAGATATCGGGAGGAACACCAGTGG
>CAZCDK010000087.1:0-10632 GCA_964497285.1 uncultured Anaerolineaceae bacterium | reverse complement strand
GGCCGCGGGCGCCTGTTATGCACGGAACGGCAGCCGGCCATAGGATCGAAAGGTGCACTTCCATCTTCGGGACCTCCTGGCGCGCGCGCAGAGCGCCCCGGGTCAGGTGCTCGTGGGTGCAGGACTGGTCGGTGCGGTCACGGTGGCGCCGGTTGTGTTCAGCCCGTGGCTCTACGACAACTTCACTCTTCCCAAGCAATCGATCCTGCTCGTTTCGGCCGCGCTAATCTGCATCGGGTTGGCCATGGAAGGGCGGTTCCTGCCGTCCGGGCGGTGGCTCCGGATTGGCCTGTGCGGCTGGCTGGCGTCGCTCACCCTCTCATGGATGACAGGCATCGACCCCTGGGGCGGGCTTCTCGGCTACTACCAGTATCGGCAGGGCTACCTGACCCAGATTGCGTATGCGATCTGCTTCCTTGGCGCGCGGTCCCTCGATCGAAGGCACGCCCCCGGCTGGCTGTCAGCCGCGGGGCTCGTGGGCCTGTCCGGGGCCCTCTGTTACACGACCATTCAGGCGCTGGGGCTGGATCCGGTCGATTGGTGGAGCGACACCTCGGAGCGGACCATCGGGACCATTGGGAACGCCAACGAGCTCGCTGCCTACGCCCTGGTTGCGTTCGCCCTGGCAGGCAGCTTGGTGCGACTGGGCCCGGGGCGGGCGCCTTCCGCGCTCCTTGCGATTTCGGCGGCAGTAAGCTTCATCATCCTGGAGACGGAGAGCCGCAGTGGGATCGCCGCTTTTCTGCTGGCGCTAGTGCTGTTCCCCTTGGGGGGCCTGCTCGCCCGTCTGCCGCGCAAGGCAATTGCCAGGCATCTGGCGGCACTGGCCGCCGGTTCCGCCCTGGGCCTTGTCCTGGGGCTCGTCGCGGGTAGCGTGCCCGGCACGGCTGGCCGGGTGGTGGACGGGATGTCGGACTCCGACGCGGGCGGCTCGACGCGCGTGGCGCTCTGGCGGGGGGCCATCCCTGCCATCACGGCTTCGCCCGTGCTCGGGTCCGGGCCTGATGGACTGCACCTGGCGTTCGCGCAACATCGGCCTGCCAACCTTGGCGGTGTGTTCAAGGACTATGACCTGGTAGCACAGAGCAGCCATAACTCGGTGCTCGACGCGGCCGCAAACACCGGCCTCGTAGGGCTGGCATCGCTGGCGCTGCTGGTCGGGAGCGTGGTCGCGGGGGCGATTCGCAAGGCAGCCGCCGAGCGTGATGCAGGCGCGGTCATCAGCCTGAGTGCGATCACCGCATACGGGCTTCTTACGCTGCTCAACCCCATCTCGATGGCGGCCCACGCGCTGTTCTTTGTCCTCCTGGGCGTGCTCGGGAGTGAGCGTGAGCTGGCGGCCGTGCCACATGGGCGGCGATGGCGTCCGGCAACCCGGCTCGCGCTGGCCGCTTGCGTGGCCCTTCCGATGGCTGCCGTTGCTGTGGCGCTCCCTCGGGCGGACATCCGGGCGCAGTCCGCGTGGTCGGCGTATGCACGGGGTGACTTTGGCGAGGCCGCGCAGCACTACCACGACGCGGCGCGGGCATTCCCGTTCGAGCGCCACTACGCCGGCCGTGAGGCCGCAGCGTGGCTCGCGGCTGGCGTTGGTGGTGGCAGGGGTGCGCTCACGGTCGCCGAGCAACGCTACCTCGGGTTCGACGAGCGATTCGGACTCGGGAGTGACGAAGCGCTCGGTCTCGCTGCCGCCCGGATCGGTCTGGGCCGGCCGGCCGCCGAGGTCTTCCCCGTGATCGACCTTGCCGTCGACCTCAATCCTCACGGGCTGAACATGCCCTCCTACGCGGCGACGCTGCGTGATGCGGCCGTGGAGGGAGGAGTGCTTCGCTACTGGGAGGAGGAACGATCCGTCTATGTGGCCGTGTCCCGGCCTACCGTGGCACCCTGAAGCTCTACCGCGGGGCAGGGCTTGGGATCCCCTCCTCGCCATCCATCGAGAGACGCCGGCCCACGAGGACCGAACTCGCGGCGACCAGGCCGAGTGGAAGGCCCACGAGGGCTGCCTGGAGCAGGACCGCTTCGAATCCCGGACGCGCGTCGAACCGCACACCGACGTAACCGGCGGGATGGACGCTGCAGATGAGGTCCCGGCTGCCTGCGGCGGCCTTGATCACGGCGGAGCCGCCTGGTTGCACAGTGGACGCCCCGACTTTGTGCGCCGCCACGTCCTCGTTGCGGACGCGGAGTTCCCGATTGCGCCCGAGCGAAAGGGAGTTGGGGATGAATGGCGCAGGTCCGCCGCGTGCGACGGCGTCAGCAGTCCCGCGGGGGATCACCAGCTCCGCGACCCGGCTCGCGGCTGCAGACGGTTCGAGCAACGCCCACCAGACCATGCTGAGAGCCAGCCCGAGCGCGAAACCCGCGCCGAGCCACGCTGCCCAGAAGCGTATGCCCGGAAGGAAGCGCAGAACCGGCGCCGCGGCCATTGGGGGGCATCCCTTCTGGAGTCAGACCAGGTACAAGGTCGGGTAGAAGAAGACCCACACAATGTCGACAAAGTGCCAGTACATGATGACCCCGGTGACTGGCCAATGGTCGTCCTGCGAGAAACGGCCGCGAAGCAACTGGATGACGAGGAGCACGAGGAGGCCCACGCCGCTCATGACGTGAGAGGCGTGGACGCCGGTCATCGTGAAGAAGACGGTGCCAAAAGCCTCGTGGCGCGAAAACTCCGCCGTTGCCCATTCAAAGCCTACGCCGAAGGCAAAGAGCAGACCGAGGGCAATCGTGGCGACGACAAACCAGATGGCAGATGTCCGGCGGCCACGCTCCATGGCCGTCTCCGCCATGTATGCGGTCGTGGAGCTCGTCACAAGGACGATGGTGATCCCCAGGCCAAGAAGCTGGTTCAGGTGCTCCTTCTGGATTCCTTCCAGGAAGAAGCGTGTCGACATGAGCAGCCCGAACAGCACGCACTCCGAGAAGAAGAACAGCCAGAGCCCGGCGCGCTTGATGGCAAGCGTGTCGTGAGCCGGGTGCGCGGATGCGGAATAGCCAGCGGTCATCAGTGCTCCCCCGGGTGCCAGAGGCGGGAGATGTGCATGAAGTAGTACGCAATCGGGATCGCTTCGGCGAGCGCCGCCACGGTCAGGAAGACGAACCGGATCTGGTGGTCCCCGATTTCCTTTGAAATCGCGTAGTCCAGGATGGTGAGTACCCCGAGGTCGATGGCCATGAGCTGGCCTATCTTGAAGCTACCCTTCATCGTCGGATCTCCTGCGACTGCACCGTGGTGGACCTGCGAGACCCGCTCATTGGCCTCCTCCACCGCTGCCGGCCGGCGTGCTCGCCACGCTGGGGAAAGTAGCGTGCACCGATCCTTTGACGCCGTAGTCGTACGGATGACCGGTGATCACTGGCGGGGTCGGGAAGTTCTCGACAGGCGGTGGCGATGAGACCTGCCACTCGAGCGTGCGCGCCGCCCACGGATTGGCTTCGGCAACGGGACCGCGAATCCAGGCGTTGACCATGTTGTAGATAAAGAACAGGAAGCTCGAGCCCATGAGGAACGCGGCGAGACTGACGAACAGGTTGACGTTCTGGAGGGATTCCGGGTAGTCGGCAACGCGGCGGTTCATTCCCTGGATGCCCGGCCAGTGCATCACAAAGAACGTCACATTGAATCCGATGAACATCATCCAGAAGTGGATCTGGGCGAGGCGTTCGTTGTACATGCGGCCCGTCATCTTCGGGAACCAGTAGTAGATGCCTGCGAAGAGGCCGAAGATCTCGCCGCCAACGATTGTGTAGTGGAAATGGGCCACCACGAAGTACGTGTCGTGAAGGTGAATGTCGGTGGGGACATCGGCGAGGAAGATGCCCGTGACACCGCCGTTCGCGAAGTTGAACAGCACGGCCAGGCCGAAGAGCATCGGAACGCGCAGCCAGAGCTTGCCCATCCAGATGGTCCCCAGCCCCGCCAGGAAGACCAGGCCGGTCGGCACCGAGATCGCCTCTGTTGCCACCAGGAACGGGCCGTGGAGGTAGTTGGGCATGCCCGTCGTGAACATGTGATGGGCCCAAACGGCGCCGCTGAGCCCGAGGATGCCGAGGAAACCCCCAACGGCGTAGCGGTACGCGAAGAGGGGCTTTCGGGAGAAGTGGCTGATGACTTCGAGAGCGATGCCAAGCCCCGGCAAGACCATGATGTACACCGCGGGGTGGGAGTAGAACCAGAAGACGTGCTGGTAGAGCAACGGATCACCGCCGGTGCTGGCGTTGAAGAAGCTCATCCCGGCAACGCGGTCCAGCAGGACCATCAGGAGGGCGACGGCGAAACCCTGGGTGTACAGCAACGCCATCCACGAGGTCGCGAACATCGCCCAGACGAAGATGGGGAGCTTCCCCCAGGAGAGGCCCGGTGCCCGCATGTAGATGATCGTGATGATGAAGTTGAGGCCACCGAGGATCGACGTGAGGCCAAACGTGATGATCGCCAGGTCGAAGAGAATCTGCGAGTTGTTGCTGGTCACGGAGAGCGGTGGATAGGCGGTCCAGCCGTGCTCGAGCCCTCCGAGGATCGGCGTGGCGAGCAGGGTCAGCGCCATGGGAGGAATGAGCCAGTAGGTAAGAGCGTTCAGCCTGGGGAAGGCCATATCCTCGGCGCCGATCAGGAGGGGCACGAAATAGTTGCCAAGTCCCCCAATGACTGCCGCGATGGCGACCGAGACCATGAGGATGCCGTGAAGCGTCATGACGGCGTTGTACTGGTCGCGGTTGAAGAGCTGCATGCCGGAACTGGCGAGCTCGAACCGGATCGACATCGCGAGCGCTCCCGCGAGCAGGAACACCACGATGAATGTCACGAGGTACTGGATGCCGATGACCTTGTGGTCCGGGCTGAAGGTGAAATAGCGCTGCCAGCCGGGGGCCCTGCGCCAGTAGGTCCCCAGCCCGAACCATTCGCGTCCCCACGCCCCCCACATGCCGACCCCCATCAGCCAGCCGACCACCCCGAAGACGTATCCCACGGAGATGCTGATCTGCTCGTCGTAGGCGCTGTCGCCGGCGAGCCCGCGGAGGATGGCTGTTAGCCCGAGCCCGAGGTAGAAGCCAATCAGTCCCGTCCCGACGCCGGTGGACACCGAAAAAAGAGCATACATGGCCTTCTCCTACTTCCCCGGCTGCTGGGCTTGCTTCTGTTCGGCTAGCCACGCATCGAAGTCTGCCCGCGACACAACCCGGACGGGGAACGTCATCAGTGTGTGGTCCATGCCGCAGAGGGCCGAGCACTGGACACGGAAGGCGTCGTCGTTCTCGTAGGTTCCGAGCACGTTCGGCTCGACAGTCATGTGGGTCGTGCGACCCGGCATGGCGTCTATCCGCATTCGAAACGCGGGAATCCAGAGTGAATGCACAACGTCCAGCGAGTTGACCTCAAACTTCACCGCCGTATCGATGGGAATGACGAGCTCCTTGCCCTGGGTGGTGGTCACCGTCACGCCTGTTCCGGCGTACTCCATCCGCCACGTCCACTGCAGGCCGGTGACCTTGACAACGAGTTCGGCGTCTTCGGGGCCCCAACCGTATCCGGTCGGGTTGGACTGCAACCGGGACAGGCCAACCAGCCCCGGGTAGACCATCGTGATCAGCGCGAGGCTGCCTGTGACAGCCACCCAGGCCATGGGGATGGCCCCGGTACCGCGGTAGGCTGGACCGTCGCCCGTCGGCGTTCCGCGCGTGCGGAAGCGGAGGAAACTGTAGAACAGCACGGCGAGGACAAAGCAAAAGACCGGCATGCCCATGAAGAGCAGCGTCCGGAAGATCTGGTCGAAGTCCTCGGCCTCGCGGGAGCCGACTGTGGGGTAGAAGTCGAGGAAGGAGAGCGCTTCGCCGATGGCGGTGAGGATGGCCCAGAGGATACCTGCTGCGACGAGATGGCGTCTCAAGGGGCGTCGCCCGAGTCCATCTGTTTGGCAGCAGCGGGGACATGGATCATCGTTGTTCCTCAGGCTCCTCGGGTCTCCTTGCGGCGATCCATATGGACGTTTGGGCCAGCCTAAAGTGGAGACGGCTCCTCTTGCCGCAAATCATGATGCGACCACTCCGCGTAGCGCAAGCGCCCGGTGGCGAAACCGATCGAGGCCCCGGGCCGCTGCACCCGCGAAGGGTGCGAGCGATCTCGTGAAGGACCCCGGCAACCGACCGGTCATCGCCCGTGGCACTGCTCCTGAATCCTCCTCACGGCTCGCTGATCGCCGCCATGATACGGCTTGCGAGCGTGGCGCGGGGGCGGGCACTCAACACGGGCAGGTTGTGGCGCATTGCCTCGTCACAGAGCCAGTCGCCGAACAACGCCGCCGTTCTCGCCCGGGAGGCCCACATGTCCGCGGACAGCCCGGGGCCGCGTCCACGTTCGATGGCACTGTTCAACAGCACGATGTCGTCTGACTCCCGCAGAAACACGGCTCGCACGGGACCGGCGCTCTCGTGGGAGGCCGGTGTCGCGGCTGCGCCGAGGGAGGCAAGGGAGGGAAGCAAGCCGTCACCCTCCAGGATCAGGGGCTTGCCCGTCGCCACGCGGCTCTCGATCACCACTTCCAGGGACGACGACACGAACTCCGCTACCCGGCGAAGGGCCGCGGCGAGTTCCTCGGGTGGACGTGCCAGGCGGTTCGGGTCTTGAACAAAGAAGTGCAAATCGGGAAACCGCTCCGGCGATGTTGCCCGCTGGAGCGCCAGCCGGAAGTCATCAACCTGCGCCCATGGAATGCCGAACCGCTTGCCGAGCGCTGCCGCGACTGTGGTCTTTCCCGTGCAGGAGCTACCGCCAATCAGGAGCACAGTCCAGGATCGTGTCACGGCTGCCAAGGGACCCACCTGTCAAGCAGGAAGTCTGGGAATGGCTCGGTCCGGTACCGTCTCGACTGTAGCACACAACAATACAGGATGGGCCAAGCTCGAAAGACCCTGCGCCTGCTATTGCATGCTGTGTTGCGCGGGGCCGAGCTAGAAAATCGAGCCCTTGTCGCTCTCTTCTTCGACCTGGCCGAGGGCGACTTCGATGGGGATCAGCCCGGATCGCCCAAGGATGCGACGACGGATGCCTGTGAGCACGCTTTCGTCGGCCCCTCCAAGAGCGCGTTGCACGAGCGCGAAGAACGTCTCACCGGTGAGCAACGCGTAGCGGTAGTTCTCGCAGGCGATGCGCAGCGCATCTGTGACTTGGTCAGTCCGCTCATCGAGGGCCGCGCTGCAGTAGCCGTTGGCCACGACGATCCCGCCGGGCGTCTCCTTCGTGCCAAGAAGGCGCTCCTCGAGGCGCCGTTGCAGCCGAACATAGGCCCACTCCGTCACTTGTTCCCTGGAGCTTTCGCATTCCACCAGCGCCTGGGCGTGTTCGCTCTCGACCGCGAGCGGTTCGCCGGGCTGGCTGGTGACGGCAAACCCCAGCGCGCGCAGCCCGTTCGCCACAGCCGTCGCGAACGCAGAACCGCGCGCCCAGAGCAGTCGGCGGTGAGCCGCCAGCAGGTCGTGGCGTTCGCGGACGGCCGCCTCGCGCGCGCAAGCGTCATTCGCAGCGAGGCTCGCCTCCTCCAGCTCGGCCTCAACCTGTTCGAGGCCGGGCACGGGAACGCTGGTCGACCACCCCGGCGGCTCCTCCGCTCCCGCCGCGCCGATCATCTGCCGCACAGCGCCCACGACAGACTCAGCGATATCGAGACGCACAGTCCCGATGGAGTCGCTGAAGGTGGGCACAAAGAGCACTCTCCCCCCAAGGACCTCGAACTCCACGGCGGTCGGCATGCCGGCGCCTCCAGTGGCCACGACCCGCCCGGCCTGGCGGGTGACGGTCATCCGGTCATCGAACACCGCACGATAGGCGACCTCCGGTCGGAACTTGCGAAGGACCGCGCTCATGGGGTGTTGGTCGTCCAAAACCCGCAAGGTCTTGCCTTCTGCGGCCCGCAGCAGCGGCGGACCCCACGAGACGCCGGCCGGGGCCGGGAGCCAGCTGTAGCGATCGCATCCTTCGAATCCAAGGACGCCGCCAATCGTGGCGTTGGGCCGGGCGAAGACGATGATCGTCCCGCCGGACTCGAGGAGACGTTGCGTCTCGTCGGTGCGGCGGCGGACCTGTTCCGCCGCCGATACGGCGGAAGCTGTCGTCGGCGCGTTGACCACGGGGCGCCCATCGTGGGCCTCGAACGTCTCGTCGCCGCCGAGCAATTGCCCGACGACACGCGTGATGCTGGCCGGGTCGACAACGAGCGCGTCGTAGTCGAAGTAGCTGGGCGCCGTGAGGACGTTGTAGTTGTCGATCTCCGGGCTGGGCAGCGCGTAGCCGATGGCAAGGAGTCGCATCAGTCGGCCCTTCCTTCGAGGAGCCGCGAAATGCGATTGAGGAGAGAAACGCGAAGGTCAGGACGGTTGAGGGCGACCCCAAGGCCGGCCACAAGCAGTCCCAGCGGCCGGCCCGTGTCGTAGCGGTCGCCTTCGTAGGAACACGCGCAAACGGGCTCCCCCGCCGCGATTTGGGATGCGAGGGCGTCGGTGAGCTGGAGCTCGCCGTTCTTCCCGGGAGCGATGCGGTCAATGTGGTTGAAGATCGTCGGTCCGAGTATGTAGCGGCCCACGATGCCAAGGTTGGACGGGGCGTCTCCGAGGTCTGGCTTCTCGACAAGCCCGCGCAGGCGGGTGGGGTTGCCCGGGCCAGCGGGGTCCACGATCCCGTAGCTTGGGATGTCGACGTCTTCGACGCGTGCGACGGCGATCACGCTCCCGCCACAGGTGTCATAGGCGTCGATGAGCTGCGCCGTGCACGGGCGGGCGCCGACAATCAGGTCGTCCGGAAAAATCAGGGCGAAGGGACTCCCTTCGACGAATTCCCGGGCGCAAGCGACCGCGTGGGCGATGCCGGCAGGCCGGTCCTGGAGCACGTACTCGTAGTGCGCTAGCGAACTTGGCTGTTGGACCTGCGCGAGCAGGGCATGGTCGCCTTTTTCGCGAACATGGGCCTCGACCCTGCTCAGGTGGCCAAAGTGCTCGGTAATCGCCTCCTTGCCCTCCGCAACCACAAAGACGATATCGGCGATGCCGGAGGCCACAGCTTCCTCCACTGCATATTGGATCAGGGGCTTGTCGACGACCGGGAGCATCTCTTTTGGGACGGCCTTGGTCGCGGGGAGCATGCGTGTGCCCAGCCCGGCGGCCAGGATGACCGCCTTCGTGATAGTCGTCATTGGGGGCATGGTAAGCTGGGGGCGAACGACTGGATATACACGAGTAAAGGCGGATGCTATGATCCGGTCTTGTTCGAATCTTTTCGGGAAGCAGTTTGAGGAAACGACCTAAAGCACCACCGAAGCCACCGGCACCCGAGCCCCGGATCAACGAGCGCATCCGGGTCCCAGAAGTTCGCCTGATTGATGAAGACGGCCGACAGATTGGGGTGGTGCGGACCGCCGAAGCCATCACGATGGCCCGCCAACGCGACGTCGACCTCGTCGAGGTTGCCGCGCAGGCGAGCCCGCCCGTCTGCCGCCTGATGGACTTTGGGCGCTACAAGTACGAGCAATCGAAGAAAGACCGGGAGGCCAAGAAGCACCAGGTGAATGTCCAGCTCCGCGAAGTGCGGATGAAGCCGAAGATCGACGATCACGATGTCGACTTCAAGACACGCACGGCCGCGAAGCTGCTGAAACAGGGCGACAAGGTCAAGGTGACGGTCATGTTCCGCGGGCGCGAAATCACGCATCCGCAGATCGGCAAGAACCTGCTGGACCGGGTCTTCGGCAGTCTGGAAGAAATCGCCGTGATGGAAAAGACGGCGATGCTTGAGGGCCGCCACATGACCATCATCCTGGCGCCGGACAAGAAGAAGATCGCCGCCAAGGCGAAGGCCGCCGCCGCGGCGGCTGCCCTCAACGGGGCCCTGCCGCGCGAAGAAGAAGAAGATGAAGCCGTTCTCGCCGCTGCCGCCGCTGCGCCGGTGGTTGGCGAAGAGGACATCGACGACGACACCGGTGACGACCTTGAGGAACAAGAAGTCGGAGCCGGGACACCCGGAGACTAGACGTGCCGAAGCTCAAAACTCACAAGGGAACTGCCGCCCGCTTTCGCGTAACCGGCGGCGGCAAGATCATGCGAATGTACGGGAGCCGTAACAACTTCCGCCGCAAGAAGCGCAAACCGGTAACGGTGCAGTTCGGTCGCACGGTCGAAGTCTCGTCCGCGCGCGCTCCGCGCATCCGCCGGTTGCTGGCCGGCCAGTAGCCCGAACGAGGAAGTCCAATGAGCCGAGTCAAGCGCGGTGTCACCGCGCATCGTCGCCACAAGAAGATCCTTGGCCTCACCGAGGGCCATCGCGGGCAACGCCATCGCCTGATCAAGCGCGCCACGGAGAGCATGATGCATGCGCTCCGGTACAACTACGTCGATCGCAAGGATCGCAAGGGCGAGTTCCGTGAGCTCTGGATCGTGCGGATCAACGCTGCCGCGCGGCTGCATGGACTCACCTACAGCAACCTGGTTCACGGCCTGAAGCTCGCGGGCATCGATCTCGACCGGAAGATGCTCGCCGACATCGCCGTCACGCGCCCGGATGCATTCGAACAGCTCGTGGGCCAGGCGAAGGCCGCCCTGGGCTGAGCCCCCGCCTGGTTTTCTCTGGAGAGGCGGCGTTCACGCGTG
>CAZCDK010000086.1:385-10750 GCA_964497285.1 uncultured Anaerolineaceae bacterium | reverse complement strand
CGGCGGAGGAGGTCTCGGCCTCGACGGAGGAGCTGGCGGCGCAGTCCGAAGAGCTTGCAACTACCGCCGGGCAGATGAAGGACCTGGCCCTCGCCCTGAACGAGGCAACGGCCAGGTTCAGGCTGGAGTCCCACCGGGCGTAGGCGGGGAGCAGTCCGCACTCGGCAACCAGCGGAGCCCCCGGACCTCAGAAGGGTCCGGGGGCTCCGTCTTTGGGCCTCATCGCCTGGCGTCGGAGCGCTGGAAAGGAGGATGCACCTCTTCCGAGAGGAGAGGGGCGTAGGCCCTCGGGCGACGGTAGGCGTTCCCCCAGGTTTCGTGCTCGCGGTAGGCGCGCAGCGCGGCGAGGTCGAACGTGGCAAGCACGATGCCCTCGTCCGGGCCGGCCTCGACCAGGAGCATGTCGCGCGAGCCCTCGTTGCGGTCGTAGGCCATGCCGTCGAAGGCGATCGAGCGTCCGTTGCACTTCGGCGCTGGGTAATTGGCCATGGCCACGCCCACCATGTTTTCGAAGGCACGCGCGCGGAACTGACCGATGCGGTTCTCGTCGAGGGTGCAGGAATTCGGAGTGAGAATGACTTCCGCGCCCTTGAGCATGAGCACGCGGGCACTCTCCGGGAACTCGCGGTCGTAGCAGATCATCGCGCCGATTTGGACGGGGCCGGCGGCAGTGTCGAGGGTGGCCACAGTAAACTCATCGCCCGGGGCCAGGGCAGATTCCCAACTCCATTCGCAGGTGTGGACCTTCGCCTGCGTGAGGACCACGACGCCGTGGCGGTCGATGACAGAGACGACGTTGCGGGGAAGCCCGTCATGGCGTTCGAGATAGGTGACGGCGATGGCCATGCCCAGTTCGCGGGATAGTTCGCGATGATGGGAGACAAAAGGACCGTCGGCGGCGATGGCCTGCGCCATCCAGTTTTCGCGACCGGCAGGATCGGGGGTGCAGCGCGTGTAGCAGATATTCCACATCTCGGGGAAGAGGGCGATGTCGGCGTCCATTGAGGCAGCCTCGCGGCAGAAACGCTCACCGATTGCCATGTTCGCCGCCTGATCGAGGCCGTGCCCAGCCATCTGCAGCAGGGCCACGGTCAGAAGCGATCCCGAGGGGGGTTTGGCTGGCGCGGTCACGCTCTCACGGTCGCCGAGGGAACTGCTTCGTGTCGGAGTAAGCCGGTTGGCGTTTCTCAAGGAAGGCGTCCCGGCCTTCCTTCCCTTCGTCACTCATGTAGAACAGCATGTTCGCGTCGTGGGCAAGCTGGGTGATGCCAGCGAGGCCGTCGAGCTCGGCGTTGAACGAGGCCTTGAGCAGACGGATTGCGAGGGGACTATGCCGCAGGATCTCCTTTGCCCATTTCACGCCTTCCTCTTCGAGACGGTCGAGCGGGACGACGGTGTTGACGAGGCCCATTTCCAGCGCTTCGCGAGCGTCGTACTGACGGCAGAGGAACCAGATCTCGCGGGCCTTCTTCTGTCCCACAAGGCGGGCGAGCTGAGCCGAACCGAAGCCGCCGTCGAAGCTTCCGACCCGAGGCCCTGTCTGGCCAAACCGGGCATTGTCGGCGGCAATGGTGAGGTCGCAGATGACGTGGAGGACATGGCCCCCGCCGATGGCCCACCCGCCGACGAGCGCAATGACCGGCTTGGGCATGGCCCGGATGAGCATGTGAAGGTCGGTGACATGCAGCCGGGGCAGTCTGTCCTCGCCGACGTAGCCGCCATGACCGCGCACGCGCTGGTCGCCACCGGAACAAAAGGCGCGCCCACCTTCGCCAGTGAAGAGGATCACGCCGATATCCGTGTCGTCGCGCGCATCATTGAAAGCGGCCAGCAGCTCAATGACGGTCTTCGGCCGGAACGCGTTGTGCACTTCGGGGCGGTTGATGCTGATGCGGGCGATGCCCTCTGCTTTCTGGTAGATGATGTCTTCGTAGGTTCCGGCGGTTTGCCAGGCGACGGGCATCGTGGGTCTCCTCGGCCTAGGGTCAGGCAGTTTCGTCCAGGAAGGCTGTGGTTTCGCGCGCGCAGAAGTCGGAATTCTCGAGCTGGGCGGCGTGCCCAGCCCCGGGAACGGCAAGGAGGCGCGCACGAGGCATGGCGGCCGCCATCTCCTGTCCGATGGCAAGATACTTCGTGTCCTGTTCGCCCGCGAGGAGGAGAGTGGACATGACGATGGTGGGGAGCCGATCGTGAAGAGCGGGCTGCGAGCCGGTGCCCATGCCGCGAAGGCTATTGACCAGGCCAACCGGGTCGTTTCGCAGGCGGCCGGCGCGGATCCGTTCCTGGACTTCGCTGGGGAGGCGGGACTGGGTGGCGAAGAGCGGCAGCCGCTCCCAGTAGTTCACAAAGGCGGGTACGCCCGCGGACTCGATGTGCTGAGCGATGGCCTCGTCGGAATTGCGGCGAGCGAGGCGCTCTTGCTCGGTTGGCAGCCCGGGAGACGCGCCAATGAGCACCAGTTTGGCGACGTTCCCGGGGTGGTTGGCGGCAACGCAGAGGGCAGTGCGTCCTCCCATTGAATACCCGAGCCAGTGAGCGTGTGGGAAGCCCACGAGGCCGACGGCCTTCACCAGATCGGCGGCGACCTGGTTCATCTGGTAGTGACCTCGATCGCGGGGCTTGTCCGAGTGGCCATGGCCAACGATGTCGATCGCGACGGTTGTGAACCGCTCGTTGAGCAGTTCGCTGAATGGCGCCCACGAGGCAGCCGAGCCGGTGAATCCGTGGAGCAGCACGAGCGGCGGACCTGCGCCGGCCTTCTCGACGTTGAGGTAGAAGCCCGGCGCAATCGAGATGCGGTTCATGCGGCGGGGACGGCCCTCCCGGCCCATGCAGCCTCTCCGGCAGAGGCCCAGGCTTCCCGGTGCATGGCCACGTTGAGGTCACGATTGGTGCGCACTTCGACCACGTTGAGCCCGCGCGCGCTGCCGCGGGCCAGAGCATGGCCAAACACCGCCCAGTCGTCAGCGATCGTGTGGCGGCCTCCGAACATGCGGGTAGCGTGCGAGAAGTCGCGGTCGGTTGGCGTACAGAACCAATCCTCGAACACGCCTTGGTGAGCCGACTGGGGCAGGTAGTGGAAGATCCCGCCGCCGTTGTTGTTCACGAGCACGATGGTGAGGTCGAGGCTGTGCCGCTTTGCGGCCCAGAGGCCGCTCAAGTCGTGATAGAAGGAGATGTCGCCGACGACGAGCACGACGGGGCCGTGGGCCGCTGCGGCTGCGCCGAGCGCGGAGGATGTGACGCCGTCGATGCCGGTGGCGCCCCGGTTGGCCACGATCTCCAACCTCCGGGCATCGGAGAAGAGGAAGGCGTCAGCATCGCGCACGGGCATGCTGTTGCCTGCCACAATCGTGGATCCGGCTGGCAGGATTGCCTGGAGTTCCGCGAAGACGCGCCCTTCGAACAGCCCGGCAAAGCTCGTGCAGGCCGCACGCATGGACTCGCGGGCGGCGCGATCGCGGTCGAGCCAACCCGCCGCCCATCCGGGTTCGCTCGCGGCACCGACCGGAGCTGCGGCGGAGAGAGCGGTCGCGACGAGTTCAGGTGCGCCGGGAATCGCGAGAGTTGTGCATGCTGCCGGGTCGCGCCACGACCCTGGAAGGTCGCACAGAACGTGTGCGGCGCCGTCCTGAGTCGCAAGGTACTGGTTGAGCGCCTTGGAGGTAGGGATCGCGCCAAAGCGGAGCACGCAGTCGGGCGCGATCGCGCGCGCGCGCGAGTCGCGCAGTATCGCGTCGTAGGAATCGAGGACGCGCGAGCGATCGTGTCCGCCGGTGCGGAGCCCGCTGAGCGGGTCGGCGAGGATGGGAGCGTCGAGGGTTGCGGCAAGGCGAGTGAGCGCCTCGGCAGGCAGGCCGCCGGTTTCGGGTCCAGCCACGATCAGCGGACGGCGGGAGCGGGCAAGAACGCCTGCCACGGCCAGGACGTCGTCAATGCCGGGAGACGGCCGGGCGGCAACAGGCTTCCCCGGCGCGGGTGCGAAGCGCTCGGGCGGCTGATGCGCCGCGGGCGGCGCGACAAGCGGCTCATCAAAGGGGAGGTTCAGGTGCACCGGCCCAGGCAGCTCGCCGAGCGCGGCCCTGACTGCCCGAGCGGCGAAGGCTGCGAACCGGGACGGATCGGCGGAATCGGCCGAAGGCAACGGGAGATCCATCGCCCGGCGCGCATTCGAACCGAACATCGCCACCTGATCGATCGTTTGGGCCGCACCGACACCGCGAAGGGTGGGCGGGCGGTCGGCGGTGCATACCACCAGCGGGACGCGCGATAGGTTGGCCTCTGCGACGGCGGGATAGAGATTCGCCGCGGCGGTGCCCGACGTGCAGACAAGCGCGACAGGGCTGGCTGTGGCGCGAGCGAGACCAAGCGCGAAGAAGGAGGAGGCGCGCTCGTCGAGGTGGAGCCAGGGCTTGATCGCTGCCTGCTCGGCGAGGGCGATGGTCAGGGGAGTCGAGCGTGAACCTGGTGTGACACAGGCATGGCGTACTCCCGCGTCGGCGAGCCCGCGGACGAAGGCGCGGGCCGCGCGGGTGTTCGCGGCGGCGACGTCCATTTCAGGCTCCGGTGAGGGCTTCGCGGAGGGGGCGGAGCTTCAGCTCGGTCTCGGCGAGTTCCTCGGCGGGCTCGGACCCTTCGACAATGCCGGCGCCAGCGAACAGCGTGGCCTCGTCGCCAGAGACTCGCGCGGAGCGCAGCGCGACCGCGAACTCGCCCTCCCCGGCGAAGTCCATCCAGCCGATGGGCGCGGCGTACCAGCCGCGATCCATCTGCTCCAGCCGTTGGATGGTGTCGAGGGCCAGGTCGCGCGGCCAGCTCCCGACGGCCGGCGTGGGGTGTACGCGAGCAACGAGATCGAGGATGTCGATGCCGTCGTTCACACTGCCGGTCACCGGTGTGTGAAGGTGCTGGATGTTTGGCATGCGCATGAGCACAGGCGTGTCGGCCGCAACGAGGGAGGAACACACTGGAGCAAGGGCTTCGCGAATGGCGGAGACAACGAAGCCGTGCTCCGCTCGCTCCTTTTCGCTCGCGAGGAGGTCGGCGGCAAGCTGACGGTCGGATTCGGCATCGGCGCCGCGGGGCCGCGAACCGGCGAGGCTCGCGGCGTTCACGGCCCCGCCTTCGAGCGAAACGAGGAGTTCCGGACTGGCTCCCAGCCAGGTGGAGGCTCCGGCGCCAAAACTGAAGACGTAGCAATTGGGATACCGGGACGCAAGCCGACCGAGCACTTCGGGAACGCTGATCGCTCTTTGCCCGATGAGATGAAGCTGGCGAGCGAGAACAACCTTCTCGTAGCAGCCTTCCTCGATCTCCCGGACAGCAGTGGCGACAGCAGTGAGCCAGCCGGCATCGTCAAGGCCTTCACCGCGATGCAACGGATGCCCCCGCGTGCCGGGGCCCGGCTGACAAGTTGCCTCGGCAAGGTCACGCTCGATCCGGGCCGCGAGGGAAGCGACCGTCTCTGTGCCGTCCAACAGAAGGGAGAGGGTACCTGAGATCGTGCCGCCGCGGATGGCGACGAGGAACCTGGGCAGGATGAACTGCCAGCCGCCAAACGGATCCCACGCCGGGTCATGGACTTCACCACCGGCCTCGAAGCGGCAGCCGCCAAAGAACCGCGGGCGAGCGTCGCCGACGGTTTCGGAGCGTGCGGAGGCGGCAAGGGACCGGAGCCGGGGCATAGCTGCGGCCAGGTCTTCGCTGCGATCGCCGCGCAGGCGCAGAGCTTCGCCAAGACCGAAAAGGCTCTGGTCCTCTCCGGGCCGTTCCCAGGTGACGAAGGCGCGGGCGCGGAGGCTCGGAAGGCCCCGGCCGCACAGGTCGTCGAGCACCGGCGGCGGCAGCTCGACGCTGACGAGGGCAGGTTCCCTGCTGCCGTTGCGGGTGGCGAGCGCACGCGCAGCGAGCGAGACTGACGCGGGGGCAGCAGGGACGCGAGCTTCGACAGCGGTCACCGGCACCCTCCTCGCGGGAACAGGAGCAGCGGATTCGGAGTGCGCAGGGGAAGGATAGGATTCACGAGGATGGGATCATCCAGCGGGCAGCACGAGAACTCCCCCATAGGGTATCGGCAGGCTTTGTTACGTGCTGTGGGGCGGCTCACGTCACGATCTGTCGAGCGCCGGAGCCCGTTTCGGCGCTGGCCCGGACACGATTCAGGCGAACAGGACATGCTGCGTGAGGAAGCGCTCAACGGCTGTGTAAAACTTCTCGACCGTTTCGGCCTTGCGCCAGCCGTGGCCCTCCCCTTCGTACACGTGGTACTCGTGGGGCACACCGCGGGCCCGCAAGGAAGCAACGATGCTATCGCTTTGTTCTCGCGGAACGACGCGATCGATGTCGCCCTGGAAGATGGCGATCGGATCGACGATTCTCGCCGCGTGGAAGATGGGCGAGCGAGCACGATAGACCGCAGCGGCTTCCGGCAAGGGGCCTAGCATCGAGTCGAGATAGCGCTCCTCGAACTTGTGGGTGTCGCTGGCGAGGGTGAACATGTTCGCCACGCCGAAAAGACAGAGTCCGGCTTTGTAGTGTCCCGGGACCTCCACCATCGACTGGAGCACGGTGAAGCCGCCGGCGCTGCCGCCCATGATGACGAGCTTCGAGGCGTCGGCGAGGCCGCGATCGGCAAGGGCCTGAGCGCCGGATTTCGAGTCCTGAACATCGAAGACGCCCCAGTTGTGGCGGAGTTTGAGCATGTAGTCGCGCCCGTATCCGGTGCTGCCCCGGTAGTTGACCTGTAGCACCGCATACCCACGGGTGGCAAAGAACTGCGACTGCGGAGCGTAGGACGGCTGGGCCTGGCTCGTAGGCCCTCCGTGGACAGTCACTATGAGGGGCGGCCCGCCGCTGCCTTCAAAGCGGTCGCTCGCCGGTGGGTAGTAGATCCCGTGAGCGAGCTCGCCGTCGAACGAAGTCCAGGAGATGGCCTCGGGCCGCGAGAGTGCCGAAGCGGGAATGGTTTCTCCATCGCTGCGCCGCCGGACGGAGGCGGAGGATCCGGGCACCCCCGTATCGAACACGACGACCCGCGGTGGCACGGCCGGCCCACTGGCGATGCAGACCACTTGCTCGTCCACGGGTGATGCTGCCGGGTGAGTGAGGTTGGTGCAGCCGGGATGGAGATCACGCAGGTCGGTATGGCCGTCTTCACGTTCGACCCGAACGAGCGACTCGAACGCATTCTCATTGCGCACGACGACGACCGCTCCCGATGGGGTGACACAGAAGTTGCGCTGCCCCTGGGCCCAGGCAGGCTCTCCGAAATCGCCCGCGCCACTCGTCAGCTTCGCATTGGCGCCGGTGGCGAGGTCGTTGCGGTAGACGTGGCCGAACCCGGACTCATCGGAAACGAAGAGCATCGCAGCGCCATCCGGCGTGAAGGCGGGCTGGAAGATGGCCGTTTCCGGGCCACCGGCGAGCGTGGTCCCGCCGCTCATCACCGGCAGGCCGCCGGCGGGAAAGGCGAGGGTGGCGAGCCTCAACTCAGTGCCATCCCAGGGCATGTTGGGGTGGTCCCATTCGACCCACGCTATCCGGTCGCCCGCAGGATGCCACACAGGCTGCATGTAGAAGTCGCGCCCGGTGGCGAGGCGCTGGGGCCAGTGCCGGCCACCAGTGTCGACCACGGCGATGGCGTCGTTGTGGTCGTAGCTGTGGACGTAGGCAAGCCAGCGGCCATCCGGCGAGACCACGGGTGTCGAAGCGGCACCGAAGGATGGGGTGATGGGCTTCGCGGGACCACCGGCGAGGGGCTGGCGATAGATGCGCTGGTCGGCCTGACCGATGAAGTAGGCGATTCCGTGGGAGAGGGTGAAGTCTCCGCCCCCGTAGCCAAGGAACGCCCGCACCGAGATGTCGGCGGTGAGGTCGCGCGGAGCGCCTCCAGCGGCGTCCTGGACCACCACGACTCCGCGGTCGGAACGACCCTCGATCCAACCGATCGTGCGGCCATCCGTGTCCCAGCAGGGCTCGCCAAGGCGGGTGAGGGCGGCAAGGCTCTTCGGTGTGAGCGGGCTCTCCCAACGGCCATGCATGCGGTGTTCACGGGTCATAGTCGGTCCCTCGAAACGCGGGCTGAGAGGCATTCTCCACTGATTGCGGTCGCGGCGCATCCGCACCGGGTTGGCGGGAGTGCGGCAGTACCGACCTCCCCTGGGCCGGTGATGGGCCTGGCCGAGCGCATGAGGACTGGCCTCATCATCACGCTCGACCGGCGGCACTTTCGCCCGGGGAGGCCTCGGCGTTGCACTCGTTCCGCCTGCTTCCGGAATAGACGGCCGTCTTCAGCGCCTGCGGGCGATGACTTCCCTGGCGGCAGCAACGAGGCGGCCGGGGGTGAGTTCGAAGTAGTCGAGAAGCTCGTCCCATTTGCCGCTGGTGCCATAGCGGTCGACGCCCACGAACGAAACCGGTACAGGAACCGTCTCGGCGAGCACTCGCGCAACGGCTGTGCCGAGGCCCCCGTGCGTCTGGTGCTCTTCCGCGGTGACGATGGCGCCGGTGTCACGGGCAGCGCTGATCACGGCGTCACGATCGATTGGTTTGACGGTAGCCATGTTCAGGACCCGAGCAGAGACGCCTTCGGACGCGAGCAGATCGGCTGCCCTCAGGGCAACTCCGGCCATGATGCCACAGGCGATGAGCGTGACGTCGGTCCCGGCGCGCAGGAGGTCGGCGTGACCGATCTCGAAACGGTAGCCGTTGGCATACAGGCCGGTCACCTTCGGCCGGCCCGTGCGCACGTAGGCAGGGCGGCTGGTCTTTCCAACGGCGACGAGCGCCTGGCGGGCCTCTTCGAAATCGGCCGGGACGATGACATCGAAAGGGATGAGCGACGTCGCAAGGGCGAGGTCCTCGATTGCCTGGGCGCTCATGCCGTCTTCGCCGACGGTGATTCCGCCGTGACTGCCGACGCACTTCACGTTCAGTCCGCCTCGCGGCTGGGCCACGGAAGTGCGGAGCTGGTCGAAGCAGCGGCCGGGAAGAAAGGCGGCGAAACTGGCCACGAAGACCGTCTTGCCTGCCGCGGCGAGGCCCGCCGCAACCCCGACCATGTTCTGTTCGGCGATACCCACGGTCATCCAGCGATCGGGGTGAATCTCGCCAAACTGGTGGCCCATCGTCGAGACAGAGAGGTCAGCATCGATCGCGATGACGTCCACTCCCTGAGCAACGAGCTCGGCGAGTGCAATGGGGTACGCCTCGCGGGTGGCGGCGGTGACCGGCGCTGGCGCAGTCACAGGCCCGTCTCGATCTGACGGAGGGCGTCGGCGAGCTGTTGGGGATCCGGGGCCTTGCCATGGAAGCCCGGGTTGTTTTCCATGTAGCTCACACCCTTCCCCTTGGTTGTGTGGGCCACAATGCAGCGCGGTCGATCGTGGGGCTGCTCGGCCTCGGTCATGATCTGGTCGACCGCCGCCATGTCGTGGCCGTCGCATTCGAGCACGCGCCAACCGAAGCCGCCGAACATGGCCGCCGGATCGGTCCGCATGATGTTCGTGGCGAACCCGTCGTTCTGGATGCCGTTGCGATCGACAATCGCAACGATCCGATCTCCGAGGTTGAAGTGGGGTACCGCCATGGCGGCCTCCCACACCTGGCCTTCGTCCAGTTCGCCATCACCCAGCAAGACCCAGCACCGGAAGTCGCGCCTGTCCATTTGCCCGCCGAGGGACTGACCGATGGCGAACGACAGGCCCTGCCCGAGGGAGCCGCCCGACATCTCGATCCCGGGGAGGGCGGCCATCGAGGGATGTCCCTGGAGTGGGCTGCCGAGCGTGCGGAAGCCGTACAACAGCTCCGGGTTGAAGAACCCTCGTTCGGCAAGGACCGAGTAGTAGGACGGCGTCGCGTGGCCCGGTGAAAGGATGAACCTGTCGCGTTCGGGCCAATCCGGACGGGCGGGGTCGCAGCGAAGGTGGTTCCAGAAGAGAGCGACGCCGAGTTCAACGGCGGAAAGGGATCCGCCGGGATGGCCGCTCTGGGCGCGCGCAACCATGCTCACGATGTGGGCGCGGACGCGCCGGGCGATATCGCGCAGGTCGTCGATGGGAAGGGAGGCGGCAGAAGCGGGGGGCATGGAGATGAAAGGATAAGGGCTGGCGTGGAGTTGGGGGAAACGCAGGGGTCAATGCGTTCACGGGCGGGTGGCTCTTGCGCGCATAGTTACTTATTAATTACACTTGGCAGGTGTGAATCAAAATAGGAGGGAGAACGCAGTGACCATCGACCGCGGGACAACGTCCGAGTCGTTATGGCTCGAACGCATCCAACGGCTAACGACGCAGCAGACGAAGCACTTCGCCTCAGCGATCAAGGAGCTAGAGGACCTGAAGGCCCAAGCCGGGAGCGTGACCAAAC
>CAZCDK010000086.1:0-375 GCA_964497285.1 uncultured Anaerolineaceae bacterium | reverse complement strand
ACGTGGTGCGCTCGGGAAATGAAGAGGATTCTCGCGATGCGTTCCGACCCCGTTGTGCTTTCAAGGACCTACGGTCGGGTCATGGTCTGGCACTCTGCCTCCCGCCCATGCGGATTGGTCCGCGACCCTGATACGTTCAAACGCGAACTCCGTGGGGATGCCATGTCCCGGGGACTGACGGCGTGCGCACGCTGCGGATGGAATTAGGGAGGCAGGCCATGGCCAGCAAGCTCATCATCGAAGACATTGTGCAGGCCCTCCACCGAAAGGGAGGGGAAGCCGACTTCGCGGACATTGTCGTTGAGGTGGCAAGGGCTCGGGGCGGAATTCAGGGATTCAAGGACGAAAAGACCTTTAGCGGGACCATCCACGCCA
>CAZCDK010000085.1:6086-10867 GCA_964497285.1 uncultured Anaerolineaceae bacterium | reverse complement strand
ATTCCGGGGGCGCGACGTCGGCCCGGCTGCTGATGAACTGGCAGGTCTTGATGAGAAGGCCTTCCATCCGGATCGCTAGCCGGTAGATTCGCTCGGCGCTGTGGAGGTGATGGGCGGCAAGCCTCTCATCACGCTGAGAGGGTGTCAGCTTGCGGTTGCGCTGGATCCGCTTGTAGCCGATGTAGATGATGGCGAAGCTCCAAGCGACGCTGACAAATCGCCGAAGTCGGCGGTGCGGGCGAAGCGGCTTCGCGCCAGTGAGTGAGGCCATGCAATGATCCTAGCCGAGTGGTTGGACTGGCAGGAAGAAGCCGGGCCGTTGAGCCCGGCTTCGACACGCGCTTCTGGGGAAAGGAGCCCTAACCCTTGACCCCGATGTCGTGCACCTTCCACGCGCCCGCGACATCCCGCCAGGTGGTGCTGATTGTGCGATCACCCTCGCTGGTCTTCATCACGAGATCGACGATGTGATCTTCGCCGTTCTGGGCGAGGACGTTCACCTCGAATCCCGAAGGGGTCGCCTGGGGCTGTCCGGCGGCCTGCGCCTGCATGGCCATGGCCTTGCCCATCCCTTCGGGGGTGAAAGCCACCATCAGGCCGGCGATGTTCTGCGCGATGAGGTCCTTGGCGAATTGGTCCGCCGCGGACTGGAGGTCGGACATGTCAGCTCCTCTGCTTCGCCGACGCGGTTTTCGTGAAGGCGGCGAGCCCGACGATTGTAGGCGCACGGACGGCGCTGTCAAGGGAAGGCCCGTTTGGTTGCCTGTACTTCGTTACCGGGAACCTCGCAGGCGCGGGTCAAGCACATCTCGCAGGCCGTCGCCGAACATGTTGAAGCTGAACACGGCGAAGAAGATGGCCAGCCCCGGGAAGACGGCAAGGTGAGGTGACTTCACAAGCTCCTCGCGGGCTTCGTTCAGCATGCGTCCCCAGCTCGCTGTCGGCGGCTGAATCCCGTACCCGAGAAACGACAGGGATGCCTCCGTAAGGATTGCGCCGCCGATCTGAATGGAGGCGCTGATGATGATCACCGGGAAGACGTTGGGCAACAGGTGACGCACCACGATGCGTGCATCGGATGCGCCCGTGACGCGCGCTGCCTCCACGTATTGGTTCTGTCTGGTCGAGATGGTGGCGCCGCGGATGATGCGCGACGAACCGAGAGAGACCAGGAATCCGAGCCCCAGGATGATCCGCCACAACACCGGGATCGTCCAGTGCACGACCGGAACCTCTTGAAGCGACGTTACCAGCAGAATGATGAAGATGAGACCCGGGAGTGAGATGCCGATGTCGACGAGGCGCTGGACGAGCATGTCGAAGATGCCGCCGAAGTAGCCCGAGACGACGCCAAGGGTGGTGGCGATCGCCGCGCTTACCAGGACGACACCAAAACCGATGACGACCGATGTCCGAGCACCGTAGACGATACGCGTGTACAGGTCCCGGCCAAACTGGTCGGTGCCGAACCAGTGTCCAGACGACGGCCCGAGCTTGCGCTCGGAAAGCATGTTCAGGTCCGGGTCGTGAGTCGTGAACAGGCCGGGCGCCAGAGCCATCACGATGAGCAGGATGACGACAAACCCGCCGAACGCGGCCAGCGGCTTGTGGCGGATGAACGAGAGAAGCGATCGCCGGAAGCGGCTGAGCCGAGGGGGCTGGGCGCGTACTGCGTATTGCTCAAGTACCTGGGCGTCGATTGCCACGTCAGGAGTACCTGATCCGGGGATCGAGGATGGAGTACGTGAGGTCCACGGCGATGTTCGCGAACACCACGACCGAGGCGACCAGCAGATTGATCGCCTGGATGACCGGATAGTCGAGGGAGTTCACCGAGGTGATGTAGTAGCGGCCCATTCCCGGAATCGAGTACACCTGCTCGATAATCACCGATCCGCCGACAAGGATGGGGAGTTGGAGCCCCACTACTGTGACGACGGGGATCAGCGCGTTGCGCATGACATGCCGAACGATGATCGTCCTTTCCCTGAGCCCCTTGGCCCATGCGGTGCGCACGTAGTCCTGGCGGAGCGTCTCGAGCATCGCCGAGCGAGTGAAGCGCATGACGCTCCCCGACAAGGCGGCGCCGAGGATAAGAGCGGGCACGCTCAGCATCCTCACGTTTCCAAGCGTGTCCGACGTCAGCGGAATGTAGGACTTCGGGGGGACTCCCCACGCGAAGTACCGTCCAGCCATCGTGATGAGCAACAGGCCCACCCAGAACCCGGGCAAGGCAAGCGCCGAGATGGCGACGCTGCGACCGATATAGTCGGCCGGGGTATCCTGCCGAATCGCGGAGGTGATCCCAACTGGGACCGCGATGAGCAGTGAGAAGAAGATCGCCATCAGGCTAAGTTGCAGCGTCACCGGCAGGCGGTTCTTCAATTCACCAGTCACGGTTCGCCCGCTGATGATCGATTCACCGAGATCGAAGCGCAATACGTTTCCCATCCACAGCACGTACTGTTTGGCGAGGTTCTGGTCGAGGCTGTACTCCTTTTTGATCGCCGCTTTAACCTCCGGCGAGGATGCGCCATAGTCGCCCGCGAGAAGGTCCGTGACGTCGCCCGGGACGGCCCGGACGAGCAGGAAGACGACAAACGTGACGCCAAAGAGTGTCGGGATGGTGAGCAGAAGACGGCGCGCAAGATAGCGTTGCATGGTTGTGATACCGGATCAACGAGCAGGGAGGAGGCGAGATCCGCCGTCCTCCCTGCTCGTTCAGCTCCGAAAGCTACTTTGTTGACCAGCGGTAAGGAACGGTTTCCGTTCCACCGCCGTAGCTGCCTGGCACCGTGTTCAGTTCGACCGCGTTCCTCATCCAGGGCTGCCAGCCGGTCCAGCCTGTGCCGGCGCCGGCCTGGTTGGGGAGGTAGTACATCTTCGTGGCGTGGTACTTCTGGATCTCCCAGAAGATCGCCTTGCGCTTCTCTTCGTTGACTTCCATCTGCTGGTCTTTGGCCAGCTTCTCCAGCGTAGCATCCTTGATCTTGCTGTGGTTGTTTGGGTTGTCGGTGAAGAAGCGGATGGGGTACGAACCGCCCTCGGGGAAGGGTGTCTCGTAGCCGAAGGCGATGCCCTTGAAGTTGCCGACAAAGGTTTGAGTGATGTACTTGGAGCTGTAGTCCTGGACCTCCGTCGTCAGCTTCAGACCAAGTTGCTGCATGAAGTTGATGTTGGCCTGGGCGATGTCGTCGAACGACTTGCCATAGCGGTTCGCGACGTACTGGTAGGTCGCCGAGATGTTGTCGGCATATCCTGCGGCGGAGAGGAGCTTCTTCGCTTCGGCAAGATCGTACTTGAAGAACTTCCCGCCGGGGCCGATGTCCTTTCCCTGCGGATCGAGCCAGAAGCGACTCATCCCGGCGGGGATGATGTTGTTCCACGGGCCCCGAGCGTCGACGCCTGCAGCCTTGAGCGCCTTGACGTTGTAGCCCAAGTCGGTGAGGCCATCCCGGTCGATGCACATGGAGACGGCCTGGCGCACGCGCTCATCCTTGTTCCAGGGCGAGTTCGGGTCGGGGTCGAAGTAGACGAAGCTCATCAACTGGGAGATTTCCCCGACGTACTGGACGCCCGGCATCTGCTTCTTCACGTCGATGACGTCGGCCGAATTGATGTCGCTGGCGTCGACGTTGCCCGCCCGGAATTGGGCGAGCCGGTTCGCGTACTCGGGGATGATCGCGTAGTCGACCGCGTCCATGAGGGGGAAGCCCTTCTCATGCCAGTTGGGGTTCTTCTTCCATTTGGAGCCGACGGACGGCTGGAAGCTCTCGAGGACCCAGGGACCGCTGCCGATCATGGTCTTCGCCGGGTCGAACTTCCCGTCTGCTTCCGTTGGCATGATGAACAGGAGGTTCGTGTCGGCCAGGACATCGAGGAAGGCTACGTTGGGCGCCTTGAGGGAGAAGACGGCCGTACTTGCGTCCGGGAACTCGACCTTGTCGACGAAAGCCAACTGCGACCGGTTCGTGTTCTTCTCGTTGGTGGCACGGCCCCAGGAAAACTTCACGTCCTCGGTCGTGACCGCCCGGCCACTCACCGGCGCCACGTCGTGGAACTTCACCCCCGGGCGGAGGCGAATAGTCCACTTGAGGCCATCGGGCGTGGTCTCATACTTCTCGGCAAGGTCGCCGACGGGCTTGGCATCACCGCCCAGCCGCTCGGCCTTGTACTTCATGAGACGGCTGTAGGCGAAGCCGGAAATTCCCTTCGTGAGGAAGCTGAGGTTGCCGAAGGGATCGATGGTGGGCGGATCGCCCCCTTGAATGAGCTTGAGCGTGCCGCCGCGCTTCGCACCTGCGTAGGGATCGACCGGTGTTGGTGTGGCGTTTGGCGCCGGCGTGGACGTAGCGAGGCCGCCTGCATCGCTCTTGCCGTCGTCATCGTCGCCGCAGCCGGCGAGGGCCAGCCCGGCGACTCCGACACCGGCAGCTCCCGCCGCGCCGAGGAAGCGCCTCCGAGAAGAGCGCATGGCCTGGTACTGCTTCCAGTAGTTGCTTTCCAAGATGGTTTCCCTCCATATACCCGTGTGGGCGCGTCCACTGTTACCCTGCGCATAGCAGTAGTCAATGGCTTGCCGCGATTCCATCGGTTCTACGCGACCCCCCGGTGGTCTGTCAAATCGCCGAACCGATAGCCTTCGAACGTGCGTCTTCCTGGCGGAGCCTTCTAGGACTCCCGGCGTGTTGCGCTTTTGACGGCGCCGGATGAGACTGAAGACGGCATTCCTCGGTAGCTCAACGGTAGAGCGCTCGGCTGTTAACCGATAGGTTCGAGGT
>CAZCDK010000085.1:0-6076 GCA_964497285.1 uncultured Anaerolineaceae bacterium | reverse complement strand
GGTCGATGGCAGAATTCGGTGCGATTTGGTTGTACGCGGCTATGCCGGTGGTGTCAAACAAGGATTCGATGACCGGCGCGTCAGCGATCGGGGGGACCGGGGGCGACGTCGGGTTCTGTTGCCCTTTCCGACGCGCGAGCGGAAACTGGATTTGCACTCCCCGGTAGCTCAACGGTAGAGCGGTCGGCTGTTAACCGATAGGTTCGAGGTTCGAATCCTCGCCGGGGAGCCATTTCGGTTGCCTTGAGCGTAGATGGTCTCTTCTTCCGGCCCGTGCGGATGTCGCGCAGGCCGTTTCGTGCACCTCCAACACGATCTGGTGCCCACCAACCTCCGCGCGGCGTGGCGCCAGGCAGGATCGACGGGCTCTTTCTTGAAGCGACGGAGCAACTCGCGTATTCGGTGTACGTTTCCCAGTCCTCCGCGGATCACACGCGGTCGCAAGCGACAGCCAAGGGGCGCGGAGCGTTGGCTCGATCTCGCGGTCTGGCGGCCGCGGTCATCGCGCTGGCGAGCCAGGTCCGAGAGGCGAACGTCCGAGACCGCGGGCCCCGTGCGTCCGATTGGTCGCTGGCCACCCAGAAGGCGGGCTGCATGCGGGCCCAGTCGGCGGAGGATCTTGTTCCACTGCTGGTGCGGTCACCGGCGTCCGGCCGCTTGTCATCGCGGCCCGCAGCGCCGTGATGGAAGGTCCCTCCACTTCGAACGTCCGAGACGGCGGTTCGCCACGTCCTTCACAAGACACCGCAGCGCGGAGCGAATCCTCCGCGGACCGGCGGCTGTGAGACGCGGCGTACCACCGGCAACGATGGGCGCATCGTGCATCGCTCGCAGCCTCCGCCGAGGGTTGTCCCTGCCTGCAATCGTGGTCCGCTCGACGGTCCGGGCCGAAAGGCGTTTAATTCCTGACGCACGAACCGCGCGGAGGGGACCATCACTCAGACTACTACGGGGCCTGTGGTGACCGGGCCGGTCACGGGAGGGAGAAGGGGGTGGCCGTTCGGCGCCTCCATGCTCGACGTCTCCACCTATGGCTACACAGAAGCTGAATACCTGCTCGAAGGTGCGGCCGTCCGCTACCGGCTGGCGCCGGGCGCCGAGCTTGGTCGCGACGGCCGTTGGCGCGTCGAGCCCGCCGGCGAAGCGCCTTTCCGCACGCGCATGCTGGTGTACCGGCCCACCGACCCGGCGCGATTCAACGGCACGGTGATCCTGACGTGGAACAACGTTACCGCCGGCTGGGAGTTGTTCAGCGCGGAGAGCCGGGAGCTCTTCGAAGGCGGGTATGCGCTCGCGTGCCTGACAACCCAGAAGGTGGGCATCGAAGGATTGCCGCCCAGGCCTCAGGGTCTCGCGGTGTGGGACCCTGAGCGCTACGGCACCCTCTCCATCACGAGTGACGACTACTCGTACGACGTCTTCACCCAAGGTGCACGAGCTGTGGCGAGGGACCGCTTGCGGCAGCCGGCGGATCCCATGGGCGGTCTCGACGTCCGGCGAGTGGTCGGGCTGGGTGCTTCGCAGTCTGCCGGGCGACTGGCAACCTACGTCAACGCCGTCCAGCCGTTGAGCCGCGCGTTCGACGCTTTCATCCTCACCATCTATTTCGGTGCCGGGGCCGCACTTGAGGTCGGCGATGCCGTGGTGAACATCAATGCGCCTACCGCCTCGCGTCCTCAGAACCGGCTCCGGGGCGGCAATCTACTGCGCGACGATCTCGGAGTTCCGGTCTTCGTGGTCAACTCGGAACTCGAGTCGATCGCGTGTCTTCCCGTGCGACAACCCGACACGAGCACGTTCCGCTACTGGGAGTCGGCCGGCACCTGTCACGGGTCGGTCCAGGGCAACAGCGATCGGGCAAGGAAATACAGCCGGGACGGGATCGTGGCGTTGCCAGTCAACGAGAGCATCAATCGGATCCCGATGATCCCGCTTTTCGATGCGGCCTTCCACCATATGCAACGATGGCTGACGGAAGGTGCGCCGCCGCCTTCGCAGCCGAAGGTCGAATTCGCGGGGGAACCGCCCGAGGTAGTGCGGGACGAGCACGGGATCGCGAAGGGCGGTATCCGGCTCCCTCAGGCCGATGTTCCGCTCGCGCAGAACAGCTCCATCTCGCTCTCGGACGACGTGTTTGCCTATCTTGGGGGATCGAGCCACCCGTTTTCTGCGGAGAAGGTGCGTGCTCTGTACGGAAACCAGGCATCGTTCCTGGCCAAGTTCGAGGCTGCGGCGCAGCGTGCAGTAGCGACCGGCGTGCTTCTCCCGCGAGACGTGCCGGGGCTTCTGGAGGAGGCGAGGGAATCCTGGCAGGGCTAATCGCATGATGGGGAGCGGCGCGTGCTCCGTGCACGAACCGGGGTTCCGGCGGTTCACTCGACCACGTCAGGAGGTCAGCGAGATGTGCTCTTTCGAAGGCAACCGGGTCGTGCACGACACCGGGGCGAAGTACCCGATCTTCAATGCACCGATCGGCTACTTCGCACGTGCTCGGCTGGCAGGAGCCGTCTCGGCGGCGGGCGGCATGGGCCTCCTCGAGATGAACTCGACCGGCATCGACGAAACGGCGACGGAGTACGAAAGCATCAGGGCACGCACGGACGCTCCCTTCGGGCTTCATATGTTCCTCCAGGTGCTCGTCGCACAGAATCGCCTGGACGAGGTGCTGGACTGGGCGTTGGGGCGCACGACGTTCATGGTCAGCTGCGCCGGAAACCCCGCCCGGGTCATGCCACGGCTCAAGGATGCCGGGGTCAAGCTCTACCACCAGGTCGGTAGTCTCGACCAGGCTCTGAAAGCAGCCGAAGCGGGCGTCGATGGCCTGATTGTGGAAGGCGCCGAGAGCGGCGGCCTCCGCGGCGCGAACGCTCTGCACCTCTTCTCGCTGTTGCAGCAGGTACGGACTCGTATCGACCTCCCCCTTGTCGCCGCGGGCGGCATCGTTGACGGCTGCGGCATGGCCGGTGCGTTTGCGCTCGGCGCGGAAGGCGTGCTCATGGGCACGCGCTTCATGAGTGCCGTCGAAAGCCCGGTCCATCACAATTGGAAGCAGGCCATCGCGGACTGCGACGGGACGTTGAGCATCGACATCGGTCGTGCGGCCACGCGGATGCTGGTGGTGCGCAACGAGTTCAGCGAGGCCGTGGCCCGGGGCGAGATCGACCCTCAGGGAAACCCGTATGCTGGGCCGTTCCAGGAGCTCTGCAGGAACGGGCGACTCGACATGGCGATGGCAGGCTGCGGGGAATCTGCGATGCTGGTGAATACGATCTCGACAGTGGCCGAGATCATCGACCAGACGGTCAGCGTCTTCTGGCAGGAGATCGAGCGGCTCGCGCGGTTGCTGCCGCAAAGCGCCCATTCAGCAGCATGAGACCACCGAGCGACTGAACAGGGCTGAGCATGCCCCCGGCTGCAGGAGCTCTCGTCGGCCTTCGTTTGCACGAAGCCGGATCCGAAACCACCACTTCGGAGATGACCATCCACGGTGGCGCCATGTCGGTCGCGGATAGCCGCGTGCTTGTCGCCGAGACGACCGCCATCTTCCAGGCTCTGTTCGAGCCCCTGGACTCGATTGTCTCGTCACCAGCGGTGCTCTCTTCCGGTTTCTTCTTCGCGGTTGGGCTGGATGGTTTCAGCGAGGTACCTGTGCGGGCTGAGGTCCGACCGGCGCGCCCTGCACCATCACGGTGTCGGCCATCGGCGGCGAGGTGGCCGGTCGCAGCCTGATCCCCAGCGGCATCCCCAGCCTGAGGTCGGACACTCTCAAGGTCGCCCCATCAGGGCGGACGAAGTGCGTCTGTTGGTCGAAGCTAACCGACCGCGGCCCCTCGGGGCTTTGGAGGGCGAGCGTGGTTGCAGTTGCGCCCTGGAACGTGCCCTGTGCATCGAAGGCTAGGGGCTGGGGGTTCTGGCCGCCCTGGCCGGGCTGCGGTGCGCCGGGTTGCCCCTGGCGGGGTGGGGCACCCGCGCCGGCAAGTGTCCCGGGGGCCAGTTTGCGGTTGTTTCCGACGTACACGCCCGTGGAAAAAGCCGACCCCACGATGATCAGCACCAGGAGAGAGACGGCACCGATGATGGCGAGCCGCTGGCGGGCTCCGTATCCGCCCGGGCTGATGGTCGCCACATCGTGGGCTTCTGGATTTTCCTGCATGGTTCTACTCCACATCCAGTGTCGCGATGGTTGTCGGATCGCTTCCCGGAGGTCCGACTCTAATCGCCAGTGGCTGCGCACCCTTCGGGGTGCTTGCGAGGACGACGAGGTCAAACTCCTCGACGACAGTATGGCCAACCACCGGCCCGACCTCGCGGTCGTACCGGTCGAGAAGCCCGAAGCCAACCTGGTGGGTGGCCGAAGGCGTGTTGTCGTCGCCACCGACGGCTAGCGCCACCGCTGGCGATTGCAGTTGTCGCAGCCGCCAATAGAGCTTGAGGTGCACCGTTCCTCCTGCCGTAGCGGTGGACGAGCCGATATCCGCCCCTACCAGGGTGACGCCGCCGAAGGTCCGGCCGATTGGAATCGATGGTGCCGACCGGTCGTCGATCAGCGCCGGTGCAGTTGATGTCACGCGGTAGAGCACGAGATCGCGGCGCAGGAAGAGCTTCGCACTGTGTGCAGGCGTCACGAGAACAGGGACGGACCAGTCAGCCGTGCCAGTCGACGGCCGGAATCGATCAGGCCAGCTGCTGTTAGGATCCACGGAGTACTTCGCTCGTCCGTCGTTAGGCCAGGTTGCACGCTGACCGAATGCAAGGCCAGAACTCGGCACCGTGACGTCGGGCCGGACGTCGTAGACGTACTGGTAGTAGAACATGTCGTAGCCGAAGACCCCCGAACTCCCGAGCAGCACCGCGTTGGCGGGGAGTTGACGGTAGACGTTCCTGTAGAAGTCGTTGATCTCCGTATGCGACGACTGGTCGTGCGCGCGGTAGTTGTGGCGCAGTTGAGCCTGGATGGAGGCCCACATCAGCAGGAGTGACAGCCCGCCAGCAAGGATCCCGCCCCCAGGAACGGACTGCGCGGCCCGCCCTATCCCCCGCGTGATGAGCCAGGCGCCATTGGCGAGGGAAATCGCCAGGAGGAAATGGCAGGGGATGTAGAACACGTCGATGTCCATGGCGCGGTATTCCATGAAGAACACGACCTGGACCAGCCACATCAGCGTCAGCATGATGAAAGTGCGTGGACGACGGAGCGCAAGCCCCGATGCCCCCAGCGTCGCCACCAGGATTCCCGGCCCGCCGAAGTTGGCCTTCACCAGCCCTGCGTACAGCATGAACCGGTCAGGCAGAAGGTCCTTCGGAAACGCCCACTTGAACTGGGGAAAGGCATTCACGGTGTAGTTGAGGAACCCGTCAAGCGTTGTGGGGTTGATCGGGTCGGGCAGTGGTTGGCCCATGGCGGTGCGGATTGGGAGCCATAGGAACTGCATCAGCCCGAAGACGAACAACACGACCCCGGGCACTATCACCAACGGTTGGCGCACAACACGCCAGTTCACGGCCAGAATGTAGGCCGCGAACCCTGGAAGGAAGCCCAGGTTCGACATGTGCGTCCCGGTGCTCGCGGAGAGGGTCAGCGCCCATCCCCCGAAGAGCAGGGTCGAGCCCATGTCCCCCCTCCGGGCGACGGCCGTATCACGCTGGCGCCTTCCCCAGAGGAGAATCAGGTACACGGAGAGCGCCACGAAGAAGACGTTCGGCGCGTATACCTCCGTGATCGTTGCCTGCGACCAGAGGGTGGTGGAGAACCCGAACAGCAGCGCGGCAAAGACCGCCACGACGCGCGTGATGCGCAGCTCGCGGCAGATGGCGTAGAGCAAACCACATGCGCCTGCGGCACCGACGGCCGACATCAAGTTCACGCGGTGGGCCACATCGCCGACAGGGATGAATGTGAAGAGCTTTCCGAGCCACGTGTAAAGCGGGTAGCCGGTTGGGTGGGCCAAGCCGAGCGTATAGGACGTCGTGGCCAGCTCGTTTCCATCTGGGGACACGTAGGACAGGCGTGGCGTGAGAGTGGCGTTGTAGACCGCAAAGACGGTCAGCGCAACCAGCGTTCCGAGGGCAGTGTCCA
>CAZCDK010000084.1:0-10887 GCA_964497285.1 uncultured Anaerolineaceae bacterium | reverse complement strand
GTGATCTTGGTGTAGCGCTCGATGACGGGCCGGCCGGCGAGAACCCCGGCGAGCTTCGCGCCCATGGCCTTCATGTGGTCGGTCTGGCCGTGGGCGGCGAAGGCCTCGGGGCTGGCGTACTGCTCGTAGAACATGAACATGGTGGGGTCGTTGTCGGCGGTGTGGAGCGAATAGCTGACGACGCCGGGTTCGTTGGCTTTCACCTTCCCGACCATGTCGGTGAAGATGGCCTTGAGTTCGTCTTCCTTGCCGGCGACGGCCTGGAGCTTCGCGACGACGGTGATCATTGGTGCGTCTCCCGCGGTGGTGTGGCGGGAATTCTACGTGGCGGCGGGGCGGGCGTCTTGCGCCAAATAGACATCGCCCGACCCTGGCAAGTTCCGGCGCCTCGCTTCCAAAGTCAGCCCAAGTCGCCACAATGCCATCGCTTGGCCGCACAACGGCCTCGAGCTGAGCCGCCTCGCCAGTCCAAGGCTAGTATGGAACGCGAGTTCATGGTCCGGGCTGGCCAAATCGGCTCCATTGATGTGCTACGCAGGCCCAAGAGGCGGGACTGACCTCGCCATCAGCGTATCTGTTTGGAGTTCGGTCCCAAGCAAGAAGGTGTGGGAACCGACCGGGACGAACCCCCACTTCGCGTAGAACTCGATCGCCCGCTGGTTTTGCTCCCAGACGCCAAGCCAGAGTACGTCGCACTGCCTGAGAGCTGCTTCTTCCAGACATGCTTGCATCAACCTCGCACCTACTCCACCGCCGACCCATTCGGGGCGGGCGTAGATCCGGACTATCTCGATGGGTCGCTTGCCAGTAACGCCAGCCGGAGGATGGCTCTCCAGGAGGCGGGCGTAGCCCACGGGTTCGGTGGCAAGCTCCGCGATCAGGAAGACCGAGGAGGGTGTGGCGATCTCGGCAGCCTGGATCTCCGGGGAGAACGAACTCTGGACGTAGAGTCGCATGTCCTCGGCCGTGTTGTCGGGGCCAAAGGTGTGCATGAAAGTCTCTGCACCAAGGCGCGAGAGCAGAAGGTTGTCTTCTGGTTTCCCTCTTCGGATGGAGTAGGCGAAAGACAAGGTGACACTCCTCGCCAGGATGCCCTCGTGGAGCGGCCCGAAGTGCCTGGTGCATCGCGTGCCGCGCCGGCGAGCATCGTAGCAGTAGTTTCCTAACTGGATGTTGTCGCGAGGACAGGACTTGTTTCGAGGCGCCGGGTGGTCAAGACGAGTCCTGTCCTCGATGCTCACTCAGCCTTGGCCTGCGGCTGTCAGCTGTCGCAAGGCCGACCGCGGGGCTCCCACGGTGGGCTGCTCCCGGCCCCCGCCTGCCGCACTCAGCATCTCATCCGTTCAGCCAGCGCCGCACGAACTCGACTTCAGAGACGGACGCAGGCGGTGGCAGCGGGCGGCCCTCATCCCCCGGCCCCTTCTCCCGGTCCCGCGGGAGAAGGGGGGCACCGGAGCTGCTTCTCCATGCTCGTGCCCCCGAGTTGACTTGGAGTGGCACCAGCTTGGAATGGCACTTGATCGCCGCGTGGGTTCATTTACGAAGCCATTGCCCCAACACAACTCCGAGTTCCTCCGCCGACTCGGCCCGACCGAAGACGTCGCCGACATCTCGATCGGCTCCAACTCCGCCAGGCGTGAAGAGCACACAGTCCAATCCTGCCGCCCGGGCAGCAGTGAGGCCACGTGGTGAGTCCTCGACGGCTATGCAATACCTCGCGGCGAGGCCTGCCCGCGCGACACCTGCGAGGTAACCGTCAGGATGGGGCTTTGCCCTCGGATAGTCCTCTCGCACGACCGCAAAATCAACGTGCTCGAGCATGCCTGATAGTCCGTGGATGATGTCGAAATGCTCGCGGCGTGACGCCGTCACGATCCCCGTGGTGAAGCAGTGTTCTTTCATACGCTCAAGCAACTCAAGCATGCCGGGGATCGCGAGTTTCTCTGTCCGAAGCAGTTCGCTGTAGCGCGCGTCGCGCCGTGCATAGAGAGCCCGCAGGTCCTCACCCTCCAGCTCGGAAAGTGACAGCAGGCTCACCCCATGTTTCTGATTGATCTCTTCAAACTGCGCCCGGGTAGCCGTCACCCCTAGTGCTGCCAACTCCAGACGGTTCGCCTCGAAGAACCACTTCTCCGTATCCACCAGGACCCCGTCGTTGTCCCAGAGAATCGCGCGTTTCTTTTCCATTCTCGGCACCTTGCACCATCTGATCGAGATTGTCACCTTCTGAGGCACATCGCTCTTGCGCGCGGCGGCGGGGGAAGCCTTAGAATCCGGGCTGTGCTGAAACGCTTCAGCCCGGAGCTTGAAAGGCGATGCCTGGCCGACGCGGCTGCTTCGCCGATGGCGGAACCGGCGGTCGCGTATCCGGCGTGGTACGTGCACCGGTGGCACTTCCTGCCGGAGGGCTACCTTTCGCGCCGCAGCGTGGCGGCGTACGACGCGATGGTCAGGAACGTCTACAACGTGGCGGCCGAGGGCGAGATCATCCGGACGATGGTGCGCAAAGTGCGGGAGGCGAGGCCGGCGAGCGTGCTCGACCTCGGATGCGGGCCCGGGCGATACCTCGCCGCGCTGCGACGGGCACTCCCGGCCTCGGATCTGACAGGCGCGGACCTCTCACCGTTCATGCTCGAGCTGGCGCGTGACCGCCTGGCCACGGCGCCGGGAATCAGGCTCGTTCACGGCGATGCCCGCCAACTGCCCTTCGACGATGCGTCGTTCGAAGCGATCACGGCAACGCACTTCTTCGGCCATCTGCCAAAGGCCGAGGCAGCGGCGGCCCTCGCGGAAGCACGCCGCCTGCTGGCGCCGGGCGGCCGGCTCTACGTGGTGGACCACTCGTGGCATCCGCGGCGCCTGATGCGTTTGCGCTCGGTGGGCCTGTTGCGCCTTCTTGGTGGACTCCAGCGGCTCGAGGTCTTCGAACCGGCCTGAGCGGATGCGTTCCGCTATCCCTTCGGCGGAGTGCGTGGCAGAATGCAACTCACTCGTCACCTGGAGGGAATCATGGTCACCGACCCCGAAATGCTGCGGATACGCGGCTACCTGCAGTCCCAGGCAGCGAAGCCGATCGACTACCTGATCGACAAGGTCGAAGAGGGGATAGGCGAGCTGGCGGCTGCCGCCAACGCGATTGACCCGGCGAAGCGCACCGTTGCTCCTCCCGGCGAGACCTGGTCGCCGACGGACTGCCTCAAGCATGCGACGGCCTCGGACATCAACTGCGCGACGCAGATCCTGACGGTGGCCCTAACGGGCGAGCTTTCGACGGAGAAAGAGGGCGACATGCCGGACTCCTTCGAGGCGATGCTGGCGCGCCACCGCGAGGCGCTGGACTCGCTCTACGAACATGTGCGCGCGGCGGACCCGGAGGGATTCCTGCAGGTGAAGTGGGAGCATCCGTTCTTTGGCGACTTGAACTGGCGCGAATGGCTGCTGTTCTTGCGCATTCACGCCAAAGACCATTCCGGCCAGTTGCAGGCGATGCGCGCCGCGATGAGCTAGTGCTGGCGACAGCGCATGTCGCACTCCCGGGCGAATCTTCACGCATGGACGTGTGCATCCCTATCGCGCGCCCGGTACGATAGGCGCCTATGCGGGTGATCCATTTCGCGGATCTCCACATCGGGGTGGAGCTCTATGGCAGGCCGTTGCCCGACCGCGGCTGGTCGTCGCGGATGCAGGACTTCCTTGATGCGTTTGACCGGCTCGTCGACTACGCCGCGGACGAGAATGTTGATGCCGTGGTCTTCGCGGGCGACGCCTACAAGGCCCGGGAGCCAAGCCAGACACATCAGCGTGAGTTCGCGAAGCGGATTCGGCGTCTGAGCGAGGCCGGGATCACGACCTTCCTGCTCGTGGGCAACCACGACCTGCCGAACGCCGAAGGCCGCGCACACGCGCTGGAGATATTTCGCACGCTCGACGTACCGCACGTCTACGTGGGCGACAACGCCTGGTTCGCCGCCAACGGCTTCATTCCGCAGGTGTTGCCGACACGCGCGGGGCCGTTGCAGGTGGCGTACCTGCCCTGGCCGCAGGTGAGCCGACTGATCGCGAATGAGCCGGAGATTGCTTCGCTATCGAACGACCAGATTCAGCAGCGAGTGGAGGAAAAGCTCGCGGCGCTCATCGCAGACCAGGCGAGGAACATCGACCCGTCGCTGCCTGCGATCCTCACCTGCCACGTGTCCATCAATGACTTCCTCGTGCGGGAGCGAGCGGGGAGCGAGCAGTGGATGACGGTGGGATCCGCGCCGACGCTCCTGAAGAGCCAACTGCAGGAGCAGAGCTTCGACTACATCGCCCTGGGCCATCACCACAACAACATGGACCTTGGCTTGCAGACGCCGTGCTGGTACGCGGGCTCGCTGCAGGCGGTCGACTTCGGGGAGGAGGGTCAGGCGAAGGGGTTCATGGTGTTCGACATCGATCCCGCGAAACCGCGAGGCGCCCGCATCTCAGGCGCCGGGCTGCCGAGGCTACACGACGTGCAGGCGCGGCGCTTCGTGACGATCAGGCCCGAGCCCCGGGACCCGGACCCAACGGCGGAGGTGAGCCGCGCGATCGAGGGCGCGCAGGTGACTGGTGCGATTGTGAAGGTCGAGGTGAGGCTCACAGCAGAGCAGTCCACGCTCTTCCGCCTGTCCGAGGCACGCCGCCGGCTCGAGCCGGCGCACTATGTCGCCGGGCTTCGCATCATCCTTCCCGATGAGGCTCGCGCACGTCTCCCCGCGGGCGTCCAGCCCGACGCGTCGGACCCCATTGACTCGCTCGACCTGTTTCTCAAGAGCAAGAGCTATGAGGACGCACGCCGCGAGAAGCTGCTTTCGGCGGCTCGTGACCTGGTGGCTGAGACGTGAGCGGGCCCGCCGGGGAGCGGCGAGCATTGCGCCTGGTCCACACGTCCGACGTCCACCTGGGCGCCTACAACGGCAACGACGGGCATTGGGCGGTGCGCCGGGCGCTCATGGAGAGCGCCTTCAGCCGGGTGATAGACCTCGCGAACGACGTGCGTGCCGACGCCATGCTGATCGCGGGGGACCTCTTCGACAACGACCGCGTGGACGCCGCCACGGTGGCCTTCGCGGCCGAGCAGATCCGGCGCTTCACGGGGCAGACGATCCTGATTCCGGGAAACCACGATCCGATGGACGAGGGCAGCCTCTACTGGCGGCACGACCTGGAAGCGATCGCGCCGCGTTTGCGCATCCTGCGAGCGCATGTGGGCGAATTCGTCGAACCGGAAGGAATCGATCTCGTCGTCTGGGGACGCGCCTACCTGGACAGCGACTGGCACTTCAAGCCGCTCGGTGGCCTCCCGGGCCGGCTGGACCACCGCTGGCACGTCGTGATGGCCCACGGCCACTTCGTGCGGGCCGACGGAGAGATGCACCGTTCGCTCCTGATCCACGAATCCGAGGTGGAGGCCGCGGCCAGGGACTGGGACTACATGGCGCTCGGCCACTGGGAGCCGCACGCGGACGTGAGCGTCGGGGGGATGACAGCCGTTTACTCTGGCGCGCCCATGCCGCTGGCCGATGCGAACCGGCGCGCCGGTTGGGCATGCGTCGTGGATTTCGATGGCGACGGTGTGCGCTGGCGCCTGGAGCGAGTCGATCCCCGGGCGATTGAGGGCGAGCGATGATTCCACAGCGCCTCCACCTCAGGAACTTCCTGTCGTACCGCGAATGCACGGTCGACCTGGGCGGGCTGCACCTGGCCGTGCTTTGCGGCCGCAACGGAGACGGGAAGACAGCCCTGCTGGACGCGATGACATGGGCGCTCTGGGGAGAGGCGCGCGGCAGGCTGGAAGACGATCTCATCCACCTAACCGAAGGGGAAATGCTCGTTGAGTTTGAGTTTGAGATCGATGGGGACCGCTTCGCGGCGATCCGAAAACGCAGCCGCGGCAAGACGGGATCACTCGAACTGCTCCAGCTCGGCCCGGGCGGGCAGAGAGCAGCTCTGACCGGGGGCACAATTCGAGAAACGCAGGCCGAATTGCTGCGCCGCCTCAGGATGGATTGCGACACGTTCGTCAACAGCGCGTTCATCGCCCAGGGCCGCGCGAACGAGTTCACACGCAAGGACGCCGCGCGTCGCAAGGAGGTATTCCGCAAGATCCTCGGCCTGGAGCGGTACGAGGAGCTGGCGGGAGCGGCAAACGAGCGCAAGAAGGAAGCGGTGGCACAGCTTTTCGCCATCAGGCGCGAAGCGGAGGAGATGCGGATCGAGGCAGCGAGACTGCCGGGGGTGGAGGAGGAGCTGGCTACCGAGCAGGGTCGGCAGCGAGAACTGACGCCGCTGATCGCCGCGGCCGAGGCCGAACTCGTTGAGCTGCGACAGGCCGCCGCTGACTACGGCAGGCGGCAGAGCGACGTGGTCCAGGCTGCCCGGCGCCTGGAGGAGGCCGAGAACACCCTGGTGGCCAGCAGAGCTAGCCTCCAGAAGTTGGAGGGCGACCTGGTCGCCGCGCGCGAAGTGCTGCTGAAGGGCGAGGAGATCGCTGCCCGCTACGCGGACCTCATCAGGACCCGGGAGGGGGAGCATGAGCTCGCGGGGCGCCAGGCGGCCGCGCTTGAACAGGAACGCGCACTCGAGGCCGCGAGGGGCACAATTGCCCGGGACCGTGTGCGCCTCGAGTCGGCGCTCGCCGCGCTCGAGAGCGACACGGAGGCAGCCCAGGCAGCAGTCGCCGCGTTGCCCGAGCTTCGGGCGCTCGAGACGGCGGGGCGCGCCGGACTGGAGGGGTTGGAGGATCTCGACCGCCGACTGGAAGAAGCGCGTGCGGGTGAGGCGCAGCTTCGTTCGAAGTCAGCCACAGCTCGAGCAGACGCCGAGCAGTTCAAGGAACAGGCCCAGGCGATCAAGGCAAGGGAAGCGCAACTCGAAGGCGTCGCGACTTGCCCGGTTTGCCGGCAGCCGCTGTCACCGGGCGACCTAGAGCATGTGCGTGGCGAATACGCCACGCAGCGAAGGGCGCTCGGCGATCAGTACCGCGATGCCCTCGCCTCCGCAGACGAATCGCACCATGAAGCGGATCGCATCCAGAGGGGCATCGTCGCCCTCCAGGAGGAGCGGCGCAGATGCGAGGCCGCCTTGCGGACAACTGAGCGCGGACTCCAGAGCCGGTTGCCGGCCGCGCTCGCCGCCGAGGCGGCCCTGCCGGGACTCCTTGCGGCTACAGCGGACGCGAAATCCACGCTCGCCGTTGAGGCGTTTGCCCCGGACGCGCGCCAGGCGCAGATGGCGGCCGAATCGACGCTGGCGGCGATCGGCTACGACGCCGCCGAGCACCAGCGGTTGCGAGCGGCGCTCCGCGACCTGGCGGATGCCGAAGACGCGTACCGGGAGCACTCCATGGCCAGCACGCGGGCGGAAGGGGTCGAGGCGGCGATCAGTCGCGAGACGGCGATACTCGCTGAGCGCGAGGGCATCCTATCCGAGGCTCAACAGGAGCTGGAGCGCGCCCGAGCGGCACTAGATGCCGCAAGCGACGTGGCCCTTCGCCTGGGCGGGTCAGAGGCTACGGTCGCGGGTCTGCGCGCGCAGGAACAGGAGTGCCTGCGCAGGCTGGGCCGGCTCGAGCAGGCGCGCGACCATCTCCAGGCCCTGAAAGCGAGGCTGGAGACGGCAGCGGACGAGGTGCGCGGACTCAAGGACGAGGAGTTGGTCTACGGCGAGCTTGCGGGCGCGTTTGGCAAGAACGGCGTCCAGGCGATGCTCATCGAGCAGTCGTTGCCGCGGCTACAGAACACCGCGAACGAGATGCTCGACCGCATGACCGGCGGGCGCATCCAGGTGACGCTCCGCACGCAGCGCCAGAACCAGAAGGGGAACGTGGTGGAGACGTTGGATATCCGCATCAGCGATGACCTGGGCGCACGCGACTATGAGATGTACAGCGGCGGTGAGGCGTTCCGGGTCGATTTCGCGCTGCGGATAGCCCTTGCGAAGCTGCAGGCGGAGAGAGCGGGAGCATCGCTCCCGACGCTGATCATCGACGAGGGCTTCGGGACGCAGGACCAGGAGGGGATTGACAGCCTCGTCGACGCGCTCAACGCGATCGCCAACCAGTTCCGGCTCATCCTGGTGGTAACGCACATCGAGGAGCTGAAGGGCCGGTTCGAGCGGCGGATAGAAGTGACAAAGGATCACGTGCGAGGTTCACTCGCGACGGTGGTGTGAGGAAGGCCGCAGTCGAGGTTCATTGCCCGGACATGAGGCGGTTGCTAGATTGGGAGATCGCGGCAGGGTAGCTCAGCCGGTCAGAGCGCACGACTCATAATCGTGAGGTCGAGAGTTCAAGTCTCTCCCCTGCTACCACCAAATGGACCTCCGATGAGCGTTGCAGCCGGCGCTATCCGGGTTGATGCCCCGGCTTGCCAGCCCGCCTGACAGCCTCAACGTCTCTGACTCCCCCCGGGCGACGACCTGCCGCGCGCCCAAGACACGGCGATGCTCTCGGCAACCCCCCTTGCCGGACCGCGGCCGGGAGGCCGGTGAGCGCGCGCAAGGCCGGGTAGGGACCGGAACGGGCACCACAAGAAGACGGCTTCTCGCGGGCGTGTGGCCGAGTGTAGAATCCCGCATCGGTCCCAGGAGGTTGCGCCATGCTCTCGCCATATCGGGTGCTTGATCTGACTGACCATGGGGCACTTGTATGTGGCCAGATGCTTGGCGACCTGGGCGCCGATGTGATCGTCATTGAGCCGCCCGGCGGGGCGCTGGCGCGCAGGACAGGCCCGTTCTACCACGGGGAGAAAGACCCGGCCAAGAGCCTGGACTGGTGGGCCCTGAACCGAAACAAACGGGGGATAACGCTCGACATCGAGTCATCGCCGGGCCGGGAGCGCTTCCTCGAACTGGCTGCCAGTGCCCACTTCTTCATCGAGTCGCGCCCGCCTGGCTACCTGAGCCGCCTCGGCCTGGGCTACGAGGCGCTTTCTGCCCTGAACCCGCAACTTGTGATGGTTTCGATCACACCCTTCGGGCAGAGCGGACCGAAGGCGAACTGGGCGGCCGCCGACCTGACGTGCATGGCGGCCTCGGGAACGCTGCTCATGAACGGCGACGACGACCGCGCGCCCGTGGCAGTCGCTGTGCCCCAGGCCTATCTCCACGCCGGCGCGGAAGCCGCCGCAGGAGCGCTGATCGCCCACATGGCGCGCGAGCGCGACGGGCGGGGCCAGCACGTGGATGTGTCCATCCAGGCGGCGACGATGATGGCAACCCAGGCAACGGTGCTTTCGGCCGCCTGGGGGGACCAGCCGACGAGACGCCTGGCCGGGGGTGTGAATTTCGGCGGCATCCCGCTGCGCTTCGTCAATCCCGCGATCGACGGCTTCGTTTCGGTCACGTTCCTCTTCGGTAGCGCCATTGGGCCGTTCTCGCGGCGTCTCATGGAGGTCATGTTCGAAGAGGGAATCATCGACGAAGCGACGCGGGACAAGGACTGGGTGAACTACACGACGCTGCTGGTGTCCGGCAAGGAGCCGCAGAGCGAGCTGATGCGGTGCATCGATGCGATCGGCCGGTTCACGATGCGCCACACGCGAGCGGATCTGTTCGAAATGGCAATGAGACGGGGTCTCCTCATCGTTCCGGTGAACACGACAGCAGACGTCGTCAACTCGGAACAGCTCGCGGCCCGGCGCTTCTGGACCGGCATCGATCACCCGGAACTGGGGACCACGGTCACGTATCCCGGGCCGTTCGCACGCTTCAGCCGGACGCCGATCACCTACCGGCGGCGGCCGCCGCTGCCGGACGAGCACAACAGCGAATTGCAGTCCGCGGCTTCGCTCCCGAGACCCGCGGCCACCAGCGAGGGCGCCCGGCAGATGCCGCTAGCCGGCATCAAGGTGGCCGACTTCATGTGGGTTGCGGCGGGGCCGTGGGGGGTTCGCTACCTGGCGGACTACGGCGCGACGGTGGTCCACATCGAGAGCACTTCCCGGATCGATACGGCGCGAACGATCGGCCCTTTCAAGGATGGCCGGCCCGGGCCCGAGCGCTCGGGCGCGTGGGCGACGCTGAACGCCGGCAAGCTCGGTCTTACGCTCAATGTCGCCAGCGCCGAGGGCCGCGAGGTTCTCCTTCGGCTGGCGAAATGGGCAGACATCCTGACGGAGAGCTTCGCGCCCGGCACGGCGGCCAGACTGGGCATGGACTACGAGACGCTGAGACAGGTCAACCCGGGCCTGATCATGGTCAGCTCGTGCCTCGGCGGCCAGGATGGACCTCATGCCAGCCTCGCCGGGTTCGGAACGATGGGCTCGCAGATCGCGGGGTTCGGCTACCTTGCCGGGTGGCCAGATCGGCCGCCTGCAGGCCCGGCCGGTGCCTATACCGACTACATCGCGCCAAAGTTCACCGCCGCGGCGATCCTCGCCGCCCTCGAACACCGCCGCCGGACGGGGGAGGGACAGTACATCGACTTCTCACAGGGCGAGGCCTCGGCCCAGTTCCTCGCCCCGGCGTTGCTCGACTTCACAGTCAACGGGCGTGTGTGGGAGCGGGCCGCCAACGTGTCGCCCACGTTCGCCCCGCACGCGGTCTACCCGGCAGCCGGCACCGATTGCTGGGTCGCCATTGTGGCCGAGGACGACACGCAGTGGCGCGGCCTGTGCGAAGCGGCCGGCCACGCCGACTGGCTCGCCGATCCGCGCTTTTCCACGCGCGAGTCCAGGCTTGCGAACCGCGACGCCCTCGACGCGGCCCTGGGAGAATGGACTTCCTCCCGGGACGCCGGGAGCATTGAGGCGGTGCTCCAGGCGGCGGGTGTGCCTGTGCACCGCCTCAGCCGGAGTGAGGAGGTTCTCGCGGACGCGCAGCTTGCCTGGCGCGGCCACTTCGTTGAAGTAGAGCACCCGGAGCTCG
>CAZCDK010000083.1:4387-11113 GCA_964497285.1 uncultured Anaerolineaceae bacterium | reverse complement strand
GACACCGGGCCGGAGACGTTCATGGGGCTCTCGCCCCGGAACCTCGAGCGCGTTCTCTACTTTGCGCAGTACATGATCACCGAGGTTGATGACGAGGCCCGTCAGCGCGAGATCGGCCACATCCGCGAGCAGATGGCCAATGTCATCGAGGAGCGGATCGCTGACATCCGGCCTCGCCGCCAGAAGCTGGAGGCCGAGCTCGAAGCAGCCAACGTTCAGCTGCAGGCTCGCGTCCTGGAACAGCAGCGCCGGATCGAAGCCGAGCGGAAGATCTCCCGCGACGCCCTTGAGGCGGCCGCCCTCCGCGCCGTCGAACAGGCCGAAGCCGCCGCCAGCGGCGTTCTCGAATCCGCGATCACCCTCCTGGGGGACGTGGTTCTCGAGGCGGGTGTCAAGGTGACGAAGGCTGCCCTCACGCGGGTCCAGAGAGACGGAGAGAAGAAGCTAGTTGCCTTCGACAAGGAGACCGAGAAGATGAAGGTGGCCGAGGGCCTCCTCGCCGACTCGGCGCTCGACGACGCGAAGGCGGCGCTCTTCGATGAGCTGCATCCCCTCCAGGAAAAAGAACGCTCCATGCGCACCGAGGTCGAGGAGCAGTACAAAGAGCGCCTCCGCGATCTGGAGGATCTCGCTGACCCCGTTCTTGATGACCGCATCCTGCTCCTGACCGAGACTCGCTACCGCGAACTATCAGACCTCTTTGGTCACGTCTTCAAGGCCGCGATGGGGGCGGAGGCGGTTCTCCACGTGCTTGATCGTCTCGATCTCGACGTGCTGCGCGCCAAGCTGAAGCACGAGATCCTCACGGCCAGCGGCCAGCGCCGGAAGAAGGCTACAAAACGGCTGAACGTGGTCGAAGCTCTGCAGGATTCCGGCAACAAGCCGATGTGGATGGTGTTCCAGGTCCTTCCGGTGCTGCCACCTGATCTGAGGCCCATGGTCCAACTCGATGGCGGCCGTTTTGCCACCAGCGACCTGAACGACCTCTACCGGCGCGTCATCAATCGAAACAACCGCCTCAAGCGCCTGCTTGATCTCGGCGCCCCCGAGATCATCATCCGCAACGAGAAGCGCATGCTGCAGGAGGCTGTCGATAGCCTGATCGACAACGGCCGGCGGGGACGTGCTGTCTCCGGCAGCGGCAACCACAAGCTCAAGAGCCTCAGTGACATGCTGAAGGGCAAGCAGGGGCGCTTCCGCCAGAACCTCCTTGGCAAGCGCGTCGACTACTCGGGCCGCTCCGTCATCGTTGTGGGTCCTGAACTCAAGCTGAACCAGTGCGGCCTGCCCAAGCGCATGGCTCTCGAGCTCTTCAAGCCTTTCGTCATGCACTCGCTCGTGGCCAAGGGTCTCGCCCACAACATCAAGAGCGCCAAGCGCATAGTCGAACGCGCTCGCCCCGAAGTATGGGATGTGCTCGACGAAGTCATCCGCGATCGGCCGGTGCTCCTCAACCGTGCACCGACCTTGCACCGCCTGGGCATCCAGGGCTTCCAGCCGATTCTCATCGAGGGCTCAGCGATTCAGCTCCATCCGCTCGTATGTTCGGCGTTTAATGCCGACTTCGACGGCGACCAGATGGCCGTTCACGTCCCGCTCAGCCGCGAAGCGGTGGCCGAGGCCAAGCAGATCCTCCTCTCGACAAACAACCTGCTCTCACCCGCAAGTGGCGATCCCGTGGTGGCGCCGTCGCTCGACATGGTGCTTGGCTGCTACTACATGACCGACCGCGAAGAGCGGGGGCGGGGGGCCTATCGCCCGGCCACCGCCGGCCGGAGTGCCGAGGGTGTCTACGGCTCGCTTGCCGAGGCCAAGCTCGCGTTCGATCTCGGCATCGTCGATCTGCGGGCACCGATCCGAGTCCGTTCGACGCGGCCGGTGTTTGAGAAGGGCGTGACGACCGCCGCTGAGCCTGGACCGGGGGGTCGCCTCAAGCCGTTCTTCTTTGAGACCACCGTCGGCCAGATCATCTTCAACGAGGTCCTGCCGGAGGACTTCGTCTTCCAAAACGACACGATGGACCGCCCGAACCTCCGGCGCGTCGTGGCAACCTGCTACCGCGAACTCGGCGGCGAGCGAACAGCCGAAGTCGTCGACCGCATCAAGAACACCGGCTTCCACTATGCGACCCGCTCGGGCATCACCATCGCCATCCACGAGATACAGGTGCCGCGGGAGAAGAAGCAGCTCCTCCAGGCGGCCGACAAAGAAGTCGACTCGCTCGTGGACCAGTACCAGATGGGCCTCATCACCGACGACGAGCGCTACCAGGGCACGGTGGAGATCTGGAGCGAGACGACGAAGCGAATCGAGACGGCGATCAAGGATCGCATGCCCGAATACGGCTCCCTCAACTACATGGCCAGTTCGGGCACCAAGGGCAACATCACGCAGATCCGCCAGATGGCCGGCATGCGGGGCCTCATGGCCGACCCGAACGGAAAGGTGATCGAGCTTCCGATCCGAGGCTCGTTCCGCGAAGGACTCACGGTGCTCGAGTACTTCATCTCGACGCACGGAGCCCGCAAGGGGCTGGCCGACACGGCACTCCGGACTGCCGACTCAGGCTATCTTACCCGCCGCCTGATCGACGTGGCCCAGGACGTCATCATCCTCGAGGACGATTGCGGCACGACGACAGGCCTCTGGATCGAACGCGAAGACAGCGCCGACGTCCTGGAGACCATGGCCGACCGCATCATCGGGCGCTACGCCGCCGCTCCCGTTGTCGACGACGAGACGGGCGAAATCGTCTGCGATCGCGACCAGGAGATCTCAGAGCACGTGGCGGCCGAAGTGGATCGGCTTCGCATCCCCCGGGTCTTCGTCCGCACACCCCTGTCGTGCGAAGCCGAACGGGGCATCTGTGCGCTCTGCTATGGGCGCGACCTCGCCCGGGGCCATCTTGTCAAACTCCGCACCGCCGTCGGCATCATCGCGGCCCAGTCGATCGGCGAGCCGGGAACGCAGCTGACCATGCGGACGTTCCACACCGGTGGCGTCGCCAGCGTCGCCGACATCACCAGCGGCCTCCCGCGCGTCGAGGAGTTGTTCGAGGCTCGCGCTCCAAAGGGCGAGGCGATCATCAGCGAGATCGACGGCGTCGTGGAGGTTTCCCAGGAGAACGAGCGTCGCATCGTGCGCGTTGTCAACCAGTTCTCCCATGTCGAGGAATACGACCTCCCGCGGGGCGCCGAGCTGCTGCACAAGGACGGCGACCACGTCGGGGACGGCACCGTCCTGGCTCGTTCCGCGGGTGGTGCAGAAGGCGCGGCTGTCTCCGATCAGGTCGTGTCCCGGATTTCTGGTGTGGTTCGCCTGCCTGCGGGCAAGGCAAAGATCCAGGTCGTGTATGAGGAACGCGAAGAGCGGGAGTATGCGATACCGGCGGCTGCGCGCCTGCTCGCGGAAACCGGCGACTACGTGACCGCTGGCGCCCAGATCACCGAGGGCGCACGCAACCCGCAACACATCCTTGGGATCCAGGGTCCCGAGGCTGTGCGCAAGTACATGGTCGATGAGGTCCAGAAGGTCTACAAGTCCCAGGGTGTCAACATCAACGATAAGCACATCGAGGTAATTACTCGCCAGATGCTGCGCCGCGTGAAGGCCGACCACCCTGGCGATACGGGACTCCTCCCGGGCGATCTTGTTGACCGCCGCGAGTTCACCGAGCTAAACAACCGGGTCGTCGCCGAAGGCGGGGAGCCCGCCACTGGTCAGCCAGTGCTCCTGGGTGTGACCAAGGCCTCCCTCAACACCGATTCGTGGCTTGCCGCCGCCTCCTTCCAGGAGACGACTCGCGTCCTCACGAATGCATCGATCGAAGGCAAGACCGACCACCTCCTCGGCCTGAAGGAGAACGTCATCATCGGCAAGCTCATCCCGGCTCGCGCCGACATCATCGTCCCGCGGCGGGAGCACATCGCGGAACTCGATCTACCAGAATCTCTTCTCCTCGAAGAGGAGGCCGAGCTTGAGCGCATGCTCGGCGAGATGGAAGCCGGTGTCTCGGGTCGTGCTCCGCTCGGAATCGCCACAGCTCTCCGGCTCGACGACGACGACATACCCGACCTGGGGGATGACGACGAGGAGATAGAGGACTTCACAGTTGGCGAGGACGACGCGGAGTAGCCCGGCGATTGCCTCAGGAAGACCAGAGGGGCCTCCTACGCGGGAGGCCCCTTTCAATTCGCGCGAATGACTACTCTGCCGAGCGTTCGAGAAGCACCACGGCGGTCGCGGCCATTGCCTCACCGCGACCGACAGCGTCGAGTCCCTCCGACGTCTTGGCTTTTACGTTCACCCGGCCGAGATCCACGCCCACGATCGCGGCAACCCTTTGCCGGATGTGGCCGAGGTAGGGAGCGAGTCTCGGTCTCTCGGTCCGCACGGTGGCGTCGAGATTCGCCAGTTCCCAGCCTGCCTCTCGGGCCAGTCTCAAGGCGGTGCGCAGGAAGTCGGCGCTGTCCCCTGCCGCGTACCGTGGGTCCGTCGGCGGGAAATGCTTGCCAATGTCGCCGAGGGCAGCGGCGCCCAACACCGCGTCCGTAATCGCGTGGAGGAGCACGTCAGCGTCGCTGTGCCCGACGAGTCCCGGGCCTTCCTCGATGATCACGCCACCAAGGACCAGGGTGCGGCTATCGTCAACGCGGTGGATGTCCTCCCCCAGGCCTACTCGCATGGCTCTCGCCCCAGGCTCCGGAGCATCGCCGCGGCGACCTCGAGGTCGAGCGGACGCGTGATCTTCAGGTTCACCGCATCACCTTCGACCACGGCCGCTTCGAGCCCGAAGCGGGCCAGCATCGCAGCGTCGTCGGTCTCGTCCTCGTCTCCGGTGCGGGCGGCGTCCAGCCAGGCCCGCCGCAACACGACCTGTGGCGTCTGCGCCGCCCAGAGCATCGAGCGGTCCGGGTGTCCGATGACCATCCGCTCGCGCACCTCCTTGATCGTGTCCGTCACCGGCACCGCCACGATGGCCCCGGGCTTGCCATCCGCCGCGGCGATGCAGGCCGCGATCGTCTCGGGAGCAACCAGGGGGCGTGCGCCATCGTGAATCGCGACATAGCGCGAGGACGACGCCCGGAGCCCTGCCTCGACGCTGTCTCGCCTTCGTGCTCCACCCATGACGGCTCCGGCGAACCGGGTCGGCGCTGCCGTGAGCCCGATCGCCGTCATCCGTTCGAGGCCGCCGGCACCGGTCACAACGAACACGCGGTCCACCATCTCGACCTGTTCGAAGGCCGCCAACGACCACGCGATCACGGGTCGGCCGCAGAGGTCGGCGAGCAGCTTGTCGCCACCCCCGAACCGGGCAGAGACGCCCGCTGCCACGATGACGGCATCCACCTTCATGCCCCGCAAAGTACCACCAAACGCGCTCTCAGGCCGCAACCGGCGCCAGAGCGAAGTGCCGGGCGGGTGTGTGGGAGGCCGTGGGCGAATACACTCCCTCGCATGCCGTACGCCAACGTCAACGGCGCCCGCCTCCATTACCAAACCTGCGGAGCGGGCGACGACTTGATCTTCCTCCATGGTGCCGGGGGCAACCACCTCTCCTGGTGGCAGCAGCTGCCGGCGTTCGCCGGCCAGTTCCGTTGCCTGGTTTTCGACGCGCGTGGTTGGGGCCTGAGCCGTGGGGACACTGCCGTCGGTCGTTGGGCCTTTGGCACGGACCTCATCGCCCTCATGGACCACCTGCGCATCGACCGCGCCCACCTTGTTGCCCAATCGATGGGCGGACGGGCCGTCGCCGGGCTGGCGCGATTGGCCCCGGGTCGGGTCGGCTCGCTTGTGCTTTCCGGGACGACCGCGGGCGCGACCAACGATCGCATACGCCAGATCCAGGACGAGCTGCGCGAGGTCCGGGGTGCCACGAACCTCCGCGAGCATGCTCTCGGCGACGCATTCCAGGCCACTCAACCCGCTCTCTCGATCCTCTACCGGCAGATCAACCTGCTGAATCCGCCGCGTCCCCGGGGGATGCTGGGTCGTCCGCCGCCGACCTATCGGGGAAGCATGCACGAGGCACTGACCTCTCTTGGCGTCCCGATCCTGTTCATCGTCGGAGAGCACGATCGGATCACGTCGCCCGAGATGATCCGCGAGGCGGCGGGGCTTGTGAGGGGCTCGGTTGTCTGCGAGGTTGCCGGGGCTGCGCACTCGGCCCATTTCGAGCAAGCCGACGAGTGGAACCGCGAGGTCCTTGCGTTCCTGGCCCGGTCAACGAACCCCCAACGGTGATACGGCGGTTGCCAAAGGGGAATCGGGCCGTTATGTTCTATCGCCTATGGAGACTCTGCGACGGTGGTGGCGTGCGGCGATTGGGTTGCACTTCTCGGCCGTTCGGTGGGTTGAGCCTGCCAACCCCATCACCCGCGCTGTGATGCAATCCGGGCAGCTTGCCGTCCTTCCAGAGGGGCCGCTCTACTCCCGCGACCTGCGCGACCTTGTCTTCACCATCGACCAACTGCTGAATCCTGCTCCGCCCACTCCGACTCCGCCACGGGACGAACGGGGAGTTGGCGTGCACGCGAAGCGCGCAGGCCGGCGCCGGGCGGGCCGCGCCGCCTGACGTCGCGTTCGGTATAGTCATTCCATGGCGATCTACGAGTACTACTGTCCCACCTGCCGCACCAGATTCGAACTCCGCCGTCCTATGTCCGAAGCGTCGGTTGTTGCCCGGTGCGACAAAGGGCACGAAGCGGAGCGTGCGCTGTCGGCCTT
>CAZCDK010000083.1:3126-4377 GCA_964497285.1 uncultured Anaerolineaceae bacterium | reverse complement strand
GGGTCCGCACTCGCGGGTCCGGTTGCGGGTGGCGGGTGCTGTGGTGGTGGCGCCAGCGCCTGCGCTTCGGCCAACTAACGCCCGCCGGACGCGGTCCTCGTCGGGGCCCCGGGTCGGCGGTTCGCCGGCACCTCGCGATCTCGCGTAGCGAACAGGTAGCCGCCGGAGAGCGCGCTGACCAGCACTGCCTCCGCCGCCGTCAGAGCGCCGGCGATCACCGTTGCGTTCTGCCAGAACGGCTCCGGGAACATCTGGATGAGATGGTCTGTTTCGGGATTGAGCCTCCAGAAGTCGTTGGCGAACACCAGTTGGTGGAACTGGTCCCACGTCTGGTCGAACCCGCCCGTGATTGCGGCCACGCCGATTGCCGCCACCAACGCCACTCCGGCCGCCACTCCTCCCAGTCCAAGCCATGCGAGGCTTCGCAGGGATCGTTCCCGAGCCCATAGGAAGACGGCTGTCACGTACACAAGGACGAAAGCGAGCGACCCTTCGTTCACCCTGAAGACGACTCGCATCAGCGTCTTCACATCGCGCATGTGCTCTGTCTCGCGCGCATTGAAGAGCGAGGCCTCTTCGCCGCCGTCGCTCACCAGGATGCGCAGGATGTCGGCGTCGTTCTGGAAGTAGTCGACAATCTCCTCTGAGGCCCGGTCCAGTTGGGGCAGGGAGATGCCAGTTGTCCGGGCGGCATCGTGATTCCTGAGCCCGCGCTTGTAGAACCCGGCATCGCTCGCGAGGACGCGCACGTTCGTCGTCACGAGGAACAGGGGCAGCGCAAGTACGAAGAAGGCAGCCGCGACCCTTGCCAGGATGCTCATGAGCCGTCCGCGCGAGGCGTGGTACTGAAGCCATGGTCGCGAGGCTGCCGCAGCCTGTCAAACGCTGCGGTCACATGCCGTCGTCCACTCGGCCAGCTCATGTCCTGAACAGCAGCGCTTCGGTTGCGGCCGGGGTCGAGTAGCCGCCGGGCGCAGGGTCTCGCCATGGTCAGCGGCCGGCGGGCAGTTTCTGTGGTTCCGTTGGGAAGATGACACCCGGGTTCAGAATGCCTTGCGGATCCAGCGCGCGCTTGATGGCTGTCATGGTCATGATGTCCTCGGGCGATCGGGTCAGGTGGAGCCAGCGGATCTTCGCCACGCCAACACCGTGCTCGGCACTGATGCTCCCACCCAGCTCGGCGACGAGGTTGAGGATGGCATCGCTGACCCGCTCATCGTCGGGTTCGAGCCCGAGAACGTTGACATGCAG
>CAZCDK010000083.1:0-3116 GCA_964497285.1 uncultured Anaerolineaceae bacterium | reverse complement strand
GGTTCCCATCTCCGATGTGCCCGAACAAGATCGTCCGGGCATCGGGTGCCACGGCAGCGACCGTCGCGCGGACCCGCCGCTCGAACCGAACGTAGTTCGCGAGTGGCAGCGCGACGTCGAGTTTGTGAGGCACACCAGCGGCGTTGATGGAGTCCGTGTGGCGTTCTCGATACCGCCAGAGCTGGTCGCGCGTCTGGCGGTCGGTCGCGATGGCGCAGTCGAGGACTCCCGGGGCGCCGTCCAGGGCGGCGGCCAGTTGGGGGGCCGGATCGGCATTTGCCGCGCATTCCACCAGCAGGTAAGCCGGGTGCTCCCGCCCGAATGGTAACGGTGCACCGGTGTGGGCTCGCACCAGCGCAACGCCGTCGGCGAAGAACACCTCCAACGCCTCGATCGAGCCGACCGTGGACCGCAGTCGTGCGCCCAGGCGGAGGGCGGCTTCTGCGTCCTTCACGGCAAGGAGGGCCACGGCCCGGGCGGCCAGCGCCGGGACGAGCTTGAGCCGGGCCCGCGTGATGACCGCGAGCGTCCCTTCGCTGCCGGTCAGGAGGCCGGGCAAGTCGTAGCCGGTGTTGTCCTTCCTCAGCCCTGGTAGGCGGCGGACGACCCCGCCGTCGGCCCGTACGGCTTCGATGCCCAGCACTTGCGCCCGCATAGGCCCGTAGCGCATCACGCGAATGCCGCCTGCATTCGTCGCGATCATCCCGCCGATGGTCGCCGTGTCGCGCGACGCCAGATCCACGCCGAAGGCGAAGCCCGATTCCCGCGCATGGTCCTGCAACTGGGCGAGGGTCAAGCCCGCGCCGACTGTCGTCTCGCCTGCCACCTCGTCCACTGGTTCGATGTCAGCGAGGCGCCGGAGGCTCAGCACTACCTCGCCCCGCCGCGGCACACCGCCGCCCACCAGCCCCGTGTTTCCGCCCTGGGGGACCACCGGGGTCTCCGACCGCTGGCAGGCCCGGAGGACTGCGGCGACATCGGGCGTGCTGGCGGGCCGCACAACGAAGCGCGACCGGCCCGCAAACCGCCGGGTCCAATCTGTTTCGTAGGACGCTCGCAGGTCCGCGTCGCGGAGCACGTGCTCGGCTCCCACGATGCTCGCGATTTCCTCTGCCAGCCGGTCGAGTCCGTTCATTGATTCTCGCTCATGTATACGACGCGCACGTCCCTTCGGCCAGCCAGCCTCCGGATGGTCCCGTTCGCAGGGTGGCGGTCGCTTCCTCATTGGGGGCGAGTCCCGAGTCGCGAGGGCTCGTACGGACGAGATGGAGGGTATTCGACCGGGCGACCCGGGACACACTCCGCCTGTTGCTCGCCTCTGGAGCGCCCGACTCTCTGAGCGTCAGGGTGCGGGAAACCGCCCCCCAGACCACACCAGGAGGACCCCCGCCATGATGATTACGTGCCACCGTTGCCGGACCCCCTACATGCAGTCCAAGAGCACGTCCGCGCTCGCGCTCACGTACTGCGGAGTCCTCTGTGAGACCGCAGATCTCGGGTTCTCCCTGGCGGCCTTCGAGACGGTTGCCCTGTCCAGCTCGCGCCGGAATGCACTCCCGCGGACCGAGGGCGCTGTCGCAAGGCGCGACACCAACCGCGAGCTTGCTGCCTAGCACGGCGTGGGGGATGGCCCACCGTTCAACGGCCACCTCGTTCTTCTCCAGAAGCCGGTCCGCCCTTCACCAGGCGGACCGATTGGCGTGAGGCGCTACTCGCTCGCAATGCCAGTCCGCTCGGAATCCGTGGCTTCCAATTCCGCCAGGACGACGAGCAGATGTCCGGCTCCGACCTGCTCCCCTTCGTCCACGCAAACCTCGACGACGGTGCCTTCGTCGTCCACGCAGGTGATGCGATGCTCCATCTTCATCGCTTCAATGACCACGAGCACCTGCCCACGCGTGACCCTCTCGCCTTTGGTCACGTGCACTGAAACGACCTTCCCCGGCATTGGCGCCGCATAGCCGCCTGTCACCGCCTCCGAATCCGCTTCGGGGAAGCGGTCAAGTTCGATCAGTTGCACCTCGCCGGTTGGACCCTGCACCCAGGATCGGCTGCCGCTCGTGACGATTGCCAGCGTCCGCCGGGCACCGTCAAGTTCCAGGTCGATCCGATCTCCGCTGACGCCGTGAAGTCGCGCGGTCGCCGTCGCGCCATCCAGGACACAGGCGAAGCTGCCGTCCCGCTGTGCCAGGTATTCGATCACCAGCTTTTTGCTCCCGAGCACGTAGGTGGCTTCCTGCTTCCGGCTCGGATTGTTGCGCCAGCCGCTCGGCAATGTGCGGAGCAATCCCGCGGCCTGGCGCCGGTCGTGCTGCCCCTTCAGGGTCACGCCGAGAGCGGCCCAGTGCGCTTCTTCCTCCGACGGGGTTCTCTGCCGCGCCGGCTCATGGCGCTCGATGAAGTCGGTGGTCGTGTCTCCCGCAAGAAAGGCGGGGTGGCGGAGCGTTGCCGCAAGGAAATCCCGGTTGGTGGCAACGCCGTGGATGCGCGTCCGCTCGAGCACCAGGGCCAACCGCTGCGCCGCCTCGATGCGCGTCGGCGCGTGCACCACCACCTTGGCGAGCATGGGATCGAAGTGAACCGAAACCTCCGAGCCCGTTTCCACGCCCGAGTCAAACCGCGCGAACGGCTCGCGAGGTGGATCCCAGGCGAGGATGGTCCCCGTTGCCGGGAGAAAGCCGTTTGCCGGATCTTCGGCGTATAGCCGCGCTTCGATGGCGTGTCCTGAGGTGGTGAGCTCCGCCTGCGTGAGGCCCAGCGGCTCGCCGCGGGCGATGCGGATCTGCTCGCGAACGAGGTCCAGGCCGGTTGTTGCCTCCGTCACCGGGTGCTCGACCTGGAGGCGGGTGTTGACCTCCAGGAAGAAGAAGCCGCCGCTTCCGTCCACGAGAAACTCGACGGTCCCGGCGCTGACATAGCCGATGGTGCGCGCGGCGGCGACGGCGGCAAGTCCCATCTCGCGGCGCATGCGGTCTGTTGTGCCGGGGGAAGGCGCCTCCTCGATGATCTTCTGGTGGCGGCGCTGGATCGAGCACTCACGTTCGAAGCAGTGCACCAGGTTGCCATGGCTGTCGCCCAGGATCTGGATCTCCACGTGGCGCGGCGCCTCCAGATAG
>CAZCDK010000082.1:2911-11160 GCA_964497285.1 uncultured Anaerolineaceae bacterium | reverse complement strand
CGTACGAGTACGTCGACACGATGCCCGTCGAGCCAGGAAGGGTGGCCGTCGGTCGGCCAGTCACCGCTTCCTGCTCTTGTCCTTCGCCAAGGTCAGCCACATTGCCCCAAGAAGCACGGCCGACAGGGGGACGAGGAGCCAATCGAGGATGTCGTTAAACAAGCTGCCGATGAGTAACATGCCTTCGGCAGTCCCGAGCGCCGCGTACACCCTCCACAAGCGGGAGTTTCTCGGCAAGAACATCAACGGCATCTTCTAATCGCCTATCTTTTTGCGAAGATATGGAGTATCGTAGACCCTCTTATAGTCGTCCCATACATGAGAAAGTATGGCGATGATGAGCGCTGCTCCTTTGCGTCCGTCAGCTGATCGATATTGCTCCTGCAGTCATTCCTCAGTGTGCAATTCCGTATCCATCGATGCACGTACTCGCCCACCACCATCTTCGTGCTCGACACCGTGAACCAAGCCGTCGCCGTTCGGGACATACGCTGGCTTCGCGCCGCTCAGGGTGGGCGTGGCGCGGGCCACGTCCGGCTGCCCCGGCAAGGTGAAGTCGAAGACGGCCGGGAAGAGCAGCGCGCTGAAAGCGCGACAAGAACGAGAGCTGTGCGGCGCATGGATCCGCTCCTTGTCCCAGAAATTGCCGCCGAATGTAGCGACTTTGTGAATGATGATCAAGACGCTGGCGACACCAGTGTGTGGAAGTGACTAAGACGCGCCAGAATAGTCGCGCTTCTAGTGTTGTGTCTCGTAAGTTGCTTTCATGCCGCGATTCCGCTGCGCAGCCTCAAGCGACTCGACCAGACTGCGCATTGAACGCCCAAGCTGCTAATCGAGTGTTGGAGACACACCACTAGTGAGCGCTCACTTAGCGCGCATCGCAGGGCGCTCCCCGGGTGTGCATCAGCGCACGCTATCTCCCGCAAGGCCGCAAGGCCGCATGGAGCGTTGCGAACGTTCTCTCCTGCTTTCGCGGGTGAGACCCGCCGTGAGTATCCGGCCGAAGTAGACGGGCTCGTCGGCAAGCATGCGGCCTTCGTGCTTGCCGCCAAGCGTGCTGTCATTCCGTGGGGTTCGCGGCAGCATTCATGATGTGTTCCGGCCGCCACCGGTCACCATTGTGGGCGGACCGGCGCTCGGTGATCGCGTCATGGAGCGCCCTGTCGGCCTTGATACGGTTTCCCATCTGGACGAATGCTTCCCACCACACAGCCGCGTCGCGGCGGCCGTGCGCATGGCTTGGTCATCGGCGAAACTCTGCCGCCTGCCGCGCGCCGGCCCGCCGCCGCTCGATGCTCGCCACGGATCACCGCCACCGCAACAGGGCACACTCGATGGTTTCCAGTATTCGTGCGAACCTAGATTCAGGTCATCGCGGGTCGCGTGCCCCCGTAGCTCAGCGGATAGAGCAGTGGTTTCCTAAACCATGTGCCCAGGTTCGATTCCTGGCGGGGGTACCAGCTTGCTGTCGTCGCGCTCGCGCACTTCCGCCTCGTCTTGACGGACTCAAACGTGCTGCCGGAACCAGCCGAGCGTTCTTGTCCAGGCGTCTGCCGCGGCAGTGGCGTTGTAGCTCGCCCCGGTGTCGTTGAAGAAGGCGTGGCTCGCTCCCGCATAGACCTGGACATCGAACGGCCGGCCGGTCTTCGCCAGCTCGGCACGCACGCGCTCCGATTGCGACGTGACGCGGTTGTCCAGCGCTCCGTACATCGCGAGGACGGCGGCCTTCGTGGTCGAGAGCTGGTCGATCAGCCGGCAGATGCCGTAGTAGGGGACGGCCGCCTTCACCTCGGGACTGGCGATGGCCGACTCGAATGCGTAGCCGCCGCCGAAGCAGAAGCCCGTCACGCCGATGCCACCGGGCTTCACACCATCCAGCTTCTGCAGGTACGCCGCATACGCCTTCATGTCGGCAACAAGGTCGTCGATCTTCGCGCTCCCGAGTGCGCCCGTGTTCGCCGCGGTGTCGCTGGTGGAGCCGCCCGCGCGCGAGACGAGATCGACGGCCAGGGCAACGAAACCCTCGCCGGCATATCGGCGGGCGATGTCCTTCGTGTGGTCGTTGAGCCCACGGTTCTCATGGATGATGAGGATCCCCGGGGAGGTTCCGGCCCTCGTTGGCCTCGCGAGGTAGCCAAGCAGGCGCGATCCTGGGCCGTCGAAACTGATGCTGCTTGCCCCTGCGGCAGTCGGCGATGGATTGCTCGCGGTTGTTGCGGTCGCCACTGCGGAAGCCGATGCCCCCGGCGTTTGGTCCGGTGGCCGCGTGGCTTCCGCGACGTCCTTCGGATCATCGCTGCCGCCGCAACCCACCGCCGCGAGCGCCCCGAGGCCCGCCGGAACGCTACCCATGATCAGGATCGCACGCCTCAGCAGATCGCGACGGCTCATGCGGTGCTCGTTGTACTCGTCCGCGAACTCCTCGATGAGGTAGCGCTGGTATTCGTTCATCGGCTGGTGTCTGCTCAACGCTTCGCCCCTTTAACAACTCACGAGTTGTCTAAAGGAAAGGCTGGCACACGATAGGTAAGAAACCGGAAACGCCCCCGCGGTCCGGAGGTCTATTCGGCCGGCCGTTGGACAACCAGAAACGCCGCTCCGTTCAAAGGAGCGGCGTTTCTGGCGCTCAGGATGAGCGGGCGCCTGTTGCCCACATCCTACAGCGCGCCAGGGACCCGTGCGGTCCTTTCCCGGTCGCCCGCGGCAGAGCGGTCGCCGATGGCCGGAGGAACTGCCGGCCGCTATAACTGGCGCTAGCCCTCCGAGGAGATGCCCTATGACCCTGGAACTCCCCCAACATGGCCGGGACTGGAACGACCTCCGGGACGAGATGGCCGGCATGCGCGGGGGCGACCTCGACTGGCGGCACGGCCGGCATGGCGCCTACGTCTGGTACGCGAACGACGAGCTGGAGCATGTCCTGCGGGAGGCCTTCGGCATGTACATGGTCGAAAACGGGCTCGGCATCCGCGTCTTTCCCAGCATCGCCCGCATGGAGCGCGAGGTGCTCGCGATGGTGCAATGGCTGCTCTCCGGCGATGACGCCACGGCGGGGATCTTCACCTCCGGCGGCACCGAGAGCATCTTCGTTGCGATGTTCGCCGCCCGGGAGTGGGCGAAAGCAAACCGCCCGGGCATAGTCCGGCCCGAGATCGTCGCCGCCTTTTCAGCCCATCCCGCTGTGAGCAAGGCCGCGCACCTCCTCGGGATGAAGGTCGTTCGCGTTCCGGTCGGGCCCGGCCATCGCGCGGATGTCGCCGCCATCGAGGCCGCCGTCACGCCCGCGACCGTCGCCCTCTATGCTTCCGCTCCGTCGTACTCGCTCGGCCTCGTCGATCCCGTCGACCGGCTCGGCGCGATCGCCGCCGAACGCGGCCTCTGGTTGCACGTCGACGCGTGCGTCGGTGGCATCCTCGCCCCTTTTGTGCGGCAGCTTGGCTTCCCCGTACCGCCGTTCGACTTCGCGATCCCGGGTGTCACCTCGATCTCGGCCGACCTGCACAAGTCAGGCTACGCGGCGAAACCCGCTTCCACCGTCAGTTTCCGCACCAGGGCCCACCGCGATTTCGCCCGCTACAGGATGGATGAATGGCCAAGCGGCACCTACATGTCTCACACCTTCACCGGGACCCGCCCAGGCGGAGCGATCGCCGCATCTTGGGCCGCCATGCAGTACCTCGGGCAGGATGGCTACCGGGGCATCGCCGCCGCCTCGATGCGCGCCCGGGAGGCGATTGCCGGCGGCGTCGCCCGCATCCCATCCGTCGCGGTCTTTGGCGATCCAGAACTGTGGGCCTTCGCCTTCGGGACGCCCGAAGTCGACATGCACGAGGTCGCCGCCCTCATGGCTCGCGACGGCTGGATGTGCGCGCCGACCACGTCGCCGCGCGGCATCCACGTCATGTGCACCCCGGTTCACGAACCTGTCGCGGCCGAATACGTACAGGCAATCGCCCGGTGCATCGCCCTCGTCCGAAGCGGCGAGGGGCCCGGGGATGCCCGCGCCGCGTACAACTGACCGCGCTCGTCGCGGCCGGACTACCATTTCGCGGCTGTCTGGAGCAAAGCGTCGTCCACGGGTCTGTTCCCCGACGGCAGGCGGCCGATGATGCACATATGAACATGACATGGCTATCTGGGCAGCCAGGGGCAATCCTCCTGGAGGCGGCCGCTGGCAGCCGCCGCGTCGTCACCGCACGCCTCCACCAGAACGATGGCGCGCGCTACGAGTTCCTTCTCGACGGGCCGATCAACCCGGGTCAGGAGCACCCCGTGATGGTCTCCCTTGGCAACGGCCCGGGGGAGCAGTTCGCCCCCGTTCTCAGGAGCACGCAGGACGATACCCTCCTCACCGTCTGGACGCCCGGTCGCTGGGTGAGCACCTGCGATCGACGTGGCCAGCGTCGCTACCCTCTTGTGCTGGCATGTACCATGTATGCTGGCGGCATGTCGGCGCCGGGACGATGCGTTGACATCTCGCTCTCCGGCGCGGCGATCGAGACTGTGTCCTGGCAGGCGCCTGAGTTCCTCCTCGTGCTTCGCGAGGCTGAGCGGGCGGTCTGCCTTCCTTGCCGCAGGGTCTCTGGAGAGCAGTTGGGGCCGGTGACGGTGGTCCACGCTGCCTTCGGCGACATCCCCGAGTTCTCCCGGCCGGCCTTCTCCGAACTGCTCGCCGCCGTGCGGGCCGAATTCCTCGTTGCCCAGGCGTTTCTCGCCGGGCGCGCGGACGACTCTCTTCCCCCGGGGAGCCGGGGGCCATTCCATCGTAGGCCGCCGCCGCTCGTGGCCTGATTCCCCTCATCCAGGCCGGGCCGCCAGGAACAGGTCCGCACCCCCTTCCCCCGGAGCGAATCAGTGCCTCAGGGGCTGCTGTCCCTGGCGAGGTTGGGCAGCGCGATCCGGTACGTCGGGCCGCTTGTCGCCGTGTAGCTGTACTCGATTGCCGACGCGAGCTTGCGGCCCGCAAACCCGGGCACCAGGAGGAGGAGAACCAAAGCCACCAGGCCGCCCATCGCCAACTGCACCGGCAGCCCGGGTGGCTTCGGTCCGGTTCCCTGCGGCTCTTGTTGAGCGTTGTAGCGGCTTGCGATCCGCCTCCCTGCGCCCGTCCCGGCCAGCACAACACCCGTGGCCAGCCAGAGCGTCACGGAGTTCATGGCCCGCTCGTCCGGCGTTCCCATCAGGAGGTCGAAATGCAAGAACGTTAGCAACCACCCGGCCGCGCCGAAGACCAGCCACAGGCTTCGCTCTCGTCCGGATGCTCGGAGGACCAACAGTGATATCGGGGCGACCACCAGCATGAGGTCCTGCGCGAACAGGTGAGGACTCATGACGACACTGGCGAAGATGAGCATCGCGAACAGGTCGGCATGGCGGCCCTGCCGGTATGCCGCACGGCCAGCCCGGAGGCAGTACCCGGCCGTGGCCAGCGTCAGGCCGGTAGCCAGCGCCGCCCGGACCGCGTGGTAGCCGGATCCGGCAATGGCGCGCACGAAAGCGTTCCAACCGAACATCGCGTGCACCCAGATGCCGTTTTCGTCCTCCCATCTCGTTGCGGAGAGCATCAGCTGCAACCAGTGCAACACAATCCTCGGGTCGAGGAAGAGCATGGTCGCGAGACTCAAGATCGCCTGCAGGGCGGCAGCCACCGCCAGGGCCCGCCACCGGCGAGTCAATACGAGGTATGCGACTGGCACGATGACGAGCTGGGGCTTGATCGCCAGCAACGTCAGCGCCAGCACCGTGAGCTTGTCGCTGCGCCGTTCGAACGCACCGAACCAGAGTGCGACCCACCCCGCCAGCAGCGTCATGGAGACCTGCCCGTGGAGGATGGTTTCGTGGAACGGCATCGAAGAGACTGCTCCCACCACCAGGAGCCCGGCGAGGATCCCGTTCCTGCGCGCGCCCTCCCGTGCGATCGCACCCAACGAGGCCGCGAACAGCACCAACTGGATCGCCGTCCATGCTACCGCCGCCCCGGTAAGCGTCAGCAGCGAAAGCGCGATCAGCGGAAGGGCGACACCCGGGGGATTGTAGAACGGCAGTCGGATGATCGAGGACTCGGGCACGCCCAGCTCCGCTGCCTGGGCCGCATGGAGCGTCGCCGGGTCGTAGAGCCCGTCGGCGTTGCCGTTCCGGGCGACGTTTCCCGCCGCATAGAAGACGACGAAGTCATCGAGGTAAGGGTCGTATTCGCTCTGCGCTGAGAGCCGGATCGTCTGCGGCTCGAAGTTCGTGACCGAATCCGCGAGGGCAAACGCGAACCAGCCCAGCGCCAGCGGCACCACGAAGTACGCGAGCACGACTCCCCAGGAGAGTCCGGGGAGCCTTCCTCCCGCAGACGGCCGGACGCGCGGAATCGAGATGATCGTCACCTGTCACTCCCCTCTTCCCCGGCCAGGCTGGCGGCCTGTGTCCTCATTGGCCCGGTGCCCCTCCGGCGCTGAAGGCGCGGTGCAGGGGTTCGTCGTAGACGGCCTCCTGCACCACGATCAGTCCGCCGGTGGCCGTCACTACAATGCCGAAGCTCTTGTTCGCAGGCACGCCCGGACTGCCTCCGTTGCTGGCGAACGTCCCCCGGCTTTGCGCCGGAATCGTCAGAACCTGAGAAACCGGCGCTGTGCCGTCGTGGAAGTAGTACGTGGCTGTCACCGACGCGGCCGACCCGCCCGGGTTGCTCACAGTGAGGAAGGTCACAACTCCCGCGTTGCTCGATCCGCCACTGAACGACCATTGCGACGACAGCGCAGCTGCGGCCATCGTGGAGTTGGCACGACTTGCCCCTGCGGCCGGGTCGATGAGCACTTCCTGGACAACCACCGGTGCCGTCGAGGTGATGTAGACCCCAAACGCCTTGTCCACGCCCACGCCCGTTGCCGTCTCGTGCGCGATGAACGTCCCGCGGGAGTGCGCGGCGACTAGCAACTCCTTGACTACCGGGGCTCCGCCATCGATGTTGAACGTCGCAGTCACCGTGGCAGCCGCTGCGCCCGGGTTCCCGACCGAGATGAACGTCTGCCAACCGAAGCCAGTGAACCCCTCACCGAGATACCACGTCATCGCCGGACCGGTCACACCCACGGTGCGATGGGCGATCGCCCGCGCGGGTTCGTACATCGCCAGCTCGGACACGATCGGCTGCGTCGACGAAACGCTCACCGAGAACGCTTCGTTCGGCAGATCCACATGCCCGGCAAAGGTGTAACGCTGGCCCGGGCCGACCGTCACCGTCCGCGTCACGGTCCCTCCGGCCTGCTTCTGGTACGTGATCGTCACGTCGGCGGCACTTGTGCCGGGGTTGGCGACCAGCACCCAGGTCTCCCAGCCAAACTGAGTGAACCCTTCTGCGAAGTACCAGGTCGTCGAAAGAGCCCTGCTCCCCGTTGTGCTGTGAGCGAAGTCGCCTGAGGCCCCGGCGAACATCTGCTCTTCCGCCACGATCGGTATGTCCGAGGTGATGCTGGCCCCGAAGGCGACGTCGGGACCGGGGCCGACCGTCAAATTGCTCGCATCGAGCGTCATCTTGCTCAGCCCTGGAATCGTCACGTTCCTCGTCACAGTCGACCCGCTGTCGAGGAGATACGTGACCGCCACGGTCGCCGCGCCCGCGTTCGGGTTTAGCAAGTGCAGTTCCGTGGTCCAACCCATCCCCGTGAAGCCCTCGGCGAAGTACCACACCGTACCCGGAGCGGCCTGGGTGACGGCGAAGCTCTGGGGCACCTGTGGGGCGGGGTTCCAGTTGGCGTCGCCGGGCTGGTCGGCGCGGATGGTGCAGGTTCCCGTGGTGAGCAGGGACACGGAGGTCCCGGTCACCGAACAGACCGGGAGCGTGGCGGAGCTGAAGGTCACCGGGAGGCCGGAAGAGGCCGTGGCGCTGATCGTCACCGGTGACTCGGCGAGAGTCCTGTCGGCGAGCGCGCCAAAGGTGATCGTCTGGTTGCCCTTGGCGATCGTGAAGCTCCGGTCGACGGGAGAGGCGGGGAGGAAGGCGGCGTTGCCGGCCTGGCTGGCCCTGATCGTGCAGGTTCCGAGGGCCAGCGGATGGACGGTTGTGCCGGTGACGGTGCAGACACCGAGGGTCGTCGAGGTGAAGGCCACGGTGAGGCCCGAGGTAGCGGTCGCGCTCACGGCGAAGTCGGTTGCGGGGAGTTGGCTGCTGCCGGCCGGGGGGGAGACCCAGGCGATCGTCTGCGCGGCCTGGGTGACGGCGAAGCTCTGGGGCACCTGTGGGGCGGGGTTCCAGTTGG
>CAZCDK010000082.1:0-2811 GCA_964497285.1 uncultured Anaerolineaceae bacterium | reverse complement strand
GGCGAGCGCGCCAAAGGTGATCGTCTGGTTGCCCTTGGCGATCGTGAAGCTCCGGGACACCTGTGGCGCTGCCGCATAGGTTTCATTGCCGGCCTGGTCTGCCGCAATCGTGCACGAACCCACACTCACAAGCGTGATCACGCCGGCGCCAGTCACTGTGCAGATTGGCGCCGTGGTCGTCGAGTAGGTCACCGCGAGTCCGGAAGATGCCGTCGCTCCGGGCACCGGCGCAGGCTGATCCAGCCTGACATCTGCCAGCGCCGGGAACGTGATGGTCTGCGGCAGCGTCCCTCCACCGAGGGCCCCCGTGTAGCTCAGGCCCAACACGCTATAGCCGCCGCCGTTCGAGCCCCACCCGGTCACTTCCACGTAGTACGCCTTGGCCGCCTGCAGAGCGACCGACAGCTGCGATTGGTAGTTGCCGCCGCCGAAGTCGATGTCGTCGTTGCAGCCTGCCGGCACGAGACTCGACCCGCTCAGCTCAAAGAGGGCGAGCACCGTGTCCGCCCCGTTGAGGTTCACGGAACCTCCGGCCGTCGGATAAGGGTAGTTGGAGTTCACGGTCGAAGCGGTCAGCGTTCCGGCGGTGGCTGTCGAGAGCCGATACCAGGCCGAGGCCGACTGCTTGGGAACCACGGTGTCACCGCAGGTGAGGCTCGGGTCGCCTCCCTCAGTTGTGAACCCGTAGGTAGCGTGCGTGAACAGTGCCGGGGACGCGGTCATCGTGAACGCGTTCGCCCGGTTGTCGTTGCTCTGCCCGGGAGCGCACGTGATACCCAGGTTGCCCAGCGCCGCGCAGACATCGAGACGGCGTTTGGTGACGCCGTTTCGGGCATCCGTGATCGGCGGGCCCGTGGAGGTCAGCGCCGTCTCTCGCTGAGCGGCCGTTGACGAAGACGCTGCCGACGCCAGCACCGCGACAGCGCCGGCCACATGCGGAGTTGCCTGGGACGTTCCCCCCATCGTCGCCCCGGCCGCGGTGATGAGCGCACCGGGAGCAAGAAGAGAGAGGTAGCTGGCTGACTGCGAAAAGCACGTGATCTTGTCCGCGGCGGTGGTGGCATCCGTGCAGCTCGACCATGCCCGGCCGCCGGCATCCGCGTCATACACGGCACCCACGGAGACCGCTCCGGGAGCGCACGCTGGCTCGCTGACTCCATTCGTGAAGGCCCCGCCGACCACCGCATCGTTGCCCGCCGCAACGACCGGAAGAACGCCGGCGCTGCGGAGGTTGGCAAAGGCAGAAGCATAGGTGCTGCCGTTGCACTGCGAGGTGTTGTGGGACCCGTCTCCCAGGCTCATGTTCGCGGCGGCGATGTTGTACGTCGCCTTGTTCGTCACGACCCAGCTCAGCGCGGAGAGAATGACGCTGTCGCTGGCGCTCGAACCCTGGAAGACATCCAGTCCGAGCACGCGTGTCGACGGCGCCACTCCAAGGACGATTCCGGATACGTTCGTGCCGTGACCGTGGGCGTCGAGCGCGCCGTCATCGGGAGCGAAGTCCTGCATGTAGGGCACCCGGCAGGTGGTGGCCGGCGTGTTCACCCCAGTGCAGCCGAAGACCGGCTGCAAGTAATTAACACCGGTATCAAGGACTGCCACCGCCGTTCCCGCACCTGTGTATCCGGAGAGCTGCGCGGTCGGCTGGTTGATCAGGGAAAGGCTGCGCCCGAGCTGCAGTTCCAGCTTCCGGTCGGCCCGAATCGTCTCTACCCCCGGTGCGCGAAGCACCGCTGCCAGGGCTGCCGCGGAGTTGAACCGCCGGAACTGGATTGGGAAGTGGTCGTAGTCCTTCAGCACCTGGCCTGTGGCTGCTCCCTTGTCGCTCGCTGGCAGGGCCGACGCCTTGGTTTGCGTCAGTTCCGAGGCCAGATCCGCGATCGCACTCGGGTGGTCGAGTCCCACGCCGCGGGCCCGCGCCCGCGCCCGCACGCGCCCCAGAGCACTGGTCTGGTCGAGAATCACCAGGGCGTCCGCGGTCTGCCCCGAGCCCAGCGCGTCTCGCACTTCCGGGTCCAGCCGGCCGCTGGCTACAGCTGCATCTATCTCGGTCGCCGGGTCCACGCCCTGCCCGATCGCCGCCGTCGGCAGCAATCCAACCGCCGTTGCGGCCAGGCCCAGGGCCGCCAATGCCGCCCCTCCCCATCTGGCTTGCGCAGAAAGCCCATGGCGGGCCCAGATCCCCCGCCTGCTCATTCCTTCGCTCCGGGCCGTCCGCGACGGTCCAAACCGCGGCATCATCAAGGCATGATCCTTTGGGGTTAGTGCGACCCAGCGACCTCGTCGCGTCTCCATTGTTGCGCCCTCGGCACCATGCGCGCTCCAGGCTGTCGAGGCCCGGACGGCAAAGTCCGCGTGCCTGTCACTTGAGACTTCGGCGTCAACGCCGGTCTCGATAGTGGCGAAGACGGTTTCGTTCCAGCGCGCGACAGCCCACGGTGAAGAGCCCGGCGCGCAGCGCGCTGGCGGCGGCAAGGGCGACCACCGGACCGGCGTCCGGTGTCCGGGGCGCGCGGACTACTCCAACGCTCCGCTCGCAACCAGCTCCACGAGCTCATCCTCCGTGTAGCCGAGAAGGTCGCGCAAGACCTGTTCGTTGTGCTGGCCGAACATCGGCGCGGGCGTGGACACACGCGCCGGCGTCGCCGACATGATCATGCGCGCGTTCTCGATCGTCACTCGCCCGAGCTCCGGGTGCTCTACTTCAACGAAGTGGCCGCGCCAGGCAAGCTGCGCGTTCGCGAGAACCTCCTCACTCCGGCTGAGGCTGTGCACAGGCACACCCGTCGCCTGGAGCACCGCCTCAATGTC
>CAZCDK010000081.1:0-11186 GCA_964497285.1 uncultured Anaerolineaceae bacterium | reverse complement strand
CCTCGAGTTCATGGTGAGTATCCAGGGCGGAAGCGGTGACCCTCCGGGCCTTCCACACGAGCGCTAGTTCGTACCGTCCTTGGCCACGGGCACAAATCCATTGTTCGAAAGCGGCGAGGTGATCGTGACGTTCGACTCATAGACGGTGCCCTGGCTCGCCGAGCCCTGCCACTGGATCGTGGCGGTGGCCGCGCGCCCGTCGACGCCCGGCATCGGGGCGAAGTAGAGGAACACCTGGCGCCCGGGAGCCCCGCACCCCGCCTTTGTCTGGTCGCTGTTCACACTCACACGGTAGACCGTACGGCCTTCCGAAGTGAGCACGATGTCATAGACGGGATCGTCAGAGCATGCCCGGATGCTCGTTCCGTCGAGCACCATCGCGATGACTCGTTGGCCCGGAACTGCGCCCGCGGCGGTCCCATAGAGGGTCATGGGGATTCCGGGCGGCGGGTCAGCGTGGGCGCCGAACACCGGCCATCCGGACGCAATCGCAGCCGCAACCATGCCAACCCCGAGGGCCACCACCCAGGACAGCGTGCCAGCCGGACTGGTTCGGATACGTGCTACGCGCATTGCTGCAGCCTCGCTCCCCGGCGCCTGATAGGCTGGCGCCCACCAGCGGCTATTGTACGCCGTCCCTCGCCACCATCGGCGCATACGCCACGATCGGCAACGCTGCGCCGGGCGTCGCATCCTGCTGCGCGCTTCCACCCGACGACCACGTGACTCCCACCGTCGCAATTCGGCCGCCGGTGCCGGGGCTCGAAGGCGAGAAGTAGAGCGAGAGCGACATGCTGGCACCACTGGTGCCGCAACCCGGCACCTGCGAGTCGGCATAGACCTGCGCCACGTAGTTTGTAGCGCCCGATACGGTGACCACACTGCCCCGCCCGCAGGTGGCGCCCGTTGCACTGTTGAGGACGATCACGCTGGACGTCGCGGGAATCCCGGACGCCGCGCCGTAGATCACCATCGGCGGACCGGGAGGAGCGGCGCCCGCGGCCAGGACGGTGGCCTCGGATTGCCCCATTCCGGGGAGGAGCGACAGGGCTGTCGCGGGAAGGGCGGCCATGATCGCCCCGGCGAGCGCCAGGCCAACGGTGAAAGGTCGCTTCATGGAGCCTCCGTCAGCGGGAGCCGCTGCTCCCTCATGCAGCCAAGCGTAGGTGTGCCCCGGAGTCCGGGCAACCCGCCTTGCCGCCTCTCTCGGCCCCCATCGCACTGTTTACGAAGAGTTTACAGCCCGTTGCGGCTCCGAGGACGAATGCCCGTCGAGGGCGCTCGCCCAGGAGCGATCAGCTTCCGCACCGCCACGTGGCAGTTGGCGTCACCGGCCGGTCGCCCCGAAAACCATCTGCCGCCTGCGGACACCGCGGCTGGCGCCGCGGGCCGCTCGGCGGGCTCCCGCCGTCCAGCCGGGCGCTGCGCAGGGTTATGCGTCCTGGCCAAGGTCCTGGTAAAGCATGAGGACGTTGCCGTCGGGGTCAAGGAACGTCGCCAGTTTCACCATTCCCTCGACGGTCTGTGTCTCGCCCTCGAAGCGAACGCCCTTCGCTTCGAGCCTCGTCCGCGCCACGTCGATGTCTTTCACCCCGAACGTGAGCGTGGCACCGCCGCCCTTCGTTATGCTGTCGGCGCGCGACAGGCCCACGTTGACGCCCGTCACCTCGGTCGCCAGCTCGCCCCACCCCATCTCGTCCATCCGGTAGAGAAGGCTGAACCCGAGCACGTCCCCGTACCAGGCTACTGCCCGGTCGAAGTCCGTGACGCTGATGGAGCACGTGAGGCCTCCGTCATACCCCAGTGGTGATTTCGCGGGACTCGTCGCTGTCGCTGTCATGGCAGTTCTCCTGGATCGGTGTGAACGAAGGTTGGCGTTGATTTAGACAGTTGTCAACAACTTAAGTCTTTACTTCGATGTGGCCAGGCTCCCACGAGCGGCCATATCGAAGCTCGCGGCTCCCCAAGCGGTCAGGAATCCACTCACCCACCCTCGCATTTAGCTGTGCAACAATGGTCTCTCGCTGGCATGCGCGAAAGACCGCCAACCGGGAACTGCAATGATCCAGGTGACCCTCCTCTCCCACACCCCCGACCCGATGCGGTCGCTCTACATGGCCTACCGGACCTGTTACAGCCAGCTCACGCCTCAGCAGGTCGCTGCTCGCATCGAAGATGACCGCATCACCGCCGCGCAGATGAGGCAGTTCATCGAGGACCGGCTCCAGACCGGCCACGCCAGCCCCCTCGAACAGGTCGCCTTCGAGTTCGGCATCTCCGGGGTCTCCCGTGCGTTCAGCCACCAGTTCGTGAGGCATCGCGTCGGCATCTCATTCGAACAACAGAGCCAGCGCTACGTTACTTTCAAAGACGGCGAGTTCCCCTACACCGTGCCCGAGAGCGTGAAGAAGGCTGGCATGGCCACCCGCATGGCCGATCTCTTCGACGAAGTGGGCCGACTCTACGAGGAGATGGTCGGCGCCGGTGTTCCCGCCGAGGACGCACGCTTCCTGCTCCCGAATGCGACCAACACCAATTTCAAGATCACCGTCAACTTCCAGTCATTGCTCCACATCTGCGACCTTCGCCTCTGCACGCGGGCCCAGTGGGAGTTCCGCCGCGTTGCTGCCCTCATGCGGGCCGCAGTCGTTCGTGCCGTCCCCGAACTGGGGAAGCACCTGCAACCCAAATGCGGCGAGCTCCGCATGGGCTATTGCGACGAATCCCGCGCCGACTGGGAGGCTTGCCCCATAGGACGGGTCCGTCCCCACAAGGAAGCCCTGTTCCGGCTCTACGAGCAGCACCGCAAGGGCGAGCTCGCTCCCCTGCGCGACGAGGACTGGGAAACCATCGAGGAAAAGGAGCCGGCCGGGACCTCGGAGCCGTATTGACGAGACCCTGCGGGGTCCCGAGGCTGTGGATGTGACTGCCAACAACCGCGGTGTGCGCGTCTCCTTTCTCGGCCTCACCCGCTACCGCGAAGCGCATTCCCTCCAGCGGCGCCTGCAGGCTGAGCGTCGTGAATGTGGTGGTCCCGACTGGTTGCTCCTCACCGAGCACCGCCCTGTCTTCACGCTGGGCCAGGGCCACCCCGAACCCAACCTGCGCGTCGGGCGCGGAATCGGCGCCGGCCGGGGTATCGAGGTGGTTCAGACCGAGCGTGGAGGCGACATCACCTACCACGGTCCGGGACAGCTGGTCGCCTACGGGATCATCGACCTCAAGGCGTGGGCGCTGGGTGTGGTCGACTACGTGGCCAGCCTGGAAGAGGTTGCCTGCGCCGTCCTCGCCGACTGGGACATCCGCGGCGAACGCTCGCCCCGCGGACGCGGCGTCTGGGTGGGTGGCAGGAAGATCGCCTCGGTCGGGCTCAACGTCCGCCGCTGGGTCACTATGCATGGCATCGCCCTGAACGTCGATCCTGATCTCGGCCATTTCCGGCTCATCAACCCCTGCGGCATGACGGACATCGATGTGACCAGCCTCAGTTTGGAGCTGGGCGGGCACGTCGGCGTTGACGAAGTCCTCGCGCCGTTTCTCCGCCATTTCGGCCGCGTCTTCGACTGCGACGTGGCGATCCCGGCTGGCGCAGGCGAACCGCAGCCTCGCTGACTCGGGGCGTCGAGCCCGGACAATCAGGGCCGTTCGGCCCAAGCCGTGGAAGCTCGTTTGCGTTACCCTCGGGCCGTGAGCACCGCTGTCTTCGATGTCCTCGTCGAGGAGTACCCCGCATGGTGGATCGACTTCCTCGGGGAACACAATCACGTTGGCGGCATTGAGGCGACGCGATGGCTGCTGCAGCGGAGTGGGCTCACCGCGGGCGGCCGGATGCTCGACTGCGGCGCGTTTGTTGGTGCCGCGGCGCGCATGGCTGCGCGAGAAGCAGGCGCCGCTGCCTTCGCAGCCGATCTCAACGCCGATTTCCTCCGGGCGGGTCGTGCCATGCCCGGTGGCGGAGACGTTTCGTGGGTGGTCGCCTCGACGCAGAAGCTGCCCTTCGCCGCCGGGACCTTCACCAGCGTTTGGAGCCTCGACAGCCACATCGCCGTGCGCGAGATGACCCGCGTGGCCTCCGCCCGAGCCACGATCTGCCTCTGCTGCGAAGTGCCGGCAGACAACCGGGGCGGCCAGGACGCGTTCCTGGAGGAGTGGACTGAAATAGGCTGGGAGCTGCGCGCCCACAAGCCCATCTCCCTCGATGCCGTCCAGACCTGGCGTGCCGCGGAGGCCGCCATGGTCGCGCGGCGTTCACTCTACGAGAAGCGGTACGGCAAGCGCGGCTACCTGGGCCAGCTCGATCTGCTCGGGATGCTCGTGCAGTCCTATGAACACGGCGCTCAGGGCCACGGCCTCTTCGTATTTGGCCGCGGCTGACCGCGAGGCTACGCCGCTGGCGGCGCGGCTTTCGTCTGGTTCTTCATTTCGACCCACACCAGAGCTCCCAGAAGTGCGGCGATCATCAACCCGCAGACGGTGCCGGTGATGATGCTCAGAGCGTCTCGCAGGCCGTCGCTGCCATCGACCTGCATTCCGCGAACGTCATTCACGCCTGTGAGCCCGATTGCCACCGCCAGCAGCACCAGGCCCGGCGCCGCTTCCCTCCACATCCGCCGGTCGATCAGGTGTCCGAGGGCAACGCCCGCGCCTGCCCAGAACGGGACCGTCATCGGCACGACCCAGTCCCGGTGAGTCGTCCACGTTGCACGCGTTTGGAACGCCAGCACCATGAACCCCAGGGCTAGAGCCAGCCCCAGCAGCAGGCCCTGGTAGCGCACAAGCAGGTCGCGATTCGTGGTGGCCGGCCGCGCCGGGATCCGGGCGCGGTCGTGCACCCAGGGGGTCTTCTCAGCTTCCATCGGCATGGGTGCGGTCAGGTTGGCCATGGCATTCCTCGAAGCGCGAATGGTCGCGCTGTGTGTCCGGATTTGGAGCCCATGATGTCGGCTTGGCGCCACACTCGCAACATCGCGCCCGCCCCTCCTGGCGGCTAACCTAGGGCAATGACCGCCGAATCCGCGACTGGCCGTGGCTGGGCCCTTCTCGCCGCTACCGATCCCCCGCCTCCGTCTGACCTGCGCGAGCAGCTCGAAGCGCTGCGGGATGACCCTGATGTCCACCTCGTCGTCATCCATGCGATCCAACCCGCCGCCGCGGGTCCCGTGTACGACGACCGCGATCTCCTCTGGCTCGAACGATTCCCGCTCCCACTCGTCTTCGTCTTTGAAGGCCGCCTGGCAGGAGTCTCGCTCGCTCTCGCGCTCGCCTGCGACATCCGCGCCTGCAGCGAAGCGAGCGAGATCGACGTGTCCGGGCCCTCCGTCGGCTACGCACGGCAACGGCTGGAAGTCCTTCGTGCATCCTGGCTGGCTTCGCCCATTGCCGCCCGGGAAGCGTTCCATGCCGGTCTGGTGACCGTTTCCTCCCGGGCAGGCGAGGCGCTGGCCGAGGCTTCCCGGCTCGCTGGAGTCATCGCTTCTCGTGGACCCGTCGCGGTCCAGCTGGCGAAGGAAGCCATCTGGCGCGGTCTTGCCATGGACTTCGAGCAGGCCCTTCGGTTCGAGACCGATTTGACCCTGCTCCTCCAAACCACCAAAGATCGCGCTGAAGGCGTACGAGCCTTCCTTGAAAAGCGTCAACCACACTTCACAGGTGACTAACCGATGATCGTTCTCTTTGAAGAGCCAGAAGCCTGGTCCCTTATGATGCTTGCCAGCGGCATCGCAATCGACAACGCGGACCTCTCCGACGATGGGAAGGAGGCCATCAGGCGCTGGCGCACCGAGTGCGGCGAGAAGAGCGCCACCGTCCAGAAGCTCACGGACGACATCAACAAGGCTTTGAATGCCCGGATCGAGGCCAAGTTCCTGCGGCGCGTGAAGCTGACCGGCGGGCGCGCAGAAACGGTGAGAAAATAGCCATGGAAGTGCGATTCACCGACGACGAACTCACCGAAGCCTTCTCCGTCATCATCAACCTCATCGCCGGCCAGGCGGGCCTCTCGGACCGCGACCGGGCCATGCTCAAGCGCTGGCGAAGCTCGAAAATGAAGCTCGGTAGCGACGACATGACTGACTTCGTCCTCAAAGCCAACGAGGACCTTGCCCGGAGCCTTGCGCGGCGCGAGCGCAGCCAGATCCGCAAGCCCGACTGGGCTGACTGAGCCCGTCCGATCGATGGCAGACCCCATCCTCTTCGACCTTGACGATCGTGGTGTAGCGACGATCACGCTCAACCGCCCCGAACGAATGAACGCCCTCAACATGGCGTGCCGCGACCTCCTCTGGACCTATCTTCAGGCCTGCCGTGACATGCCCGACGTGCGCCTCGTGCTCTTCCGCGGCGCGGGACCGGCTTTCTGCTCCGGCGCCGACATCTCGGAGTTCGGCACTGCCCCCGGCATCTTCGCCTCGCGGCGCGCCCGGCATGACCGCGATGTCTGGGCTCTCCTCCTGTCTCTGTCCGCTATCACTGTGGCGCGCATGCACGGCTACTGCTTCGGCGCCGGCCTCGAACTCCCCCTCTGCTGCGACTATCGCATCGCCGCTGCCAGCGCGACATTCGCTCTCCCTGAGGTGACCCTGGGCTACATCCCCAGTGCGTGCGGAACACAGACTCTTCCATGCATCGTCCCACCCGGGGTCGCGGCTCACATGATCCTTTCGGGGGAGCCCGTCGCCAGCACCGTGGCCAACCGCTGGGGCCTCGTTCACAGGGTTGTTCCCGAAGATGATCTTGAGACAGCGGCCGCGGCCGAAGTCGCGCGCCTTCTGGCAGCTGATCCCGACGAAGCCACTGCTCCGCGACGGGCCATGGTCTTGTCTCTTTAGGAGGCAACGGGCCGTCCTCATGACGCAGCTCCCGCACTCCCGTCCCGTCCGCGCCGGCTGCGCCGTTCTTGTCGGACTGGCGGCACTGGCGGCGGTCACCGCGGTGGCTCTGGCCGTCTTCCTGGACTCCGGTGCCGACAGCGGAAAGGTTGTCCTCGACCGCGCGGCTGCCTATGCTCCGGGGTCTGCCGAGTTCATAGGCTCCCGTGGCTTCTATCTGGTCCGCCTCACAACCGGCGAGTTCTTCGCCCTGTCCAATCTGGATTCCGGCAACCGCGCCTCTCCGGGGAGACGCTGTCCGGTTGCGCCGGTTCTCCCTGCCGACCCGGACCGGGCTGGCCTCCTCCAATCGTATCGAAGCCGGATCAGCCCGCAGGCGGCCAGCGCGGCGCTCCTCTTTCGCGAAACATGCAGGGGCGCGATCTACGACGCGGCCGGCGTGCGTCTCGACGCCGACGGTCCGAACCTGGACCGTTACGCGGTCGCCACTCGGGGCGACGGCCGGGTCGTCGTCGACGTCAGTTCCCGTCATTGCAGCCAGCGCGAGGGCAACGACGCGCAGGTACCGGCTGCCTGCCGTCCGCCGTCCGGAGTCCCGTGACCGGCAACGGTCCGGTGGCAGGGCCGAAATTGCACAAACGCTTGATCACCTGAGCTATAATGTCTCGAACACCACACTGTGTTCTGAGGGAGGGCGTGTCCATGCGCCGAACTCGACTGCTCATCGCCGCGCCGATCGCAGCTGCAATCCTCTCGACCGTGACCGTGGCCACCGCCGGCTTCGATGTCCCACCGGGCGGTGTTCTCGCTCGTCGTTCAGCCTCGCAGCCGCTCTCGCTTGGCGACTCGTTCACCTACCAGGGACGCCTCACCGATGGCGGAGGTCCTGCGAACGGCAGCTATGACCTCCGGTTCATCCTCTATGATGCCGAGTCCGGCGGTGCCCAGGTCGGAACCACGGTCACGAAAGAGGAGGTGGGCGTGACGGGCGGTCTCTTCACTGTCGGACTCGATTTCGGGATCGGGGCCTTCGACGGAAGCGCCCGCTGGATGGAGATCGCCGTGCGGCTCGGGGCCAGCACCGGCACGTACACGGTTCTTTCCCCCCGCCAGGCCATCGGCTCGACGCCCTATGCGCTCTATGCGAAAGCTTCCGGCGGCATCGCGGTGCCGTTTGCCGCGAGCGGGACCACGGCGGGCGAGCTCTTCGCCGTCACTCAGGCCGGAAATGGCGCCGGCCTCCTCGTGAACCGGGCCCCGATCGTTGTGCCGACCCCGACGACCAGCCCTTCGCCGACCTCGACCGCAAGCCCCTCGCCGACGGCCACGCCTGCCCCTGCTGCCGCCATCCGCGGCGTGAATGCCGGGCCTGGTGCCGGCGTCGTGGGCGAAACCACCAACGCCGTCGGCACCGGTGGCAGTTTCTCCGGGAACGGCGCCGGGACGACCGCCCTCGAGTTCAGGAACGGCGCGCTCCGGGCGCCCGGTGGCCTGTCGCCGGTGATTGTCCACGAAGTCCGAACCACGACCGCTCCCAACACATGCGCGTCGAATGCGGTGACGGTGATCAGCGATGCGATGGCCGACGGCGATCCGACGGCAATCTTGTTCATCACGGCCAGCGATCCAACTCCCGCCGTGCTCGACACGCTCGGGGCCTACGGTGTCGTCTACAACTACACCGCGGCGGGCTGCGCGATCGGGGCGAACAAGTGGGCGATCTTCTCGCAAGTCGTGCTCCCGGATCTCCTGAGGTTCAACGTTCTGGTGATCAAGCGGTGAGGCCATTGGCGATCCGGCCGACACGGCCTGTGTCCGGGATGCGCCACTCGGTCCGAATCAGGGTGGCCGTTGCGCTTGCTGGCGGCGCCGGTGCCCTGATAGCGGCACCGCTCGTGGTTGCGCAGGTCTCGGGTACCTGGGACCTGCACTGGAACGCTGTTAGCGGTGGTGGCGGCACGAGCGCGAATGACCCGTACGCCGTCACAGGCACGATCGGTCAGGCGGCTGCGGGTGGACCTGCGATTGGCGACCGCTTCGCGGTCACAGGCGGCTTCGCCGCCGCGCTGGGAGACATCAAGTACCGCCTGCTCCTTCCGATGCTTTCGAGCGAACGCTAGACTTCACATCACCCCGCCCGGCACCTCCCGGTGGCCGCACCCACGTGGTGCGGCCACCAAACTCCCGGCGCCACCACGACGAGGCTCCTGGGCTTCACGATCACGCGTTTGTGATCCGCCCACCGGCGAGGAGCCGGTGGGCGGCGTCCTCACTGACTGCGGAACGGGCGACCGGCAACGCCGCACGGCCGTGTATGCTGCTTGCGCGATGGACCTCCCGAACGAGGAGTTGACCCCGCTCATGGCCGCGGAGGACGCGCTCGATATCTGCCGCCGTCTCGAACGCCTCGGCGTTCCCGTCTGGCTGAACGGCGGCTGGTCGATCGATGCCCTCGTCGGACGCCAGACGCGCCCGCATCGCGACCTCGACCTCTTCGTCGAGTTGCATCATCTCCCGATCCTCCGGCAGTCCCTTGCCGCCGAAGGGTTCGCGGAGGCTCCCGGCGGGCGGCCGGAGAACTTCGTCCTCCGCGATTCCCGGCTCCGCGAGGTCGATGTGCATGCGTTCGAACTCGATGCGGATGGAAACGGCCTCTACCCGATGCTGGGCGGCGGGACATGGGTGTGCCCGGCCGAGGGCTTGCAGGGCGTGGGAAGATTGCTCGGACAGGAAGTGCGCTGCTTCACGCCGGAGTTGGAACTCCAGTGCCACAGCGGCTACGAACTGGACGAGGACGACCGTCGCGACATCGCCCAACTCCAGGAGGCATTCCCCAATGCCACCCCATTGCCGGTAGAGATCCGCGATGGCTATCCTCGTGCCTTTCGCTCGCTCCCGGCCTAGACTGGAAACCTATCCCGCAACCCCCGGAGAGTGCTCCCGTGTCTCAAACCGGAACCTGGGCCGTCAAGGTCGGCCTCGCCCAGATGCTCAAGGGCGGCGTCATCATGGACGTTGTCACGCCCGAGCACGCCAAGATCGCCGAGGAAGCGGGCGCCTGCGCCGTCATGGCCCTCGAACGCGTGCCCTCCGACATCCGCCGCGACGGCGGCGTCGCCCGCATGAGCGATCCGCAGATGATTCGCGAAATTATGGCCGCCGTCACCATCCCGGTGATGGCGAAGGCCCGGATCGGGCATTTCGTCGAGGCCGACGTGCTCCAGGCGATCGGCATCGACTACATCGACGAGTCCGAGGTGCTGACCCCGGCCGACGAGGCGCACCACATCGACAAGCACCAGTTCAAGGTCCCCTTCGTGTGCGGTTGCCGGAACCTCGGCGAAGCGCTCCGGCGCATCGGCGAAGGCGCCGCCATGATCCGCACCAAGGGCGAAGCGGGCACCGGCGACATCGTCGAAGCCGTGCGCCACATGCGCTCCGTCACGGACGATATCCGCCGCCTCCAGACCATGCTCGACGACGAACTCTATTCCTTCGCGAAGGATATCCAGGCCCCGGTCGAGCTCGTGAAACAGGTGAAGGCCCAGGGCCGGCTGCCCGTGGTCAACTTCGCCGCCGGCGGCGTCGCCACGCCCTCGGACGCCGCGCTCATGATGCGCCTCGGCGCCGATGGCGTGTTCGTTGGCTCCGGCATCTTCAAGTCCGAGAGCCCCGCGCTCGTGGCGAAGGCGATCGTCGAGGCCACGACCCACTACCAGGACCCGGAGATCATCGCCCGCGTCAGCACCGGTCTGGGAAAGGCGATGCCCGGCATCAGTGTCGCCTCCCTCCCGGAAAAGGAGTTGCTCGCCACCCGCGGGTGGTAGAAGTGCCTTTCAGTGCGCCAGGTTGCGCGTGCCGCCAAACCCCACGCCCCGGCGCACCCGGCTGAACACGGATTCGGTCGTTCCGCCGCCGTCCGAGCTGTAGCGCGCTTCGAGCCACGCCTGTCCGATGCTCGCGATCGTCGTCAGCACCAGGTACCAGATGGAGATGATGATCAGCCACTCCAGGTACTTCAGGCTCGACGAGTACTGGAGCTTGGCCACCAGGAAGAGCTCGCTCACGCTGATGAAGTTCACCAGCGACGAGTTCTTGAGCATCGCGATGAACTCGTTCCCGGTCGGGGGAATCACGACCCGCATCGCCTGGGGCAGGATGACCCTCCGCATCGCCAGCGGGTAGGTCATCCCCAGGCTCTTCGCCGCCTCCATCTGGCCCGCGTCCACGCTCTGGATCCCGGCCCGCATGATCTCTGTCATGTAGGCGCCCTCGTTGATGGCGAGGGCGAACACCGCCGCCTCGAACCGCTCGAACTGCCCGTCCCAGGGAGCCCACGCGGGCCAGAGCTGGGGCAGA
>CAZCDK010000080.1:0-11310 GCA_964497285.1 uncultured Anaerolineaceae bacterium | reverse complement strand
CACGGCTCGCGCGCGCGCTGGGGGTGTCGGGCCGGCGCCAAGTCCCGCGTAGCACGTCGTCACACCCGACGACGCCATCGAACGCGCTATCTCCTGCGCCCCCTCCATGCTCTCTCCGAACGCTCGCCCGTAGCCGCCGTGGACGTGCATGTCGATGAATCCTGGCAGGAGCACGTCGGCGTCGTAGACCGCCGTTCCGTCGGGAACGGCCAGCCTGTCCGACCTGTCCACAGCCGTCATTGCATCGCCCTCGATCAGGACTGCCCCGTCCTCGATCACACGGGAGGGTGTCACAAGCCGCTTCGCCCTCGCCAGGATCGGGCTGGTCACTGCCCCCGTCCCGGAACCGCGATTTGCGGGCATCCATCCGAAGGCGCTCCACCGCCTGTGGGACCGACCGCGAGCCCGCCATGCACGACCACGGTCCTCCCTCCATCAGTGTGGAGCCGGCCTGGGGACGAGCTCAGGCCAAGGCCTCCGCCCGCTTGACCCACTTGTCCAGTCCCGGTTCGGCGGGATTCAGCGGTGTCCCGGGGTAGATGATCCGGGCCGTACATCGCTCGGCCGCCATCACCAATTCCTTGAACGTGCCCGCTCGCGGGTCCTTGATGTGCGCCTGCTTGCTGGTGTTGTAGGCAAACAGCCTCTTGTTTATGTTGATGCATTCGTCGCATGTGGTGCACAGCTCCGACTCGATGTAGGGCCCCGAAGAGGCAGTCGTCCCATTCCTCTCCGTCTGCGCAACTGGCGGGGGCGATGCAGCGTCCGTGGCCGTCGCGAAAGAATCCGGCGGTGTCGTTTGGCCGTTCACGCCGGCTGCCGGCATAGCCCCGGCGGCAATGCCCGGAACCGGGCCATGGCCGTTCCCATGTAGCAGTCCCTCCGCGATGCGGCGAGCGATGATCTGCGGATAGGTGGCTCGGAGGTGGGCGAGCTTGGCTTCGTATTCGGCCCTCAACGCCTCCGCCTGTTGCCCGAATCTCACCTCGAGTTCCGCCACCACCGCGTTGCGTGCTGCGTCCGGGATCTCCAGCCCAGCCATCTGTCGCAACTGCGACCAGAAGAGCAGCCGGTCCACCGCGAGGTCCGCGATTTCGCTTGAGACCCGCAGTCGGCGCAGATGCCGCTCGCCGTCGATCGTGTAGATGAAAGCCGTCTTGCCCGCACGCTGTTCCTCAGAGAACGCCACGAACTCGTGGAATGGAACGAGGTCGCTCTCGCTCGCATCGCCCGGCAACTCGCCGAAGTGCCTGCTGAACCGCCCCTCCGTCGCGGCCCAGTCCGCCACTGTCATCGGGATCTCCATCCGCTGAGACGCCCCGTGGTCATCGACGTGTTCGATCTCGTAGGCAGGCCAGGTCTCATCCGGCGACGGATTGCCCGCCAGGTCCAGGCAATCCGCGTAGCTCTCGCCCGCATCCGGGTCGTAGACCAGGAATGGGAATGCCCTGCTTTCCAGGGCGAACCGCGCAGCCTGCGGTGCCCGGTCGTCCGCGAGGCCGTGCTCCACAGGGCAGGGTGTATAGATGTTCACGACCGCGGGCCGACGGGTCTGCAGCGCCCGCAGCAGGCTTCCAATCAGGTGCGATGGGAGCGCCTGCGACGTCTGCGCCACGAACGCCCCGCGATGCGCCATCGCGATCATCGCAATCTCTTTCCGGGTCTCCTCTTTGCCATGGCGCTCCCGGCCGTAGGCCGCCATGTCCGATACCTGGCCCTGGAAGCCGCTCGTGCAGGCCTGTCCGCCGGTGTTCGAATACACCTGCGTGTCGAGAATGATCGCGCGAATCGGCTTCCCCGAGGCCAGCATCCGGGACAGGTTCTGGAACCCGATGTCAAACATCGCTCCGTCACCCCCGACGGCCAGGATTGGCGGGCAAAGCGAAAACTCCTCGTCATCGAATCCGCGCCAGTCGAAAGCCTCGAAGAAGCTGTCGTGCCTGGCAGCGTCGTACTTGTTGCCCAGGTACAACTCCGCCCGCCGCACTGCGGCGAATCCATCCGCCATTTTTCGCATCTGGCCTTCGAAGACACCGATCGCAACCGATGGCGCGTCCTGGAAGAGGTGATTCACCCATGGGTATGGGTAGGGGTTGTATGGGAATGTGCTGCCCCACACCGACGAGCAGCCAGTGCTGTTCGCCATTCCAAGGTTGGCTCGCCCCCTGCCGCTTGGCCCCTCAACGTACCGCCAGCGGAGGTCTTCGAGCGCCCTGCGCACGTCGCCGAGCCTTCGTATTTCGTCCCGGCGGACCGGGTCCACGACCAGGCCGACCGTCTCGCCTTCCCTGTGCTCAGCGGCCGCGTCGAGATCCGCGTCGGCCGCGAGCAGTTCCCGGCCGCGCGCTTCCAGCCTCGCAATCAGGCCATCCAGCTTCTCCACGAAGTCCCTCACCAGGGGCTGCATCAGCGCCTCGATGGTCGAGGTCACGAGATGGAGGGACGTCTTCTCGCCGCACCCCATGCAGGCGCCATCCCCCCCGACCATCGACTGGAAGGTCTTCTTCTTCAGCAGGATCGTCGGCAACACGCCAATGCCTTCTGCCAGATCCGTGATGTTCAGGAAGCGATCATCCGTGTCGGGAAGCTGCTCCCAGAACGCCCAGTTCTTCCGAAGCTGGCCGACGATCTCCTCGTCCTGGCGCACTGTCACCAGGGCGTTCTCCGGGCACACGTCGACGCAGACGTTGCAGCCCTTGCATGCATAGGGGTTCACCGTGATGGAAAGCAGACCGCCCGCCCCCGCCTCCCGCCGCTCCGGCACGTCGAAGAACGGGACTGTCCTGGCCAGAGGGAAACCGACAAGGACTTCGTGAACCTTCTGGAATTCGGCGTCCAGCGCGACCTTCCGCTCCGCGTCCCATGACAGGGACGCGGAGACTCTTTCGTAGGCCGCGCCTGCAACGTCGCCGAACGTCGCGAATGGCGCTTCCTTCAGGACCGCTCGCGCCTCCCGGGCCAGGCCGGCAGAGACCTCAGCGAGGAGCCGCAAGGGCTGATCCGCTCCTGCCGCGCGCACGGCGGTCTCGATGACGTCCTCCACGGAGTTGACCAGCCCGGGAATCGCGGCGTCCGGACACTGGGTCCAGCATTGCGCGCAACCCGTGCACCGGCTCGGGATGAAGTCGGGCACCTCAAAGCGGATGTTCGTCATGTCGCGAACCGTTCCCGTTGCCGCGGGGATGGCGCTGATCGCGGCAAATGGGTCCGCGATCGGTTCGAATCCTGCCATTCCTGGGGCGCATACCTGGTCGAAGAACCGCCCGGCATTCCCGATGCCCGGCCTCGCGCTTGCGGCTCCGAGCAATGCCGGCATCAATGCCGTAGGCCGCGCATGCCCCTCGGACCCGCCATTCGGGCCCGCGGGGTCTTCCTCGCTCACCGGCACGGCGTGAATCTCATCGAACCCACGCCGAATCACGCGGAGGTTGTCCTCAACGAGCTGCTCGCCGCGGTGGCCAAACTTCTTCTGAAGCTGGGCGCGAATGCCAGCGAAGAGACGCTCGCGATCCAATCCCTCGCGATCGAGAAGCGGCGACACGGCGAAGAACGCACCCATGAAGGCGGCACCTTGCATCCTGTAGCGCAACTCGGCGTCGCTCGCTTCGTCATTCGCGATCTGGAAGCCATCGATCGCGTAGACCCTGATCCCTCGCTTCTGAATGGTGTCGCGCGCCACCGGCGGGAGCCAACTCCAGAGAGCCTCTGGTTGCATGTCACTCTGGATCACGAACACGCCGCCCTCAGCCAGGCCTGCAAGCGGGTCGGAATGCTTGAAGACGTTTGGGTCCGGCGACATGACCACGTCGACCCGCTTCAGTTCGGCATTCGAACGGATTGGCGCGGGGCTGAGGGTGGCGAAGAACGTGGTCGGCTGCCCCTTCTTTTCCGACCCGTACTTGGGGTTTGCCTGGACGTGAAGCCCCAGCAGTTCAAAAACCGTCATCACCAGGTTCTTGCCGGTCGTTATCGCGCCCCAACCGCCAACCGAGTGAATGCGCAGGGAGATCGAACCCTCCGGTAGCAGGCTCGGCCGCTCGGTTGGCGTGAGGTTGAGTTCGGCAACGTCCGGGTAGCTCGCAAGCACCTCGTCTTGCCAGGCATTGACCTTCGACAGCCCTGTGCCAGTCCGGATGAAGTCGATCCCAAGGTAGAAGTGGCGCCGGCCCCTGCCAGTTTCGCTCATGTTTTCGACGGCGGCTATTATGTCGCCTGGTTGCAGATCGCGACTCCCGAAGCCAAACCCGCCCGCATAGAAGTCCGGCACCTCATCTGCCATCACTTGCGCCAGCCCCGGGTGGGGGAGCTGGCCGCCTGCGCGGCCGTTCTCTACCCCTTTGCTCATTGCCGCGCGGATCTCGCGCAGCAGCGGCGGATCGACCGCCAGTGGCTGGTCGACGCGCTCCAGCACGGTGACTGCCTTCTTACCCCGCAACAGGTGAGTCACCAGGTCCGATGGGAACGGGCGGAACATCACAAGGTCCAGGACCCCGACGCGGAGTCCGCGCGTTTCCCGAAGGTAGTCCGCCACACCCTCCGCGTTCCGAACCACCGAGCCCTGCCCGGCGATCACGTACTCCGCGTCCTCTAGCCGGTAGCCCATCGCCCGCGCATACCGCCTGCCCGTGAGTTCTGCATACTCTCGCATCGCCCGGTCAGTCAGCTCAGGTATGTGATCGAAGTAGAACGGGCGTTGCGCAGCCACGCCTTGCGCGTAGCTGTCCTGGTTCTGGACCGGTCCGAGGATCGATGGGTAGTCGAAGTCGTACATCTCAGGGATCCGCCGCCGCTGTGGGCCAAACGTCAGGCGCTGCGCCGCTGTCGGTGTTTCGATCAGATCCGACGGATCGCCGAGATACGCCTTGACCAACTCCCTTTCGGGGAGCCGGATCGACTCGATCACATGGCTGGTCAGGAACCCGTCCTGGGCCGACACCCCCGGCGTCAGCGACAGCTCCGCAATGCGGTGCGCGATCACTGTCAGGTCCGCCACGCTCTGAACGTTCTTCCCAAACACCTGGAAGAACCCCGTGTCGTCGATAGCATGGTAGTCGTCGTGTCCCGCGTGCACGTTGAGTGCCTGTTTCGTCATCGCCCGCGCGGCCACGTTGAGCACGTAGGTCAGCCGCTTTCCTGCGGCGGCATACAGCGATTCGTGCATGTATGCCACGCCCTGGCCGCTCGAGAAGTTGGTCGCCCGCAGTCCCGTCATGCTCAGACCGGCGGTGACTGCCGCCGCCGCATGCTCCCCTTCTGGCTCAAAGAAGATCAGGCGCCGGCCGTTGACGTTCGTCTGGCCCGCTGCCACCGCGACCGCCCACCCCTCACCCATTTGGGTCGAAGGCGTAATCGGATAGGCCCCGGCACCCTCGCTTGCGGCCGTCTCCACATAGACAACCGCGCCGCTGCCGTCCTCGGCAACCGCGAGACCGGGATATCGGGCCGCCGATGCAGTTGTTGCGTCCGCCGCAGTCGCTTGCGTCATTTTGTGCTCTCCCGTTGCTGCCCGCTGATAGTGAAACCAGGTGCCCTCAGGCGAAGCCTACAGGTAACGAGCTATTGGCGCCAGTCACTAGGAGACGTGCAACCTATGCTCTTGAGCTATAGCTGCGGACACGCTCGCCACGGCTCCCTCGCGACCGCGACGGCCCCGCAGGCCATGGTTCCTTCGCCCCGGAGTAGCCGTTCTAGATCGCGCCAGCCTCGATGTCGGTGAGGTCTACCCTCGCGAGCAACCACGCCGCAAGCGCTCCCACCGGGTCGCCTGGCATCGTCGCGGATCCCGGGGAGGCCCCGTTTGCTCCCACGGTCGGCGATACTGAAGCCTCGGCCTCGCGCTTCATCGCCGCTTCAGGGACAGCGGGCTCCTCTGAGGACCTCGCAAGCGCGGTCAGGAGCTGCAACTCCTGTCGCTGTTGAAACACGGACAGTGACCCCAGCGGCCGGCGCGGTTGGTGCCCCGGGATGTGACTCACCTCGAGGTGCCCGAGACCGCTTCCGCTGCAAGGAGTGTGCGTGAACATCGCCGATCCGGAAGGCATCACTGCCACCACCACCGGACCCGCTACATCCGTGGCTTGCAGCACCTCCCCCAGGTCCTCCGTTTGCACGACAAGAACGCCCGGGGCGATCAGGCGCGCGAGCGGAGCTGGTGGGGCTTCACCCTCGACTAGGAGGGCGAAGCCCTCGTTCCCGTCCAGGTACGCGGCGAGACCGGCAACCTGCATGTCCACCCCCGCAAGCTCGATCACGAGCGGCGGCGCCAGGTTCCGCTCCGCCTTGCTCCAGCTTCGGAAGGGAAAGCGACTCAGGCCCTCCGCCATCTCCGAAGCGTCGAGTCCCGGCTCGTTCAATCGGACCTGCTTGGCCACCCTCGCGGCCGCGAAGGCCCGTCCGGCCTTCGCCAACGCGAGATCCACACTCGCGATGAGATCGCCGCCGTTATCGATCGTCAGCCGGAAGAGCCCATCGCCCTGCTGCTCAAGGTCCTCGAGAACCGCGAGCGCCTGTTCCAGTGCCGATGCCCCCCCAACCGGCGCGGGTCTTGCCGGGACCAGCAACCTCGCGAACCGGTCCGGATCAATTCGCCCCGCCGCAAACCCACCCAGCGCGGCCGCCGCCGCTTGTTTCGGGCTTCCAGGATCGCGATGCTGCGCCAGGTAGCCCCGGATCTCGTTCGCTGTGATGTCAACGGCTGCCCGGAACGCATTTGCCCTGCCGCCAAGGGCATCGAGCGCTCTCTTCGCGTGGTCCTCAGATAGCATGGCGATCGAGCTCCTCGTTCAGCAGTCTCACTTTCTCCTGAACGGTTCGCGGCGGAAGCGCGCGCACCTCGTCGTAGGCAGGCCGATTCTCGTTCCGGTAGAACACTCCCAGGCGCGTAAAGTCGCCGGTCTCGGCAAGGCGGCGAGCGGTGTCGAGATCACTCGGATCGTGGCGCAATCGGTTCTTGTAGGTGCGTGCCAGGGCTGGCACGACCACGCCGTCCTCATGCTCCATCAACTCGACTGCGTCAGGGTGCTCGATGAACCCCGTGAAGACGCCGTCGGTAAACTTCGGACAACGCTGCAGGATCCGCACAAAAGAGAACCCCTTGTGCCGGTACGCTGCCCTTAGCGTCGCAAACAGGTGCGGCGGGAGCCACTCCGCCGTCTGGGCCACGAACGACGCGTTGCTGATGCCCAGCGTCGCCGATATCGGGTCCATCGCCGGCAGGTATGAGCCACGCGGCTGAGTCATCGTGCGGTGGCCCTGCGGCGTGGTCGGAGAAGTCTGATTCTTCGTCAGGCCGTAGACGTTGTTGTCGAGCATCAGGGCGACCATGTTCGTGTTGTAGCGTGTCGCATGCAGCCAGTGCCCGGCTCCGATCGAAACGCAGTCCCCGTCGCCCATGACCACGAACACATTCAGATCGGGCCGATGAAGCTTGATTCCCGTGGCCACCGGAAGCGCCCGTCCGTGCAACCCGTGGAAGCCGTAAGTCTTGATGTAGTGAGGGAAACGGCTCGAGCAGCCGATACCGGAGACGAACACGGTATGCTCCGGGACCAGCTCCTCTTCCGAGAGCAAGCGCTGCATGGATGTCAAGACCGAATGGTCACCGCACCCGGGACACCACCGCGGAACGGACTTCTCGAAGTCGGACAGTGCAAACTCGCGCAGGTCATCAGGTGCAAGCGCAAGCAGCGAGCACCCCTGGACGCTCATCGTGCACCTCCCCGGGGCAGATGGGCGAGGATCGCCTCGTGGATCGCCCCGGGACGCAAGGGCTCGCCCGGGATTCGCGTCCAGCAGTCAACGTCCACCAGGGTCGAGGCACGCAATAGCCAGGCCAGTTGGCCCCGCCGCCGGTTCTCCTCCGTGATGAACGGGTCTCCCAACTCGTCCGAGTAGTTGATCTCGACGGTCATCACCTTCTTGAACCGCTGGAAGATCTCCTTCACGCCCGGCGCCATTGGCGAAAGGAAGGTCAGGTGAAGCGACGACACCGAATGCCCCTCGGTTCGCGCCCTTCCCACCGCCTCCTCGATCGCACCCCTGGTGCTGCCCCAGCCCACGATCAGGAGATCGCCGGAATCATCACCATGGACCATGGGAGGCTTCAGCGTCTGCTGGAAAACAGCCATCTTCCGGCTGCGCATCATCCCCGACCGTTGATGAACATCAGCCGTATAGGCGATCACGCCGCTTTCGTCGTGCGAGAGTCCCGTGACCGTGTGCATCCCATTGGGCTGTCCAGGGAGAATCCGTTGCGACAGCCCGGTCTGCCGGTCCCAGTCGTAGGGGCGCGTGCCTTTCGCAACCGGGGAGAGGTCCGGGGCTGGGGCCAGCCACGCCGTGTCGACGGCGGGGCGCGGGAATGGTTGCACGCCTGTGGCCAGGTTCGCATCCGAAAGAACGATCACGAGTGTCCGGAACGTCTCCGCGATCTGGCGGGCTGTTATCATCACGTGGAAGCACTCCTCGATCGTCGCGGGCGCCACCACCACGTGGGGCGCATCCCCAGGTTGGCCGAAGATCGCCGCAAGCAGGTCCGATTGCTCCACCTTCGTCGGCAGGCCGGTCGCCGGACCGCCTCTCTGCACGTCAACGAGGACCAGCGGTGTCTCGGTCATCACCGAGAGCCCCAAGAACTCGGTCTTCAAGGCCAGGCCGGGGCCGGATGTGATCGTGAATGCCACTTTTCCCGCGTACGAGGCGCCGAGCGCCACGCCGGCCGCGGCGATCTCGTCCTCGGCCTGGTGCAGGATGCCCCCGAACTTCTCAAACATCTCCGCCAGGTAGTGAGAGGCCGAAGTCGCAGGCGTAATCGGATACATTGCGACCAATTCCATGCCAGCTGCGACCGCCCCGAGCCCGATCGCCTGGTTCCCGTTCATCACCACCATCGGCGCGGCCGTTGGCTGGCGGGGGATCTCAATGCGGAAGTCCAAGTTCTCATCCGCCCACTGGCTCCCCAGGTCAAGTAGCGCTACGTTCTTCTCGTAGATCTCACGCGACTTTCCGCGGAAGGTGTCAGCGATCTCCTCGCGCACATGATCCCTGTCGAGGCCATAGAGCGTCGTCAGCATCCCCAGGGCAAACATGTTCTTTCCCAGCGCAGGGTTGTCGACTACCGTCAGACAACGCTCCTCCATTGGCACCTCAATGATCCGGTAGGGCTTGGCCGAGAGCTCCTCCATCGCCGCCCCCCATTCCTCGCGGACATCGTCGTCCGGGTGGGCTGCCCACATGTTCTCGATCAGGATCACCGCGCGGTCGTCCAGCGCCTCGAGACGGTGCCGAGAGAGCAACGCCTGCTCGTTGAAGGCCACCACCACATCCGCCTGGTCACCCCAGTTGGTGACTGGACCCGACCCAATTCGGATCCGGTTGCCGCTCGCCCCGTCGATCTCGCGCGCCGGCGGCTGGATCTCGGCAGGGATTATTTCGACAGTCCAGACGCCGTTCCCCATCTTGGCGCAAACTGTGCCGAAGATCTGGCCGCATTTCTGCGCCCCTTCTCCCGAGTCGGACACCACCTCGACGGTGTGCTGGCTCAGCCGCGTCACCGCGGGAGGGCTCTTGGCGAACGCGACATCAACCGCCGCCGTGGTCGTAGCTGCGGAACTCGTGGACATCCCTCTCCTCTGCGTCATTGCTCTGCACTTGTCCGGCCCCGCCCATCCTGTCAACCGGGCGGCCAACCGTCGTACTTGCCCCATAGCTCGCCCCAAAGCCATAGTGACGAGCTATAGGTGAAGATACGCCATCGGTCCCGCAAAGGCCAGTTCGCTTTCCCATCCCACCGTGATTTCGGGACCCGCTCGCCAAATCATCCGCGCGGATCCCTCCCGGGAGTGGTACGCTCATCCCGCGCAGGCAAACGGACCACTGCGTCGGGATGGAGGCTAGTCTCAATGAGATGGCTCAAGAACGCACTCGGCCGCGAGCGCGATCACGCAAAGTGGCTCGCGGCGCACCCGGGGAAGGAGTCGAGCAAGAGCGCTCCGCCCATCGTCTCGGCGGAAGAGGAACGCGACACCCGCGCCCGCATGGAACACGAGATGGATGAACAGCGCGCCGCCCGGCGGCAGCAGGAATGATCTGCCCACGCTGCCAATCTCACTCTCTCGTCCGCAGTCACGACACCGTTTCTTGTCTCCCGTGTGGCCATATCGTGGTTGAGCCCGCACGCGAAGTCTGGGATGCCGTCTCGGTCTCCCGCAGCGGGGAACGGCACGTCGGACCTCCGTGGACGGAGAGCGAACTCCTCCTCTGGCAGCACGAGTCAGCGCGTTCCTGATTCCCTGACTCTGGCACGCGTCCGGTTTCGGAAACCACGGCTACGGTGCGTGCTATATTGCCCCCGTGGCAATCGGCAGACGCCAGATCCTCCTGCCAATCGCTTCTCTTGCGGTCGCCTCGGTCCTGGCGGCGGCCGGGTGGCGTTCAGCACATTCCTCACCGGGGCCTGGAGGCGGCTACCGCGACTTCACCATCGAAACCAGCGGTCGGACCGCTGCGGTCGTTCTGCACGCCCTCGATCGCGGTGGCTTCTGCGACGCCGCAGCCTTCGGGGCTGTCAGTATCCACCCGGTCCTCACGGATGCCCCCAACGACACCGCCGCCAACCCGGCTTCCGGTCTGCCGTACCCCCGCGCAACGGTCGATTTCCTCATCGATTCCGGTGACGGCATCATTACGGGGGCGAGCGGCGGTGGGGTGATCGCGGGCAGTCGTTCCGCTGTTGGCGTGCCCACCTACTCAACACTGCGCAACGCTTCCAGCACGTCGCCGATTCGGTCGTTTCCACCCCTCGTCGACGGTGTCGTCGACGAGTGCCAGGCATGGGTAACGGTGACCGGAGCCCCGGGCGCCACACTCAACCTCCTCGTGATCCTCCACGATGACCTTGGCGATCTTGCCTTTGACCGCGTTGTCCGGATCCCATCGGCTGCGGACCTGACGCTGGCATACCGCTGGACCCTTGTGACCTGGCCCGGGGCCGATGGTGTCTCGCCGCGGGCCGCGCTTTCCGACACGGGCCTCGCCAGCGGCGGCGACGATGTCCTCGACCGCGTGACCGCGGTCTATGGCTGGGACTTCGCCGCGGGCCGCTGGACCGCTTTCTTCCCATCGGACGCCCAGCAGCCAGGCGCGAGCGATCTCGCCGTCCTCCGCCGTGGCCAGGCCTACTGGGTGGCCATCGCCGGCCCGGTGCCAGTCGTCTGGCGCGTCGTGGGAAGTCCATAGAACCTCGCTCGTGCCCCCAGCCCCCGAATCCGTGAGTGGAGGTTTGGGGAGTTCACCCCGTGGGTGGGAGTTTCG
>CAZCDK010000079.1:0-11410 GCA_964497285.1 uncultured Anaerolineaceae bacterium | reverse complement strand
GCGGAAACGGCGGCGGCGCTCCGCGGCGGCTACATGTACACCGGTGATGTGGCCACAGTCGACGAGGAGAGCTTCATCTACATCGTTGACCGGGCGAAGGACATGATTATTTCGGGCGGGGAGAACGTGTATTCGGTGGAGGTAGAGAACGCGCTGTACGAGCACCCGGCGGTGCTGGAAGCAGCGGTGATCGGTATTCCCGACGCGAACTGGGGCGAGGCGGTGCTGGCGATCGTTGTGCCGAAGGACGGCGTAGCGTTGACCGGGATCGAGCTTATCGAGCACTGCCACGGGCTGATCGCGGGGTACAAGTGCCCGAAAAGGATCGTGTTCCAGGGGGGTCAGCTGCCGAAGAGCGGTCCGGGGAAGATCCTGAAGACGGAGCTGAGGAAGCCGTACTGGGAGGGTGCGACGCGCCAGGTGAACTGAGAGGGGCCAGCCGGGCGTCAAGCTGCTGCGATCGGATGAGCAATTCTGGGCGGACTACCACGTTTCGTGGTGGACGAGCTCTTCGAGGGGGAGGCGTTTGCGGGCCACGGCGGCGGGGGCGGCGGCACGTTCGGGATCGAGGTAGCCGAAGGCGATGACGCGGTTGACGTGGATTTCGGGCGGGATTTCCAGGAGCTTTGCCAGCTCCGCCTCGGGCAGGTGCGCGGGGCAGGAACCGATGCCGTCGGCCCAGCCGGCGAGCATCATGTTCTGGGCGCAGCGGCCGGCGTCGAAGGGGTGTTCCTGGACCTGGACGATGACCACGGCCGCTGCTGAACGGCCAACGAACTTGCCGAGCGGGCTGAGGGCGCCAATTGCGCCTAGCCGGGCGGACTCGCGAACGAGGATGAGGCGATTGGGTTCGGCATTCTTCGAGCTGCCGGTCATGCGGCCGGCCTGGAGGATGCGCTGCATGGCCTCTTCGGGGATGGGTCGCGGGAGGAAGGCGCGCCGGTCGCGCTTGGAGACGATCGCGCGGTAGGTATCCATCCGGGCGATTGTAGCGAGCACTGAGGTGGCGGTGGCAAGCGCGCGGGGAGCAGGAGCGGACGCGGGAAATCGATTGACGGCCCAAGGCGCTGTCGCCAGACTTCGAGGAGCGCAAACGGGAGGATGTGATCGTGACGGGGGAAGCCCTGGACCAGTTGATGGACGTGCCAGCCCTCAAGCGTTGGATCGAGGCGAACGTGCCGGGGCAGTCCGGTTCGATCGAGGTGCAGAAGCACGTGGCGGGATTCTCGAACGAGACGTTCTACGTCACGCGGGGGAGCGAGCAGTGGGTGTTGCGGCGGCCACCGCGGGGCCCGCTGCTTCCCACCGCGCACGACGTGCTCCGGGAGCACCGGTTCATCGCCGCGCTGCATGGCAAGGCACGGGTGCCGCGACCGGTGGCAGCCTGCGAGGATGCATCGGTGATCGGGGCGCCGTTCTACCTGATGGAGCGGCTCGACGGGGCGGTGTTGCGGACGGAGCTTCCCGCGGCCTACGAGAACAACGAGGGCCGGCAAAGGGTGGGCGAGGAGCTGATCGACGCGCTGGCAGAGCTGCACGAGGTCGACTGGCAGGCGGCGGGGATTGCAGGGAGGGGCGAGAACTACCTGGAAAGGCAAGTCGCGCGCTGGAGCAAGCAGTGGGAACTGACGCGGCCGCGGACGAGGGAGTTGCCGGGCATGGATGCGATCACGGGCTGGCTGGGCGAGCACCTGCCACGATCCAGCCGGGTGACCATCGTTCACGGGGACTACAAGCTCGACAACGTGATCTTCTCGGCGAGCGAGCCGCGGCTGCTGGCGATCCTGGACTGGGAGATGGCGACGGTTGGGGACCCGCTGGCGGACCTCGGCTGGCTGCTGTCGTATTGGGGCGAGACAGGCGACCCGCCGCTGCCGCCTGGCGAGGAGATGGTCGGCGAGCTAACGCGGGAGCCGGGATTCCCGGCGATCGAGGACATGCTGGGGCGATACGAGCGGAGGAGCGGTCTCCCGATGACGGACTTCACGTTCTATCACGTGCTGGCGGTCTACAAGCTCGCGATCATCCTCGAAGGGCTCTACATGCACTACCTGGAGGCAACGGCCTCGAATCCCGACAGCGCGAAGTTCGAGTGGCATGTGCCAATGCCCATCGATCGCATGCAGACACTGATAGGGAAGGCATCGGCGGCGGGCTGAGAGCGGACGGTCCTACGCCGGCGGGTCGACTTCGGGACCGGTCGCAGCGGGGCCGAGGCGGGAGACCGCGCCTTCGAACTCCCACAAGGAGGACCCGGGGTAGTCATCATCGACGGACCAGCCCGCGTTTCGGACCTTGAGCACAACACGGGGATGAATGCTCTTCCTCGCGCGGACGACTGCGGGTTGGCCTTCGGCGCCGCGCTCGACGGTGATCTCAGTGGGCACGCCGCGCGGAGATCCGATCGTTCCTGCATCGACTTCGGCGACGGCCGCGATGGTTCCGCCGACGATGCGGCCGTTGGGAGCCGTTTCGACCCGTTGTGCCCGAACGGTGCAGTTCACGATTTCCAGCTGTGCGCGAACAAGCACACCGGCGGTCACGACGGCGTTGTGCAGGTAGTGCGCCGTGATCGCGTGGCCCGCCTGCATGTGGCTGTTGGCGTCGCCGCTCATGCCGCGGACGGTGATGTCCTTGTCGGCAACGATCGTGGCCCTGTCGACGACTCCGCGCACGGTGACGGAGCCGCCGGCGCGAACGGTGAATCCCGATTCGACATCGCCGCCAACCAGGACGTCGCCGATGAAATCGATGTTGCCGACAGAGAAGTCGACGTTTCCACGCACTTCGTAGACGGGAAGGACTTCGACCCTGTTGCCGCGTACAACGGGTCTCCCACCGATGACGGCGACGAGCGTGTCGCCGACGATTTCGGTCTCCTTGCCGCGAAGGGGCGTGAGGCTGCGGTCGATCACCGGTCGAGGGGGAAGAGCGGCGCCAAGGACGTTCATGCCGGGCTTCCCAGGCACGGGGGGCGTGCGCCTGACGAGAATGGCGCCGGCCTGGACGTAGCGATGGACAAGGGAGGCGCGGTAGTCGATTGAACCGTCTTCGAGTTCGACCGGCGCAGGGCGGGGATTGGGATCGAACTCGTAATCGAGCGACGCGTTCTTGCCCGGTTCCGGGGGGATGCCGGCAGCAACCCTCGTGGCTGACTCGAGCGGCTGCGCGCGACCGAAGCCAGCAAGGGCGTCGTCGAGGAGCCCGCGGTTGACGCCCATGGCCGCCAACCGGGCGCGGATGTCCGCTTCGCTGACGATTGGATGGCCGGGAGCGGCTTCGGGTGGGCAGCCTTTCAGGACGTTGGGAACGACGTAGGCGGCCATCTTGCTGGGCGATATCTTCACGCCCCAGGGTTCGGTGTTGCTCGCGGGGAGTTCGATGATGCCGACCGCGACGGGTGTGGCGGCCGCGGCGTTGACGGCGGCGAACACACGATCCATGAGAGGGCGGTCGACGGGAAAGTCGGCCAGGGCGGACGAGACCTCCCCGGCGTTGACGGCCCGGGCGCCATCGGCCGGTGGATGGACGATGAGCTCGACGGTGGTGCCGCGAACGCCGAGTTCGAACCGGCCCTCACTGAGCGCGACGGCGGATGTTTCATCGAGACGAGGAACGGACCCCATCGTGGGCGCCCCGATTCCGAGAGGTTACAGAGGTATAGTCGGCTTGATGCCGCCACTGGTTGAGGCGAGCAGGGCTCAGGCGCTCTTGCGGGCCTTCGCCTCGGCGATGCTTGCTTCGAGAGCGGCCATCAGGTCGACCACCGGAGTGGGGCGCTCGGCGGGTGGGGCGGCGAGCACGATCTCGCCTGAGGCCTTCTGTTCGATCAGCTCGAGGACCTTCTCGCGGTACTCGTCATGGTACTGGGACGGGTCGAAGCTGGTGGAAAGGGCATCGATGAGCTGGCGCGCCATGGCCATCTCTCGCTCGGCCGGGACAACGGGCTCCTGCGGCAGGTCATCGATCGTGTCGGTGGCGACGACTTCGTCGGGGTAGTAGAGGGTGGCCATAGAGAGGGCACGTCCGGCAGGCCGGAGGGCGACAAGGTACTGCTTCTGGCGCAGGACAACACGGCCGAGCGCGACCTTGTTCGCTTCACGCATGGCGTGGAGGAGAAGGCCGTAGGCCCTGGAGCCGCCCCGGGCAGGCGCGAGGTAATACGAGCTTTCGAAGAAGACAGGGTCGATCTCGGAGAGGTTCACGAATTCAGCGATCTCGATGCCATCGGTCACGCGGGGCGTGAGGGCGTCGTGATCCTCAACGGTGATGGTGACATATTGGCCGGGTGCGATTTCGTAGCCGTTGACAATCTCCTCGAAGGGCACGTCCTCACCATCGAGTGAGCAGGTGCGTTTCATCTGGATGCGGGCGCCGTCAGTTGCGTGGAGCTGGTTGAAGCGCACGTCCTGGCTGCGGGCAGCGCTGTAGAGCTTCACGGGAACGTTGACGAGGCCGAAGCTGATGGAGCCGGTCCACATTGCGCGGGCCATGGGGCACCTCCGGGGGGCCGGGCGAAAAGGCGCGGCCGGGTATCCTGTCCCACCAGAATACGCAGTATCTGGTGGTCTAGCATGATCGGGAGCGCGAGCCGATCCCCCATGGCCAGCAGGTGAGCGTAGACTCTCGGCAGTAGTTTTCCATGGAGGGGCCAATGCCTGCGCTCGACGGGATGCGTGTTCTCGACCTGACGCAATGGGAGGCGGGGACAACCTCGACCCAGTATCTGGCATGGTTTGGTGCGGATGTGGTGAAGGTCGAGCTTCCGGGAGCGGGCGACCCGGGACGCCACACCACGGGACCAGACCACGACTCGCTGTATTTCATGAGCTTCAACAACAACAAGCGCAGCGTGGCGATACACCTCGGCACGGAGCATGGGCGTGACCTGTTCTTGCGGCTGGTGCCGAAGTTCGACGCGGTGGTGGAGAACTTCACGCTGGGGACGATGGAGAAGCTGGGGCTGGGATACGAGGTGCTCAGGGCCGCAAGTCCGGCAATCATCTACGCGACGATCAAGGGCTTCGGGACATCCGGCCCATACAGTCGTTTCAAGTGCATGGACATGATCGCCCAGGCCGCAGGCGGGTCTTTCAGCACGACAGGTGAGGCGGATGGCCCGCCCACGCGGCCCGGGGCGACATTCGGTGACACGGGCTCGGGGATGCACTGCGCGATGGGCATACTGGCCGCATACGTCCAGAGGCTGAGGACGGGCCAGGGGCAGAAGGTCGAGATCGCCATGCAGGAAACGGTGGCGAGCTTCATGCGTGAGCCGATGTCGCAGCGGGAGTACCGGTCGAGCCCGCTCACGCGCCGGGGAAACCGGACGGTTTCGCCGACGGACATCTATGAATGCGCACCAGGGGGACCGAACGACTACGTCTACGTGATGTGTGTGAACACGCGCATGTTCGACGCCCTGATCACGGCGATCGGGATGCCGGAGCTGGGAGCGGACCCCCGTTTCACGACGGTGCGCGACCGCCATCAGAACGGTGACGCGCTCCACGAGGAGATTGCGCAGTGGACCCGTCAGCGGACGAAGTGGCAGGCGATGGAGGAGATCGCGGCCGCGGGCGTGCCCTGCAGCGCGGTCTACGACACCGATGACATTCTCAACGACCGGCATCTGCACGCGCGGGGGATGATTCGCACGATCCACCACCCGGTGAACGGCGAGGTGCAACTGCTGGCGCCGCCGATCCACCTTTCCGAGTCGGTGGTGGAGATGGTACCGTCGCCGCTTCTCGGGCAGCACACGGCGGAGGTGCTCGGGGCGGAACTGGGGCTCGATGCGGACGAGATCGACCGCCTGGCCGGAGAAGGCATCGTCGGCGTGGCGTCGCATCCGGAGACCGCAACGGTATAGGCCATCCTGCGGGCCGCTCGCTCCGCAGGATGGGTACGGGTTGGTCGCGGAGGCGCGCTTGCCACTGCCGCGAGGCAGAGTCCATGCTTCCATCCACCGGGCGGTCTACAAGGTGAAACGGGGGATTGGCACACTCATGCGCTTTGGCTTCTGGCCCGGATCAACCAACCCCTGGCAGGACACACTGGACCTCTGCCGCAATGTCGAGGCGAGCGGCTGGGACGGCGTTTGGTACGCCGACCACTTCATGCCCAATGCGGAGGACGTGAGTGCCCCGAACAACGAGTGCTTCACGACGCTGGCAGCGATCGCCGCGGCCGTCCCGCGTGTGCGGCTGGGCTCGCTGGTGGCAGGGAACACTTACCGGCACCCCGCGGTGCTGGCAAAGATGGCGGCGGGGATCGACATCATCAGCGGCGGCCGGATGGTGCTGGGGCTTGGGGCGGGGTGGCAGGAGAACGAGCACGCCGCCTATGGAATCCCGTTCCACACCGTGGGAGGGCGCCTGCGACGGCTCGACGAGGCATGCCAGATCGTGCGCGGGTTGTTCGACCACGAGCGCGTGAGCTTTGCGGGACGCTACTACCAGCTGTCAGGCGCACCGTTGGAGCCGAAGCCGGTGCAGAGGCCGCTGCCGCTCCTCGTCGGGGGCGGAGGTGAGAAGGTAACACTGCGCATCGCAGCGAAGTATGCGAACGAATGGAATGTGTGGGGCACACCGGAGCTCTTGAAGCAGAAGATGGCGATCCTTGACCGGCATTGCGAAGAGATCGGGCGCGACCCGGGCACGATCCAGCGCTCGGCGGTCGCGCTCCTCGTGCTCACAGGCGACGAGGGGATTATCGCGCGGACGCGGGCGAGCGGCCGGCCGGTCATCGGAGGTACGGTGGCGAACGTCCAGGACACGCTCGGATCGAGGAGTACCTTGAGGCTGGCGTGGACGAGGTGATCATCCCCGACTTCAATCTCGGACGCGGGGAGCGACGAACGGAGCAACTCGGGCGCTTCATTCACGAAGCGGCGACGCCGTTCCGCTGAGCCTGGACGGAAGGGGTGCAAGCGTGACCGAGCGGAAAAGCGTGGTCATCACCGGGGCCTCGACCGGAATCGGGCGGGCCTGCGCACTGCGCCTGGACCGGATGGGCTGGCGGGTGTTCGCCGGGGTCCGGAATGCGGACCATGGGGCCGCTCTCCGCGCGGAGGCGTCGAGCCGTCTGACACCGATCATCATCGACGTGACCGACGGGGGAAGCATCTCGGCTGCGGCCGAACTCGTGGCGGCTGCGGTTGGCGATGCGGGCCTGGCGGGGCTCGTGAACAACGCAGGCATTTCGGTGCCGGGCCCGCTGGAATTCGTACCGATCGAGGACCTCCGGGAGCAGCTGGAGGTGAACGTCGTCGGCCAGGTGGCGGTGACGCAGGCGTTCCTGCCGATGCTCCGGCAGCGGACGGGCCGGGTGGTCTTCATGGGGTCCATCAGTGGAAAGATGGCGACGCCTTTCCTGGGCCCATATGCGGCTTCGAAGTTTGCGATCGAAGCGATCGCCGACGCGCTGCGGATGGAGCTGCGACCGTGGGGAATCGAGGTAGCGGTGGTCGAGCCGGGAAGCATTGCGACGCCGATCTGGGAAAAGGGACAGGCCCAGGCGGATGCCCTGGAGGCGAGACTCTCGGCGAGGGCCCATGAACTCTACGACCCGGCGGTGGCAGCCGTCCGCAAGGCGGCGAGGGAAGCCGAGCAGAGGGGCATTCCCGCGGACCATGTGGCCAGGGTGGTGGCGCGGGCGCTCACGGTGAGGAAACCGAAGACCCGGTATGTGGTTGGAGGGGACGCCCGGCTGCAGGCGCTCCTGGCCGCGATCGCACCCGACCGGCTTCGGGACCGGCTTGTCAGCCGGTTCATGGGGCTTCCCGGGAAGCCATAGCTACCCGGGAGGGAGGAATTCATGGCAGAAGCGGGGCAAGACCTGCTTTCGGGACGCCGGGCGCTGGTGACCGGCGCGTCGACCGGCATTGGGAAGGCATTCGCGGAGCTGTTGGCGAAACGCGGCTGCCACCTTGTGGTGGTAGCGCGCGACCAGCACCGGCTGGACGAACTGGCGGCGCGCCTGAGGGCCTCAACGGGTGTCGAGGTGGAGGTACTCCAGGCCGACCTGATCGACGCGCTCCAACTCCGCCAAGTTGAGGCCCGCCTGGCGGATGCACCAGTGATCGATCTCCTGGTGAACAACGCAGGGTTCGCGACGTCGGGGCGGTTCGCCGAACTCGACATCGACCGGGAAGAACAGGAGATCGGGCTGAACGTGGTGGCCCTGGCGCGATTGACACGCGCTGCCCTGCCGGGAATGCTTCAACAGCAGAGCGGGAACATCATCAACGTCTCATCGATTGCCGGGTTCCTTCCGGGACCGACGCTGGCAACGTACAGTGCGACGAAAGCGTACGTGACCAGCTTCAGCGAGGCCCTGCACGAGGAGCTGAGCGGGACGGGCGTGCGGGTCCAGGCGCTTTGTCCGGGGTACACGCGGACCGAATTCCAGGAGCGCGCCGGGGTCAACGCTGACGGAGTGCCGCGGTTCGCGTGGATGACGCCAGAGGCGGTCGCCCGGATCTCACTCGACGGACTCAGGAAGGGGAGTGCGGTGGTCGTTCCGGGGCGCGTGAACAGGGCTTTCAGGTTCGCCATCCGCGTGGCGCCACGAGGGCTGGTGAGGTGGGGCAACGGACGCGTCGCGGGCCGGTAGAGCGCGACGCGCCGCCAGGAGGGGTTTGGCGGCCATGCCACGCCGGGGCTCCCGGGCCGTTGCGGGGACAAGTATTACACAGTAATCGCTTGACAAATTGACGTACAATCCCTTTGCCAACTCGGCGAAGGAGATTGCGATTATGTCGACGGAAGAGAACAAGGCCATCGTGCGACGCCTGCTGACGGAGGGGTTCGGCCAGGGCAACCTCGGGCTGATAGAAGAACTGGTGGCGCCGGACGTCATCGACCACGGAGCGCTGCCAGGGATGCCAGAGGGACGGGACGGCTACCGGCAGACCATGCAGACGTACCAGGAGACCTTCCATCCGTCGGTGACGATCCACGATCAGATCGCCGAGGGCGACCTGGTCGTGACCCGGTGGACCTACAAGGGCAAGCAGACGAGGCCGTTCATGGGTGTGCCATCGCAGGGCCGCGAAGCGACGGGCGAAGTGGTGTTCATCTCGCGCATCAAGAACGGGCGGATCTGCGAGGAGTGGGTGCAGTTCGACACGCTTTCACTCATGACGCAGATCGGGGCCGTGCCTGACATGGCGGCCGCCGCGGCGAGGTAGTCAGCAAGTCCGGATGCGAGGCGGCTGGTGAATCACGAAGGTGGGTGCTGAAACACGCGCTCACCTTCGTTTCTTGAGCGGGCGGCCAGCAGGAGGAGCAGCGCGCCGCCGAAGAGGGACGAGGAGAGAACGACCGCGACGCGGTAGCCGCCGGTGGCATCGACGGTCAGGCCAAGGAGCGCGGGTCCCATGGCCGACATCAGGCTCCCAATGAGGGACTGTACCCCCATGAGCGTACCGATGCGGCGCTCGCCGTAGACCTCAGACGCGTAGAGCCCGTGCAACGGCATGATCGTGCCGAAAGCGAGGCCAGTAACAACCATGAACAGGAAGAGCCAGAGGATGTTCCCGCCTACAGCGAGAGGCAGGGTACCCAGGGCCATGAGCGCGTAGACCAGCACCATGGCACCGGGCACGCCGAGCCGGCGAACGACGGGCTCCATGAAGGCCCGGCCAGGGAGTGAGAGGAACCCGCGGCCGGAAGCGACGGCGGTCGCGGTGCCGAGCGAGACGCCCGTGGCTTCGATCGCGGGGACGTGGTGGACCTGGATCGCACCGAATGCGATGCCGACGAGGGAGAACATGGTGATCATCTGGAGCACTTCGCGCGAGCGGAGGGCTTCGAGCACGCTGCCGTAGTTTCCACGTCCTGCCGGGCGCGCTTCCGCTGCATCCGGTTTCGCGCGCCCGCCCGAGATGAAGAGGGCTGCGGGGAGGACGTGGACCACAAGGAGGACGGCGAATACTCGGAGCGCAAGCCGCCACCCGAGGAGATCGACGAGTACGCCGGCAATCGGGAAGTAGATGACGGAGGCGAAGCCACCGACGAAGGTCAGGATGGCGAAGGCCCGGACACGATCTCCAGGGAAGAGGCGAGTCGTCATCGCCATGGTGACGTTGTAGAAGAGCCCGGCGGAAATGATGCCGCCGCCAAGACCCCAGGCGGCGATGAACGAGGCCAGAGACTGCGCGCCCGCCGCCAGCAGCAGAAGGAGACTCCCGGCAGCGAGTGAGCCGATAAGAATGGGGCGGCCACCGAGCCTGTCGAGCAGCCAGCCGCTGGCGGCGCCGCCGACGCCACCGACGAACATGCTGACGGTGAAGGCGATCGAGAGCGAACCAATCGACCAGCCGGTGTCGTTGTGAATGGGGTCGATGATGACGCCGAAGGAGTAGTAGGTGAGCCCATAGGCGCCCACGGTCAGGAAGCCCAGGAGGACGACCTTCCACCAGGTTTGCCATGCCGCGCGGATGGAGACGAACCGGCGGGCGGTCCGGCCCGGTCCCGGGGCCTGCCCGGAGGGGTCTACCGGGTGCACGGGGCACCGGATGGCGCTTCCTGTCCGCTGGCCGCGACAATGCGTGCCATTGTCGGAAGGAAGCCGGACCACGCCTGGATACCGACGCGAAGCGCTTCCCGGCCTTCGACGGTGAGATGACAAACGCGGCGCTTCCGGGCGCTGGAGCTGTCCAGCTCACACTCGATCAGCCCGGCCGCTTCGAGTTCGTGGATCGCGGGGTAGATCATGGCCGGGGACGGGTTGCACCAGTCGCCGCAGAGGGTGGAGAGGCGATGGGCGATGTCGTAGCCGTGGCCGGGGTGGTCGTTGAACGCGGCGAGCATCAGCAGGCGACCGGTTGCGCGGAGGATCGCCGCGTCCCAGTAGCCGGGATCCGTCATGTCTGGCATGAGAGTGACTCCCGAAATGATCGCCGCATGATAGTTGGGATACCGATATATAGGGAAGCGATAGCACGCCGCGATCGAGGGGAACTCGGCTCAGTCCATCCGCCCGGCTACTTGCTATGGGTCACGGGGAGAGGCGGGATTCGGTGGCGCGGGCGAGTTCGCGGTTGAGCCAGGCGCGGGCGACGTGGAGCTGCTCGTAGGTCACGGTGTCGCCGAGACTGTCCTTTATCGGTCCGATGGCACCGACGGCGCCACCGTTGACCGCTCGGCGGACTTTCGCGAGGGTTGGGGCATCGACCATGGGCGAGATGTCTTCGATCTCATCGCGGGAGACAAGATCGGCGATGTGGTTGGCGATGGTGCTCGTCGAAAGGCCGCGGCGGGCGGCGATAGTCTCGATGTCGAGGCCTTCGCGGTAGAGTTCGGCGGTACGGGATGCGGCTTCCCCGATGGGCTTCCCGAAGCGGTCTCGATACGTGGCCGGGCGCGGGCGGACCGGGGCGACAGGCAAGGGCGCGGGCGCGGCG
>CAZCDK010000078.1:9213-11482 GCA_964497285.1 uncultured Anaerolineaceae bacterium | reverse complement strand
CGGCCATCGAGTTCGAGGGTGCTGCACGACGGGTCGAGCTGCAGATTCGGAATCGAGTAGTAGAGGGAGCCGATCCCGTCGATGGAGGGCATGCAGCCGCCGGCGCCCTGGAACAGGGTTTCTTTGCCCGCCGAGAAGGTCACGTCGAGCCCAAGCTGGCGTGCCGGGACGACCCCGCGATCGAGTCCCCAGGCCTTGATCGTGACCGGGAAGAACTCGCCGCTGCGATGGCACTGGATGGTGTTGCGGCCGAGCCGGTAGACGAAGGGGTCGGGCTGAGTGGCGACCAGGCCGCTTGTTCCCGCGAGGACGACAGGTTCGGCCTGGATGTGGCGGCCGCCGGCTTCGGCGATCGCGAATTGCAGTTCCACCACCTGGTTCTCGTCGTCCGACAGGCCGAACCCGGCAGCGATGTGCGGAGGGAAGAGCGCAGCCTGGAAGAACATCAACTCCACGCCGTATTCGTTGCCCTCAGTGTCCCAGCAGCTTCCCACGAAGAAGTGCCAGCCGTTCCTGCTCCGGGGTTTGGGGAGGTGGTCGCGGGGGAACTGAAGATCGGCGCGCTCGGGCACCATGTCGTAGCCGACCGTCGCGGGCGGGCCGAGGAAAGCCGACTGGATGACGTACGACTGCTGCGGCGAGAGCTCGCGGCAATGAGGGAGCAGGCGCTCGTGGACTCTGCGCTGGTCCGGGGTGTGCGAAAGCGGGTGGTCGATGAGGTAGCGGAGGTATCGCTGCATGCGGTCGCCGTGAGCGGCCGGGCTGTTCTTGGGGCCCAGGAGGGTGGCAGCGATCTCCGGGGGGATCCTGGCAGCATCGAACTCGCTCATCCAGAGAGCGTGAGCGAGGTGGTCACGAGTGGCTTCATCGAAGGTGGCGAGTGCTTGCCCGGAATCGATCATCGCAGGCTACGGGGTTGCGAGCCGGAGCAACAGCTGTCCTTCGGTGATCCGCTGCGCTGGCGCCACCAGAACTTCCTGGACTGCCCCGGCGGCGGGGCTTTCAAGGGGGATCTCCATCTTCATCGACTCGATGACGAGGATCTCCTGGCCCTTGCGCACCTGATCACCGACGGCAACGAGGACCTCCCTGATGGAACCGGGCATGGGCGCGGGAATATCGAGCGATGGCATCGGCCTCTCCTGGCGCTCCGATTGGTGACAGCTGGCAGATAGTAGAGGACGGGCCGACACCGGTCACGGGTGGCGAGTGGAGGGGAGGGAAATGCAGAAGGGACGCCACATTCCCTTGCGGGTTTGGGACGCCCCTTCGCTTGCTGGAGGTAGTCTATCGGCGCCATGGCTGGGGTTGCATGCGAACCGCTTGCGCGGGATCGCCGCATCCTTTGCCTTTCCTTGCCGACAGGGCCTTGCGGCCCCGGGCTGCCATCACGGCCTGCGGAGCACCTTGCGGCGCCTCGCTGGCTCAAGCGCCCGGTCCCTTGCGGGAATCCCGGCATGGAAGCCAACTCTGGGGCCGGAACCCCAGGGTTGGCCCCGGCGTTTCCGGGCCTTGCGGCCTTTCCTCGCCGGCGGGTGGCTACCGACCACCCCGCCTCCAACGACGCGAAATGTAGCGAGGGCCAGCGGCCGTGCATAGTGACTTATGACAACTGCGCTGAGCATTCACAAACCATTGATGGAGCGCGTCCGTTATCGTCGCGAGCAGGTTCGGCGTGGAGGGCTGACCGGGCAGCGGAGGATGCCGGTTATGTACCTGTCCGCGTGGTTCGTCTCGTCGGCGATCCCCAGACGCGTGTCCGGCCAGCGAATGCTTGGGCGATGAACGGCGCGCGACACGGGCAGCGAACCGATGAGCCAGGCGCGGGGCCTCCTGCGTATGAGTGCGGAAGGCATCCCGGGTTGGCGAAGCGGACGAAGCACTGCTTGCCCGGGGTGAAAGACGCCGCTCGACGGCGCCGTGACTTAAGATCGCGGGATGATGCAACCGCTCATCGGGCTCACGACGTCCCTCACGCCGAAGGGGGCGCCAGGGGCGCAGATCAACGCTTCCTACCTCCACGCCGTGCAGCGCGCCGGAGGCGTGCCGGTGCTGCTGCCGCCCCAGCTCGAACCAGAAGCACTTGCGACGCTGCTGCAGACGGTTGACGGGCTGATTCTCACTGGCGGCGGCGACGTGGACCCCGGGCTTTATGGCGAGCGGCCACACCCTGCGGTTCGCGGGGTGTCGGCCGAGCGCGACCAGGCGGAACGGACGGAGCGGGAAGAGCAGTCCGGCCGTGGCGCTGCCCCGGAGGTTTCACGCGAGG
>CAZCDK010000078.1:6014-9203 GCA_964497285.1 uncultured Anaerolineaceae bacterium | reverse complement strand
TGCCGAGCTCGGCGACGCGGTCGCGCTCGGGCAGCGGCTGCCGCTGCTGGCCATCTGCCGGGGGATGCAGGTTCTGAACGTGGCCCTCGCGGGCTCACTCATCCAGCACATTCCCGAGGTGATTGGGACCGACGTCACGCACGCGGTGCTTGAGCCGGCCGACGGCACATCGCACAGCGTGCGCATCGCGGGAGGCAGCCAGCTGGCCGGGCTCGCCGGGGTGGACGTGACGGGCGTGAATTCGCGGCACCACCAGGCGGTGAAGGACCTTGGCCAGGGGCTGGTGGCGGTGGCGTGGGCTCCCGACGGGATCATCGAAGGGCTGGAGATGCCTGGCTCCGGGGCCGGCGGGGGGCAGTGGCGTCCGGAAGACCTGGTGAACGCTTCCGCGGGGGCGCGCGGCTTGTTCGAGGAGGTGGTGGCGGCGGCGGCGGCGGCACATGCGGCTCCGCGACCCACGAGGCGGCCTCCCCGGCGGTGACGCTGCCCGGCCGGAGGCAAGCGTCCGGCGGCCGTCAGCTTCTCAGTCGAGACTGAAGGGCGGGTACTGGTCGGTGGTCAGAAGGACGGCATAGGCGGACACGCGATAGCCCCAGCGCATCACGCCGACGACGAAGCCGAACAAGCCCTCCGGATACCGGCCGGTGAAGAGGATGGCGAACCAGGCAATGACGGTCACGACGAAGACGGCGATCCCAAGGACGACGAGGACAATGACGTGCGGGATGGCCAGGAGCCATTTCACAAGCGGGAGCCAGCGATTCAGGGTTTCGGCGTGTGGGGGATCGATTTCGAGATGGACCGCCTGCTCCTCGTCCGTCGAGGGGTATTCGTCGCGCAGGAGCAAGAAGTACGCGCTCACGCGGGCGCCGAAACGGGAGAACTGGAGATTCCAGTCCCACCACCACGCCGGGTACTTCTGGCGAAAGAGGAGCATCAGGAGCACCGGCAAGAAGAGGAACCCGCCACTGCCGACGGCACCGGAAACGGCCTGTCCGTCCCCGTAGAACGAGGCGCTGCCTGATCCCAGCATCCCCACCACAATGGCGATGGGGATGACCCAGATGATGCGGAAAGCGGTCGAAAGCCGGTCCAGCTGTCCCGCGTAGTCAACGCTGAAGCGCACAGGAAAGTCAGCCGGGGGCGGTATGCTCGCTGCGGTCATGGTCCATTCCTTGGGTTGCGTTCTGCGCACGTTATCAGAACGGCCCTCTTGCGTCTGCGGGAATCAGCACTCCTGACCGCCCGATCGGCCCGGAAGGGGCCGGCGGCTAAGCCCGGACAGCCGCGGCAACCGCGGCCCGGTTCGCCCCGGGGGTTTCTGGCGGGATCGAGCAGCCCGCGGCGACCAGGATCCGTCCGGGACCGGCGGCGAGCGCCTCTTCCACCTGCGCCGCCACGTCTGAGGGGGACATCACCGGCAGCCGGACGTGGTCGACGCCGCCCATGACGGCCCTGGGCGTGCGTGCGTGCACGTCGGCCAGCGAGGGATTGCCCTCGCCGCGATCGGCCCAGTGGAAGGCCGCCACGGGATAGTCGAGCAGCAGGCCGACCATGTTGTGGTTGCGGCAGACGTGGAGGACGTTGAAATCGGCATCGCGGACCGCGGCCAGCACCTGCAGGTCATAGGGCCGACCGAATTCGCGGTAGAGTGCTTCGCTGCAGGTGTCGCGGCTGCCCCAGGCAAGGGGGGCAAAGAAGATGCCCGCAGCGCCCGCGGCAAGCGCGGCCCGCGAATAGTCCGCCAGTGTCCGGGTGACAGCAGCGAGGGCGGCGTGCGCACCGTCCGGGTTTGCTTCGGAGCACGAGACGAACTCGGTTCCGGTGCCGCAAAGCGACGCGACGACGGCGAGAGGCGAGAAGACCGTGTGCAGAACGTCCGCTTCGCCGGCGACGCCATCGAGAACGCGTCGCAGCGCCTCCAGATGCTCGGCGAAGACGCCTGCGGCGGGATCAGCAGGAAGCACGGCGTCGAGGTCCCGCGGTGCATGGATCGTCACGGCGAGGGACTCGGGGCGTTGGGGGCCGCCTGGCCGGCGATAGGTGTTGCCCCAGGCCTCGGCGAAGTAGGTGGCGCGCGGGTTGAGCTTGACGAAGTCCCAATCGTAGGCCCGGTACTGCTCGAGGGTGGCCGCGGCGAGATCGTGAGGGTCCCATTCGCGGAGGTAGTCGTGACCCCAGAGCGAGGCGGGCGGCCGATCGACGCTCGTTCCGGCGAGCGCGGCGCGAACGCGTTGCTTCTTCGTCATCGTGGTCATAGCAGATCCTCGGGAGCAGAGTGGCACGGCCATGGTAGCGCGTCGGCCGATCTGGATGGGGGTGGAGGCGCAAGGTTCGTACGGTGGCCCGGAGGGCGGATCCCGGGGCTCCGAGACTCGCGGCGAGTCCGAATCCGGGTTCGCGGGTGACCGGAAGGACGGGCGATAGCACGCAGATGCCATGCCAATGGTCTGTGAGGGGCCCGAATTGGTACCACGGGGGGCCGAGGATGATACATGCGGGCGATTGTGGCCCGGCAGGCTGATCCGTAGCTTCTAGGTGAAGAGGTTGGAAGGAAAGGGTCTTTGAAGAGATGGACGCGCAGGTTTTCGCAATCTGGTTCGTGCTGCCAATCATCCTCCTCATCGAAGCGGCGGTCGTCCGCTACTCCTGGCGGGGGGAAGAGGGCCATTCGTTGCCGGGCGGCATCGAAAAAGTGAGGGCTTCAGTAGCCCACGACCGGTCCGGGATTGCCATCATCCTGGTTCTGTGGCTGGTCCTGACGCTGGTGGCGTGGGCGTATGAGTTCGTGTTCGGCCTCGTGGCGCTGCACCTCTTGCTGTTCTCCCTGGGGCGCGTGGCCGCGGCGGTTGGGCTCGTGACGTTCGTTGCCGTTCTCGCGCTCACGCCAGTGGCGTGCGCGCGCCTTGTCCTGAAGCTCCGCCACCACAAGGCGCCGGCGTCGCCGGAGATGCCGACGCTGCGGGTGTAGGGGAGCAGTCAGAAGAGCGCTCCCACGGTGCCAGACGTCCTACCCAACCCGACTGGTACCGTCGCCGTGAGCGCAACCGGGGAGGCCATTCGGCGCAACGCCAGGACGAATGGCCTCCCCGGATTCTTGCGTCCGGGCCGACCGCGAGCGATTCGTGGCCCGTCCTACCGGTATGAAAACTCTCAATACCTGCGGCTGAATGGATTGAGAAGGCCTTC
>CAZCDK010000078.1:0-6004 GCA_964497285.1 uncultured Anaerolineaceae bacterium | reverse complement strand
CAGTTCTGGCTGAGGCAGTTGTGAGGAGCGACAGCCCGTATGCCTATCAGGCTTCGGTTCCTGCTTGTCGCGAACGCTTTCCTGGTGGGATTGGGGATTGTCGGTTTCGTCGCAATCACCAACCTGGACCGCGCCTCCGAGCAGTTTTCGAAGGCAGCCTACCAGAGCATCGATACCGTTACGCTCTCGGATCAGCTCAGGGTCAACATCCCCGACCTGCGCGCGCTCGAATTGGAGTACATCATGACGTCGAGTCCTGATGGCGCGGTGCAGTTGTTGCGGAAGATGGATGCCCGCCGGATGAATCTGCGGCAGGTGATGACGCACTACCGGCAGGAGGGGAAAGACGGGCCAGCGTTGAGTTGCGGGCTCTGCCACCAGACCTCGGGACACGTATCTGCGGCGGTTTCGTTCGAGCGAGCGGCGCTCCCGGCGGCGCCGGGCAATCCCACCCGAGACGCGGGTCTTACGGCTGGCCAGGGCATAATCGGGATCTCGCTGCACGGGTGCATCTCGTGCCACCAGGTGTTCAAGCAGTTTCTCCAGGTGCACAACGAGATACGGTTCCTGGTCACGGAGGGCCGCCGGGAGGAGGCACTGGCGACGTTCCAGGAGTCAGAGGGTGAGTACGCGGCCTTGCTCAACGAGGCGGAGGCTTTTCGCCAGGCCCAGTACGCGATCGCGCGGCAGGATAGCCTCCAGGGCCGCGCAGCCGGTGACACGGCACGGAACACGCTTGTGGCCACCTTCGCGGTGGCAGCCATCGTCACGTTTCTCGTGGGTCATCACTTCTCGGGGTACATCCATCATCGGCTCGCAGTGCTGAGGGAAGGGACTCGCCGTGTCATTCGGGGCGAGTTTGACCAGCCGATCCGGATGCAGGGGAAGGATGAGTTCTTCGAGCTGGCCAACACATTCAACACCATGACTGATTCGCTGCAGGCGACGCAAGCAGAGAACCTCCGTCTGCATGAGGCCGCGATCCAGATGCGCGAGGAGCGCATCGCGCTCCTCTCCGACGGCCTCAGGCGGGCGACGGAAGCCCAGGAAAGCGAACGGAAACGAGTGGCGAGGGAACTCCACGACGAAGTGGGGCAGGCCCTGACGGGGCTGCAGTTCGGACTTGGCCGGTTGGCGAAGATGACGAGGTCGCCGCAGGTGCGCGAATCTGCGGAATCGCTCAAAGAACTAACGGTGGAGACCCTCAAAGGCGTGAGGGGCGTCGGCCTGGACCTGCGTCCGGGCCTCCTCGACGACATCGGGCTGGCGGCCACGCTGCACCATTATGCAGGGACCTACACGGCCCGGACGGGCCTCCCGGTCGACCTGGCAATCGGCGGCCTGAGCAATCGGCTCCGGCCGGAACTGGAGATCACGGTATTCCGGATCGTCCAGGAGGCTCTCACGAATACGGCGCGGTATGCGGGGGCCAGCCGCACATGGGTAAGCCTGACGATGGAGAACGGCGGCCTGCAGCTGATTGTGGGAGACGATGGTGCCGGTTTCGACGTGGAGGCCACGCGGGCCGACTACCGGCGAAGCCTGGGGCTCTCCGGGATGGAAGAGCGGTGCCGCTTCTCCAATGGCCTGCTGAGCATTGAATCGGCGCCTGGAGAAGGGACAACAGTTGTGTGCACCTGGCGTGAGACGCCAAGCTTCTCGCTGACAATCGCCGGTTTGAAGCCGGCGCCTGTTTCTGATGATTCCTACGCAGCCACTGGTTCCTGAGGAGGACTGAGATGAGGACCGACACGAAGAGGGACACGAAGCTCCGGATCATGCTCGCGGACGACCACTCCGTCGTTCGGAACGGGCTGCGGGCGATCATCAACTGCGAGAAGGACATGGAGGTGGTGGGAGAAGCCGAGGGCGGGCTCGAGGTGCTGGATCGCGCGAAAGAAGTGCTGCCGGACGTCATCCTGATGGACATCACGATGCCAGGGCTGGGCGGCCTGGAGGCGACGCGCATGGTGAAGAACGCCATGCCGGACGTGAAGGTGCTGATACTCACCATCCATGAGAGCGAGGAGTGCCTCTACCATGCCCTGAACATCGGCGCCGATGGCTATCTGACGAAGGCAGCCCAGGAGTCCGAGCTTATTCTCGCCATCCGGGCCCTTTCGGGAGGCAAGTGCTACATCGACCCGAGCATGGCAAGCCTGCTGGTGAACGCATTCGTGGCGGCGGGGCCGCAGCGAGGCGAACCCGATCGGTACAACATCCTGACTGACCGCGAACGCGAGATGCTGCCGCTCATTGCGTCGGGGAACACGAACAAGGAGATCGCGAACGTGCTCCAGATCAGCGAGCACACGGTCCACAACCATCGCGCTCATCTGATGGAGAAGCTGGGGCTCCACGATCGGATGCAGCTCCTGATGTATGCGATGCGCCGCGGGATCATCACGCCACAAGCGTAGGCATAGCCCGATCCGGCCGGTACGGCGGTACCGGTGCCCGCAAACGGGCCCGGCGGCCGTTGGCCGCGCCCATTTTGGAGGCGGAAATGGCTGACTCAGGCTGCGGCCACAGGGGCGACCATCCGGCATGGGGACCTACCCGATCGGCCCCGCGGGACTCGAAATTGTCGCGAACGAGACCGGAAGACCGTGCCTGGTTGCGATCCGCGGGGCGCGAGATCCGCGGGTCCAAGGAGCGGGCTGGTGGCCCGGGGAGGTCGATCGGGAATGGCACGGTGTGGCCATGGGAGGGGCGCGGAAGTGCCACTAGCGGGCGTCAGGACGTGTTTTGGACCTCATTTCCCATGGGAATTAGCACGCTCATAGCACGAAGACGGCCGATCCGTATCATTGTGCGCCCTTTCACAAGAGCCAACCATATAAGTGATACCGAAAGAGGCGAAGGCAGCGCGATGTTCGACCGTTCAAGTGTCTCCCTTGTGCCCGAGGTCGCGATCCTGGCCGGCGTCGTCATGCTGGTGACGTCGGTGTTCAACACGTGGCTGGTGTTGGTCGCGGCGGTTGCGCTGATCCTCGGGATCCTCTGGCTGGTGGCAGCGTGTGTTCAGTCCCGGTTCTGGAGCGACTCCGGCGCCGGTTTCGCCGCGCCGCCAGCGAATGAATCGAACAAGGAGGGCTAGAAAAAATGCCTGTCATCACTGCGATTGAGTTCCTGAGTGCGTGCCTGCTCCTTGGCCTCGGGCTGTTTCTGTTCAGCGAGGCGATGCAGCGGCTCCGCCAGCACCTGGTGCCAGCGGGAATCGCACAGGGGCTGACCGCCCTCGGCGGCGTGGCCACAGCACTTGTCGGCGGCTATTGGGCCGCGATCATCGTGCGATGGTGAGGGGAAATCATGGAGTCGAACCCGTCAAAGCATGGCCCAGCGGCGGCCAGGCGAGTGATCTGGGGGCTGGCTGCCATGACCGCAACAGCTCTCATGGCGACGGCCTGCGCAACCGCAGGGGCGTCCGGGCACACCGGTGACGGAGCGGCGAGCAGCCGGGTGGCGGGCTCGCCCGCAGGGGCGGCCACTCCCCAGGCGGTGTACCGGTCCAACGATCTCTGCATAGCCTGCCACAGCAAGCCGGGGTTGGTGAAGAAGGTCACCGGCGGCCAGCAGGCCCTGGAGACGATCGATCCCCAGGTGTTCACAGCTTCGGCGCACGCCCACACTCCGTGCGCCCAGTGCCACCCAAACCAGTCGGAAATCCCGCATCCCGGAGCGACGAAAGGCCAGGTAGCGGCGGCCATCGACGAGACGGCGGTCTGCTCCTCGTGCCACCGCGAAGCATACGAAGCCTATTCCCACACGGCCCACGGCATCGTGGGGAATCTCGGTGACAAGAGGGCGCCGGGGTGCACCGACTGCCACAGCGCGCACGGAGTGACCCGCGTTCGCGATTGGAAGAACGAACAGCGAGGCCAGGCCTGCGCTCGCTGCCACGAAGGAGCGAGTGGCACATTCGCGGCCGCCTCGATTGGTCACCGCGAGCCTTCGGCCAGCTGGTTCGCGCCGAGCTACTTCGCGGGCCGCTTCCTCCTCGTCCTCATGGCTTCTGTCCTGGCGTTCGGCATCCTTCACGTGGAGTTGGATGTGCTGCGCTGGGGAGTCGCGAAAGCGCGAATCCTTCGCAACCGGGAGAGACCGGAATGAGCGCATCAACACGGTACCAAGGCCAGGCATTTGCATCGTCCCAGTCGTGGGAGGAAGCCGGCGAGGATGCGATCGTCCGCTTCGAGACGCACCAGCGAGTGCAGCACTTCCTGATGATGTCGACGTTCATCGCGCTGGCCCTCACCGGGCTGCCGCAGCGGTTCAGCGAGCTGGGGGCCAGCCAGTGGTGGGTGAGCCTGCTTGGCGGGTTGGAGGCCGTGCGGACTATCCACCGCGCCGCGGGCGTGATCATGCTGGTGGACTGCTTCTACCACGTGGGATACCTGTTCGTGCGCATCGGCGTGCAGCGGCGGTTCGGCGCCTTCCAGATGATCCCCACGCCGAAGGACATCAAGGACGCATTCCACATGGTTCGCTTCTTCCTCGGACTGGAAGAGGAGAAGCCCCGGTTCGGGCGCTTCAGCTACCTGGAGAAGTTCGACTACTGGGCGGTGTTCTGGGGGATCGCGGTCATCGGCACGTCGGGAGTCGTGTTGATGTTCGCCGTGGCGGTGACGAAAGTGCTGCCCGGCCAGGTGATCCCACTGGCCACGACAGTCCACGGCGATGAAGCGGTGCTGGCGGTTGGCTGGATCGTGATCGTCCACATGTTCAACGCACACCTGGCGCCGTGGGTCTTCCCGTTCAACCCGGCGATCTTTACGGGGAAGCTCTCGCGTGAGCGCTATGCGGAAGACCACCCGCTCGAGTACAGCCGCCTGACGGCGCCCCGTCCCCAGGTGGCAGTCCCACAGTCGGCACCGCGCATGCCTGCGCCGGCTGTCCCAGTTGCTCCTGTTGTTCCTGTTGCCCATGTCTCCCCTGTTGCCGCCGCTGCCGACCTGCGGGCCGAAACGGTACGCCCGGCGATCGCGGAAGCGACCGACGGGTTGGCGCGTCACACCGGCGAGCGGGCCGGCGCGGGCGGCGCATCCGGGATGGAGGTGCTCACCGATGAGACCTGACCCGCGCATGATCCGTCGTTTCCTCGCTATCCTGGCGGCCACGGTGGCCGGGGGCCTGTTCCTCGTCGTGGCGTCGTCCTGTCAATCGCTCACGATCGGGCAGAAGGCACTGCGCCCCGCACCGGCAGCCTCGCTGGTCACTACGGCGCCAGCGCAACAACCGCCGGCCGCCATGCCGATGCACGAGGACTGCACAGCCTGCCACGTCAAGGACAACCAGCTCGTGAAGGGCAAACCGATGCCCGTGATCCCGCACCAGGTGTCGGGCTGGGAGGAGTGCAGCTTCTGCCATTCGGAAGGGCGCCTGGCGCCGATGCCGGTCCGGCACGCCGGGGCCCCGGACGACCAGTGCCAGACCTGCCACAAGGCGGGGACAGTCCCACCGCCACTGATGGCGCACCTGAATTTCAAGGACAAGTCGTGCGTCTCCTGCCATGGGCCGGTCGTGGGATTGCCTGTGAGCCACAATGACCGCCCCGCCTATGCCTGCGACCTTTGCCACCAGATCCCGGCATCGGGCCCGCCGGCGGCTCCGCACCCGGCAACGCAGGCACAGAAGTGCGGGACTTGCCACAAGGTCGTCGCAACCGTGCCACACTCGCTGATGCAGGGTGAGAAGTGCGGTACGTGCCACACGGGCGAAAGGGCGTTGTCGCTGACTCCCGCCCACGCAGGCCGAAGCGAGCAGCTCTGCACGCTCTGCCACCAGGAGCGCAAGGGGGGCACGCCCGGCATCCCACACAGCATTGAGAACCGCGGCCGCTGCACCGACTGCCATGCGCCAGGAAAGAGTCCTCCATCGGCGGGCGCGGGTGGTGGGAAGCTCGTCCAGTAGCAATCCGAAGCGATCGATGGTGGCCAGGGCAACGGCGCACTGCCCTGGCCGCCGCGTTTTTGCCGGGGGCAACGGCTTCGCCGCCACCATC
>CAZCDK010000077.1:11250-11491 GCA_964497285.1 uncultured Anaerolineaceae bacterium | reverse complement strand
CGCCGTGTTCATCATCGATACCGTGAAGGAAGACATCGCCGTCGCCGAGTGCGTGCGCCTCAATATCCCTATCGTCTCCCTCGTCGACACCAACTGCGATCCCGATCCCGTGGCCTACCCCATCCCCAGCAACGACGACGCGATTCGCGCCATCAAGCTCATCCTCGGCAAGGTCGCCGACGCCGCGATCGAAGGCCGCTCCGCCCGCGACAGCGCCGAGCGCACCGGAGCCCATGCCCAC
>CAZCDK010000077.1:0-11240 GCA_964497285.1 uncultured Anaerolineaceae bacterium | reverse complement strand
GAGTCCGGTGTGGGCCCCGGCGTCCATGGCGACGATATGGCGCGCCTTGCCGCCGAAGCCGAATCAGCGCTAAAGACCGGCGCCTTCAGCGCGACCCCCGATGAGGCTACCGAGGCACCCGCCGAAGCCTCCGTCACTGTCATCTCGGCGGCCGTCCAGGCGGCCGTCGCCACAACCGAAGCCACGGTGCAGGAGTAACGAACCTTCGTGGAAATCACTACGGCAATGGTCAAGGAACTCCGTGAGTCCAGCGGCGCAGGTGTGATGGATGCCAAGCGTGCCCTCGAAGAGGCTGGCGGCGACATGCAGCAGGCGGCCGCAATCCTCCGCGAGAAGGGCGTCGCCGCCGCCGCCAAGCGCTCCGAACGCGAAACCAGCAACGGCATCATCGACAGCTACATCCACGCCGGCGGGCGCATCGGCGTCCTCGTGGAACTCAACTGCGAAACCGACTTCGTCGCCAACACCGACGAATTCCGCCAGTTGGCGCGGAACGTCGCACTCCAGGTGGCCGCCATGAACCCGCGGTTCGTCTCGCCCGAAGACCGCGACGGAACAGACGTCGAAGGCACCGATGCCGAGCTCTGTCTCCTCAGCCAGCCCTACATTCGCGACGGCTCCCGCACGATCGGCGACCTCGTCAGGGACACCGTTGCCCGGACCAGGGAAAACGTCCGCATCCGCCGATTCGAGCGTTTCGAGTTGGGCCGCTAACCGGGAAGGAAGAGCTCGTGCCTGGTGCCTACCGGCGGGTGCTGGTCAAGCTCAGCGGCGAAGCCCTCATGGGCGAACGCCCGTTTGGCATCGACGCCATCACGATTGATGACCTCTCTCGCCAGATCGCCCGCGCCAGTTCCGAAGGCGTCCAGGTCGCTCTCGTCGTTGGGGGCGGCAACTTTTGGCGCGGCTCGACGATTGCCGAGACTGGCATGGAACGCGCCACGGCGGACTACGCCGGCATGCTCGCCACGGTCATGAACGCGCTCGCGCTTCAGGACGCCCTCGAGAAAGTCGGCGCCGTCGTGCGCACCCAGACGGCCCTTCCTATGGCCCAGGTTGCCGAACCGTACATCCGTCGCCGCGCCATTCGACATCTCGAAAAGGGCCGCGTCGTCGTCTTCGCCGCCGGGACCGGCAATCCGTACATGACGACAGACACCGCCGCCGCGCTGCGCGCGATCGAAGTCGATTGCGAGGCCCTGCTCATGGCCAAGAACGGCGTCGACGGCGTCTATGACGCCGACCCTCGCAAGGTGCCAAACGCTGTTCGCTTCGCCCACCTCACCTACATTGAGGCTATCCAGCGCCGGTTGCAGGTGATGGACAGCACCGCCCTCAGCCTCTGCATGGAGAACGCACTCCCCATTGTCGTCTTCGACGTGCGCGCGGATGACAGCATCTACCATGCCCTGAACGGCGTCCATGTGGGCACCGTGGTATCCTCCCACCCCGGCGCCGAAACCGCTCACACCCTGTAATCCCAGCGAGGAACCAGATGATCGATCCCGACGAAACCCTCCTCAGCGCCGACGAGAAGATGAACGGAGCCGTCAAAGCGCTTCAGCGGGACCTGAACGGGATCCGCACGGGCCGCGCCCACGTGAGCCTCATTGAGACGCTCGATGTCGACTACTACGGGGCTGTCACTCCGCTCAAGCAGCTCGGCACCATCAACGCTCCTGAGCCCCGGATGCTCACCATCCAGGTCTGGGATCGCGGCGCCGTCCGCGCCATCGAGAAGGCAATCCAGGCCTCGGACCTTGGTCTCAATCCCGCCATCGATGGCCAGCTCATCCGTCTGCCCATCCCCCCTCTCACCGAGCAACGTCGCAAGGACATGGTCAAGCAGGTGCACCACAAGTCGGAAGAGGCCCGTGTCGCCGTTCGCAACGTGCGCCGCCACGCCCATGACGAGCTGCGCAAGGCGGAAAGGGACGGCCACATCTCCCAGGACGACATCAAGCGTCACGAGAGGCTCTCCAGGGCCTAACCGACCAGCACATCGCTCTCATCGACGCCGAAAGCAAGAAGAAGGAGGCCGACCTCCTTGAGGTATAGGGCCGCCACCGACGAGCCGGCCGGCCGGAGCACCGCCACCGCCGAGCATCTTGGTGACGTCATCTCGGCCGTGTCAGGCGGACGTGTCCCGCGCCACGTCGCCATCCTCATGGATGGAAACGGCCGCTGCGCGAAGCAGCGCGGCCTGCCCCGCGCCGCCGGTCACCGAGCCGGGACCGAGAACATCCGGCGCATCATTGAGCGCTTCAGCGATCACGGTGTGCAGTACCTCACGCTCTATGCATTTAGCACCGAGAACTGGGGTCGCCCCGCACCCGAAGTGCGGGCCCTCATCAACCTTCTCGGCCGCTTCATCAGGCGCGAAGTCGACAACTTCATCCGCAACAACGTCCGCCTCAAGATGCTTGGTCACATCGAGACCCTCCCGAGCCGACTCCAGCTCCAGGTCAATGACGCCGTCGCGCGGACGGCGTCGAATTCCGGGCTTGTCCTGAGCATCTGCTTCAGCTACGGCGGTCGCGATGACATTGTCATGGCTGCCCGCAAGATCGCCGCGCAGCATCTGGAACCCGATGAGATCACCCAGGAAGCGTTCGGGGACTGCCTCTCCACAGCGGGCACTCCCGACCCCGACCTCATCATCCGCACCGCCGGCGACACCCGGATCTCGAACTTCCTCCTTTGGCAGAGCGCCTATTCCGAGCTCTTCTTCACCGACACCTACTGGCCTGACTTCGGACGCGAAGACATCGATGTGGCCCTCGCCGAATACGGGCGGCGCAAGCGGAAGTTTGGCCAGCTCCCGGAGGACATTCAAGCCTTCCGCGCGCCGTGAGTGGCGCATTTTGCTCCCATTCCACGCCGGCCTCGCGCCTCACGGCCTGTCCATGACCCGATCCAACTTCCAGACCCGAGTCCTGACCGCGGCGGTGGGGTTGCCCCTCGTTGCCGGCCTCGCCTGGTTGGGGGGATGGCCCTTTGCTCTGGCCGCGGCGACTGTCGCCGCCCTTGCCAGCGCCGAATTCATCCATGGCTGGCTTCTCCCGTCGCTCCCCATTCGCGAGGCGGCCGCCCGACAGCCGGGTTTCCTCCTCGTCGCTGTCATTGTGCTGGTTGCACACTGGGAGCCTCGCGCCGTTCCCCTTGGTGCCGCGATCGCCCTCGCCGCCGCGTCGATCGGCCACAGCCGAACGAACCTCTTCGGTCCGCGGAAGCCATATCGCGTAGGAGCCTGGTGCCTCCTGTACGTCGGCATTCTCTCCTCCTCCGTCATCCTCGTCCGCGATGGCCCGAATGGCCGCGAGTGGCTCTTCCTTGGTCTGCTCTCAACTTTCGCGGTCGACACCGGAGCCTACGCGGTGGGCCGGGCCCTCGGCACTCACCGAATGGCACTCAGGATAAGCCCAGGAAAGACGTGGGAAGGCGCCGCGGGAGGCTATGCCACGGGTGCGGCGGCCGTATTCGCCCTCAACGCCGCGTTCGCCACCGGCGTTTCCGCCCCGAGGATCGCGTTCTTCGCGGCCTTCATGCCCATCGCCGCCATCCTCGGCGACCTCATGGAAAGCTGGATCAAACGGCGTATGGGTGTGAAGGACGCCTCCGGCCTTCTTCCAGGGCACGGTGGCTTCCTCGATCGGCTGGATTCCATTCTGCTGGTGATGCCCCTTCTTTACCTGTTCCTGCGCATCATGGTCCTCTGATAGCCTGACTTCATGACGCAGCCCGAAGAACACCATCTCGTCCATCTGCGCAAGCCCTCCCTCGAGGATTTCGCCTTTGAAGGCGAATCGACCCCTCTCTTGCTGCAAAAGCGCGTCGTCTTTGGTATCGCCGGGGCGTTCGCGGTCTGCGTTCTGCTCTACGCCCTCCTCTCGCGGTACCTCGGCATCTCCTACGATTTCGACCCCGACCCCTTCCGCGAATGGGTTGCCGGCTGGGGCATCCTGGGACCGATCGTCTACATGGCCGTTCTGGCCCTTTCCGTCCTCGTTGCGCCCATCCCTAACGCGCCCATCTTCATCGCCGCCGGATTCGCCTGGGGCCCGATCATAGGTACCGCATACTCAATGTGCGGCATGATGCTCGGATCCGTCCTGGCGTTCTACACATCGCGCTGGCTCGGTCGCCGACACCTTGCCCGCCTCATCGGCGGCAAGATGGCCCGCCGCATGGATGACGTCGCCGAGACGATGGGCGGGAGGGTCATCTTCTTGGCGCGCATGCTTCCCGTCGTCAACTTCGACTGGGTGAGCTTCGTCGCCGGCCTTACCTCCATCCGCTTCCTTCGGTTCTTCCTCTTCAGCTTCCTGGGCATGCTTCTTCCCACCTTTGTTGCCGTTGCCGCAGGCGATGGCCTGGGCCGCGACATTCGCATCACGCTCGCGTACGGCGGCGTCTGGGTTTTCGGCGTGTTGGCCAGCGCCGTCTTCTTCTGGTACCGGCAACGGCGATGGCGCGCGCGGCGCCGTGATGGCGCCGCTTCCGGAGAAACCGCCGTAGAATTCGGGAACTCGGTCTGACCGATCCGGGTTTCTGCCTATCCGTGCCCCGTCTCCCCCATAGGACAATCCACCCGATCTCGAAGGTGGAACCTCATGGCCTTGTCCCGCTTCCCCGCACACCTCGCCCTTGTTTGCCGGACTGACGAACCTCGTCCAGTCGCATTCGGCGGCCAACCCGCAGCTCTTCATGAAGTCCTCAAGCCCGCTCAACGCGACCCCCTTTGCGGCGTGGCCACCCGGCAGGCTCTCCTTGAACGCCTGGAAACCATCGGATCATTGGCGCCGGCCGCGGCGCTTTCGTTTGCTCTGGTGAAGGTCGGAGGCATCGCCGCCATCAACAGGACCGATGGCATCCATGCTGGCGATGGTGTTCTCCGGACCGTCTCACAGCTCATCAGCAGGTACTCCCGCGCCACAGACGCGGTCGGGCGCCTAACCGGGACGAGCTTCGGCATTGTCCTCCAGGGAACTGGTCCCACCGGAGCGAGCGCCCTTGCCGCGCGTCTCTCGTTCTACCTTGGTCAACTGTCCCTTGACGACCGCCGTTTCACCACGCGTGTGACCGTGGCCTCCGGCAAAGGCCTCAACGCCGACACCCTCCCCGTCGCGGCTTTTGACTCTCTCGACGACTGCGGGTAGTGCTGGTGCTGGCACTCCTCTCCCTGAAGTGCGAGCCTCTCCCCAGCACTCATCGGAGGTTCCTCCAATGCTCATCACCACCACAAACGATCTGCCCGGCTACGAAGTCACCGAAATCCTGGGCGAGGTCTTCGGTCTCACCGTCAGGTCTCGGAACATCGGCTCTCAGATTGGCTCTGGCCTGAAATCCATGTTCGGTGGCGAACTGAAAGGCATGACCCAGGCGCTCACCGATAGCCGCAATCAGGTCGTTGAACGGATGGTCGCCGAGGCCGAAGCCAAGGGCGGGAACGCCATCCTCGCCATGCGCTTTGACAGCTCGGACATCGGCGGAACCTGGACCGAAGTCTGCGCCTACGGCACCGCCGCCAAGGTCCACCGCATTTGAACGGGAGAACGCCACATCCCGTCAGACAAGATCCAGCACCACCGCGACTTCTTTGCAGTTGGTGAAGAACGGGCAGCGTACGCACTCGTTCCAGACCTTCTGGGGGAACTCCATCACGTTCGCCACGCGAAACCCTTGCTTCTCGAAAAACCCCGGCCTGTAGGTCAACGCGAAGACCCGCTCGAGCCCGATGGCGCGCGCCTCGTCCACGCATGCGGTCACGATGGCGGCACCGATCCCCGCCCCCTGCGCCTCCTCATGGACTGCCAACGAGCGGATCTCGGCAAGGTCCGAACCAAGTATGTGCAGCGCTCCGCGCCCGGCTACCCTGCCTTCGGCCCGGGCCACTTTGTAGTCACGGATCGACTCATACACCTCGCCGAGGGCGCGGTGCAGCATGTCCCCCCGGTCCGCCCAGAGTGCAACAAGCTGATGGATGGCTTCGGCGTCCCCAATGGACGCAACCTCTACACAGACCACGCAACTGCTCCCCGGAATGATGACTTGGCCACCAGGGCCCCGGCGCCGAACGCGTCAGCCCCGGCGTACAGGGGCAACGCACGTCGCGTCGCCCCATCTCACTCCTGCGGTCTGGTCGATGTCCACATCGACGAGTGTAGTCCCCCAGGCCTCACCTGGCGAGAACGCTTGCCACTCCCCTCGCCCCTCCACCGCGAGGGTGATACCGTTTCGCCCGCCGGTGCGAAAGGCCCCGGGGAGGGCAAAGTGCGCGTTTCGATCATTGGCCAGGCCGCATTCGGTGAGGCTGCCTTCAATCGCCTCCGCGAGGCCGGGTTCGCGATCACCGGCGTCAGTGCCCCTGCGCCTGTCGCAGGAGGCCGTCCCGATCCCTTGTGGTCAGCCGCCACCGCAGCTGGCATCACACCCGTCGACATGGCGTCCCTCAAGGCCCCCGAGGCCCACGAACGCTGGACAGGTGCCGCCGCCGACCTCTGCGTGATGGCCTTCGTCACCGACATTCTCCCCGAATCCGTCTTCACGGCGCCCCGCCTGGGCACAATCCAGTACCACCCGAGCCTGCTGCCCCTGCATCGCGGCTCCTCCGCCATCAACTGGGCGATCATCAACGGCGACGCGGAAACGGGACTGACCATCTTTTGGCCCGACCAGGGCGTCGACACCGGCCCCGTCCTGCTGAGAAAGACCTGTCCAATTGGACCAGACGACACCGTGGGCTCGCTCTATTTCGATCGCCTTTTCGGCATGGGCGTCGATGCCCTGGCCGAGGCCGTGAGCCTGGTTGCCGAAGACAAAGCCCCGAAGCTTCACCAGGACCATACGCTCGCCACCTATGAGCCGCCCTGCCGCGACGAGCACGCCCGGATTCGCTGGTACGAGCCCGCCGTACGAATCTACAACCTCATCCGCGGGTGCAACCCACAGCCGGGTGCCTGGGCGACTCGGAATGAGCAACAGGTCCGGATCTTCGATTGCCGCCTCACGGGCCAACAGGAGCCCGGGATGCCGGGGCGCGTCCTCCGCGTCGACGATCAGGGGTTCGACGTGCGCCTCAACGGCGGCGTCCTGCGCGTCCTGCGCGTCCAACCGGCGGGGGAGAAGAAGATGGCCGCCGTCGAGTGGGCTCGCGCCACCGGCCTCGAACCCGGCTACCGCTTCCGCTGAAGCTACGTCCCCGGAACCGGTGTGCCCGCCTGTGGGGTCGGCGTGCTCCCGGGCTTGGGCGTCGGAGTGGGGGTCGTGGGTCCCTTGACCACGTTGATCGTTACCGAAGTCACCAGGCTCTTCAGCAGCGCGTCTTCAGCCGAGAGCCGAACCGTGTAGACCCCGTTCTGCAGTTCCTTCGTATCGATCACACCGAGGATCGCGTTGGAGACCGGGTTGTCGCCCTGCCCGATGGTTTTCCATTCGCCGGGATTCCCGCCCGCGCCGATCTCGAGCTTCCACGACTTGAGCTGCGAAGTCGCAATGCTGCCGACCACCTGCGTCGTTCCCGTCACGGTCTTCCCGTTGGTCAGGTTGTTGATCTCCACTGCTGCCTGGCCCGTGCTCTTGTCCGTCGGCGCAATCGGGATGTTCTTGTCCTTCAGCTCCTTCACCAGCTCGGCCGCAAGCTCCGGCTTGAGCCCTGGCAGCTTGACGAACTTGCGCGTCACCCGGAACTGCGCGGGCGTCTGGTCACTGACCAGGAGCCCATTCCGGCTGTCGACCTCCCTCTCTTCGCATTCACTCGCGTACGTCACGTCCGTGCGAACCCAGCCGGCCACCTTCTGGTCACATCCGCCTGCGAGGCCCCGGTCGGTGGCCGGCGTCTCCAACTCCCGTTGCGCCACGTTCTTCGGCCTCAGCGCCTCGAAGCCGGCCGGGGCTGTGAATACCCCCTTCTCGCGTAGATAGGAGTGGTACCAGCCCATCCAATTCTTGAACAGGCGCACCGTCGCATTCGCCGAAGGATAGTTGGGCGGTCCGTCGCGAACCAGTTCCTTGGTGGCGTTGCCGACCCACACCGAGGTCCCCGCATACCGGGAATAACCGTTCATCCACGTCGCAAGCGTGTCGACCGCGTTTAGCGGTCCTTGCTGCGTTCCGGTCTTCACACCGCCGGGGATCTTCACGCTGTTGTCCATGAATGAATCCAGCCCAAGGTCGTTGTTCGACCCTCCGCACCCCCAGATGATGAATCGCGCCCCGCAATCAGACATGATCGAGTGCAGAAGCCAGACCGATCCGGCGTCTACAACCTGCTTTCGCTCAGGGTCGGGCTGGGTGAAAACGACCGAGCCGTCGGCGGCTTTCACCTGCAAGACGACGATCGGATCGAGTTCACGCGTCCCCGGGATGCGGATGTTTCCCCGGGCAAAGTCCAGGGCTTGCTTGCGCGCCAGGTCGTAGTCTGCACCCGTGTCAAGGGCGGTGCTCTTCAGGCTCTTCAGTTCCACGGTCTTCGCGTGCGTCGGAACCCCCACCATGGCACCCATGTTGGCGATCGTTGCGTTCATGTAAGCCATGTCGATCGCCCTTATGTTTGCTCCGCCCGTCGCGATCGACGCGCCGTAGGTGATTGCCTGGTGGTTACGGAACGTCGGGTCGAAGTGCTGGTCGAGCGTCGTGATTCCCAGCTTCTTGGCCATCGCGATCACGTTGTCAACGCCGCCCTCCTGGGCGGCCCTGAAGGCGCCCACGTTCTGCGAACCGCCGAGGGCGGCGCGAGCCGAAATGAGTCCCTCGGTCTTTGGGTCGCCCGAGCGCGGGTTTGTGATCGCAGTGCCCTCAACCGTCAGAGGGCTCGTGTCCCAGAGAATGCTCATCGGCGCCTTGTTCTGGGTGTCGAACCAGTTGAGGTAGACCGCCGGCTTGAAGGATGAGCCGGGCTGGTTGATCTCGTTGAGCTGGTCGATATCCCCCCGTATCCGGCTGTCGGAAACGGACGACGGGTCGCGATTCGGGGCGTACACGACTACCTGGCCCGTACTCGGTTCGATCGTGGCAATCGCCGCGTTGTAGCATTCGCACCCTTTCGACAGACCGTCCGCAATCCACTCCGCGATGAATCGTTGGGCCTGCTCGGTTGCGACCCAATCGAGCGTCGTGGTCACCTTGTACCCCGCCGAATGTACCTGCGACGCACAATCGGTCGTCCCCTGGATCCTGGGAAGGATTCCCGCTTCACACATGCGCACCAGGCGAGGCTCAACCTGGTTGTCGATGAACGCCGCCGCCTTCAGCGGGTTGTTGGCGGCATAGACCTTCAGCACTTCCGTTTTGGCCGCGTCCGCCTCCACGCGAGTGGCGCGGCCGTGGGCCACCATCAGGTCCAGGACATCCTCCTGGTGCTCCTTCGCCTCGCCCGTCACGGTCGTGCGCCCTTCGGCGTCGACGACGCACGTCCCCGCATCGTCCTTCTCGCAGTTGAGCCGTGGATGATAGCGCGTAGGGAACGACGGGATCCCGGCAAACAGCGCCGCTTCCGCCAGCGTCAGATCGGCCGCGCTCTTGTGGAAGTAGCCCTGCGCCGCCGCCTCGACGCCTATGTACCGGTCCGCGTAGGAGATCTGGTTCAGGTACCACTCCAGGATCTGCTCCTTTGTATAGTCCTGTTCCAATTCGATCGCGTACGTGATCTCCCGGAGCTTCCGGTCGAGCGTGCGCTCTGCCGTCGCACAGCGCGTCTTCTCGTCGCCGATACTCGGGCAGATGTAGACGTTCTTGATCAGCTGCTGTGTGATTGAAGAGCCACCAGTTCCGCTCCCAATGCCGCCGCCAACGTAGTTTTCGTATGCCGCACGCATCAGACCTCGCAGGTTGATGCCCGGATTGTCCCAGAAGCTGTTGTCTTCGGTTGAAACCGTCGCATCGATCATGTTCTTCGAGATCTGGTCGAGGGCAACGGGGGAGAGGAGTTGTTGGTCGGGGTTGGTCAGCGAGCCAAGCTTCACGCCGCCATCCGGGCCGCCGCGATCGTAGATCTCGGTCAGGCCGAGGTTGGTCTGCGCCAGCTTCTCCGTGATCGGGACATAGTCCTGCGCGTACGAGTTGTAGACATAGAACACGCTGCCGAAGGCTCCGGCCGCGCCCCCCGCACCAAACGCCACGAGCGCAAGCAGGGCGACAGCCGCCCAGGACCCACCCCTGGCGCGGTGCTGCTCGTTGCGCCTTCGGAGTAGCCTTCGCTTTGTCGACGGCCTCATCGCCTGTCTTCTTCCCGGGCAGGGGCAACCGGCCAGCATGGGAATCCGGGATGCGCAGAGGTCCGCATCGCCCCCGAGCGTAGCAAAGCCGTCACAACGATCTATCCGGGCGGTAAAGGCCCCGCCGTTGTACCCTTCTGCTCATGTCTCTCACGCCCGAAGAAGTCCTCCACATTGCCCGGCTGGCGCGGATCTCGGTCTCAGATGCTGACGTAGGACGCCTGACCGCCCAGCTCTCGGGCATTCTCGACCATTTCGCGGCGCTCTCTTCCGTCGAAACGGACGGTGTCGAACCGACGGCGCACCCCCTCCCTCTCTCCAACGTCATGCGGGCGGATGAAGTTTCTCCCTCCCTGCCCAGGGCCGAGGTCATGGCCAACGCTCCCCAGGCGGAGGAGGGCTTCTTCCGCGTCAGGGCAGTCCTCGAATGAACGATCTGTGGAGACTCACCGCCCACGAAGCTCACGAAGGGCTCCGGTCGAAGCAGTATACCGCGGTGGAGCTGACCGAATCCGTCTTGGACCGCATGGCCGCCGTCGAAGGCCGCGTCCACGCCTTCATCACACCAACCCCGGAGCTAGCGCTCGAACAGGCCCGCGAAGCCGACGCCCGTTTCGCCGCCGGGACCGCAACCCCGCTCACCGGCATCCCGGTGGGAGTGAAAGATGTCATAGTCACAAAGGGCGTGCGCACTACCGCGGGTTCGAAGATCCTGGGCAACTTCGTCCCACCGTACGACAGCCACGTCTACGAGCAGACCCGCCGCGCCGGCGCCGTGACGGTTGGCAAGACCAACATGGACGAGTTCGCCATGGGGTCCAGCACCGACCATTCGGCCTATGGCCCGTCGCACAACCCGTGGGACCTCGACCTGGTGCCTGGCGGCAGTTCAGGCGGGTCGGCGGCGGCGGTGAGTGCAGGCGAATGCCTGGTCGCCCTTGGCAGCGACACCGGCGGAAGCATCCGCCAGCCCGCCGCGCTCTGCGGCAACGTGGGCATCGACCCTACCTACGGGCGCGTCAGCCG